>DASYRF010000369.1:0-20051 GCA_036004705.1 Myxococcota bacterium
GGCGAGAAGGTGGCGGCGGTGACGCCCAAGCCGCAGACGACGCGCGACCGCATCCTGGGCGTGGCGAAGCGGCCGGGTGCGCAGCTCGCGTTCCTCGACACGCCCGGCGTGCACCGCCCGCACCGGCCGCTCAACGAGCACATGGTGAAGCTGGCGCTGGAGGCGATGTCGACGGCCGACGTCACGCTGCTGGTCGTGGACGCAACCGCGCCGCCGGCGCGGTCCGGCGACGAGGACGCCCTCGTGCTGGCGGCGCTGCGCGGCGAGGCGAAGCCGCGCACGGCGGTGGCGGCGGTCAACAAGATCGACGCGCTCGCCGACAAGAGCGCGCTCTTGCCCTTGCTGGAGGCCTTGGCCGCGGCCTTTCCGTTCCGCGCGATCGTGCCCATCAGCGCGACCGGGGGCGAGGGCGTGGAGGCCCTGGTGAAGGAGCTCGTGGCCTTGCTGCCGGAAGGCCCGCCGCTGTTTCCCGGCGACGAGTACACCGACCGGCCCGTGCGCTACCTGGCCGCCGAGATCATCCGCGAGAAGATATTCCAGCAGACCGGCGAGGAGATCCCTTATTCCAGCGCCGTGACGGTGGAGCGGTGGGACGAGCCGGCGGTGCCGGGGAGGGCGACGCGCGTCACGGCGACGATCCACGTGGAGCGCGATTCGCAGAAGGGCATCGTCATCGGCAAGGCGGGCGCGCGCCTGAAGAAGATCGGGACGGAGGCGCGTCGCGAAATCGAGGCCATGATTGGCGGCAAGGTGATGCTCGACCTGGTCGTGCGCACCGAGGAGAACTGGACACGCGACCCGCAGCGCATGCGCAAGCTGGGCTACGGCGAGTGACCTCCCCCACGATCCGTTCCCGCATCGCGCCCTTCACCGCCCTCCTGGCCACCGTCCTCGCTCCTCCCCCCGCCGCTCCCGCCGCGTCTCCCTCTGCCGCTCCGGCTCCGGCTCCGGCTGCGGCCCCCGCTCCGTCGACGCTCGCCGCTTGCCTCGCGATGGCCGAAGACGCCCCGGCCCTCCGCGCCGCGCGCGCCGCCGTCACCAGCGCCGAGACGCGCCTGGCGGAAGCCACCGCCGGATGGTTCCCCACCCTCGACGTCTCCGCGACCCTCGCCCCCACGTACGACCGTTCCGGCGACGCGCTGAGCGGCACGCCGCCCGACGACGCCCTCATCCCGAAGGGTGTCCCCTGGGGGCCGTACCTGACCGGCCGCGTGCTGGCGCTGCAGCCGCTCTACCAGTTCGGGCGCGTCAGCGAGGCGCGTGCGGCGGCGCGGGCCCGCGCGCTGGCAGCGCGCTCCGCGGAGGGCGTGGCCCGCGCCGCCGTGCAAGCGGCGCTCGTCGACGCCTACCTCGCCGCCTGGACCGACCGCGCCCTGCTGGACGAGCTCGAAGATCAGGAGGCCGGCGTCGCCGCCGTGCGCGCCGCCATCGGCGCGGCGCTCGCCGCCGGCACCGAGCCTGCCTTGACGCCGCGCGAGCTGCACAAGGTGGATGCCGGCGCCGCAGGCTTGCGCGCCGACCGTGCGCGCGCCGCCGCGACGCTCGAGACCGACCTCGCGCGCCTCGCCGCGCTGACCGGCCGCGCCGTCGTTCCCGCCGAGTCGCCGGCCGCGCTCGCCGCCGGCTTCGCCGCGCCGCCGCCGCTGTTGGCCGCGCTGCGCGACACCGCGGCCTCCGTCGTGCCGGACGCGGCCGTGACCCGTGCCCTCGACGCCCGTCCCGACCTGGCCGTCCTGCGTCTCGGCGTTGCCGAGCGCGCCGCCGCCACGCGCCTCTCCGCCGCCGACGTCTGGCCGCGCCTGTCGCTCGCCGTGGAGGGCACGCTCGCCATCGCGCCCGGCGTGATGAACCAGTCCTCCCCGACCGCCTATGACCCCTACAACGGGCTCGGGCTGGGCGCCGCCGCCGTGCTGCGCTGGACGGTGGCGCCGGCCTCGGTGGTCGCGCGCGTGGACCGGGGGAACGCCGAGACCGCCGCCGCCGCCGCCGCGCTGCGCGCCGCCGAACGCAACGCAGCCGCCGAGATCGCCGCCGCCCTCAACGACGCCCTAGCCGCCGCGCCCGTCCTCGCCGCGGCGCACACGTCGCTCGCCGCCGCGCGCCGCTGGCTTTGGGCCGCCTGGGCGCTGGAAGGCCTCGGCCTGCGCACCCCCACCGAGCGCCTCGGCGCCCTCGGCGCCGTGGCCGGCCGCACGCGCGACGTTCTCGCCGCCGAAGCCGACCTCGCCCGCTCCGCGCTGAAAGTGAGGCTCGCCCTCGGCGAAGACCTTCGCCCCGCGCCTCCCGCCGCCGTGAGGTAGCGCCTACAGGCAGGTCGCGGCGCCGGCGGGGCCGGCGCAGGCGAAGCCGGTCTCGCATCGCGTCGTCGGGTCGTTGGGGTCGCACGACATGCCCGCCGGGATGATCGTGGTCACCGCGATCTCCAGGGCGTAGGCGCCGACGTCGCCGGCGACGAAGCCGTCGACGAACACGTAGTAGGTTCCGGCCGGCAGGTCCACGGCGGTGGTGCTCTCGGAGGCGCCGCCGCCGAAGTTGTCCTGGCAGGCCTCCTCGCCGCCGGTGCCGCAGGGCGAGTCGGTGACGTACACGACCGGGTCGAAGCCGCCGTCCTGCGTGTCGACCCGGGCGAAGATGTCGGACAGCCCCGCCAGCGTCACCTCGTACACCGCGTCGGGGACGCCCGTCCCGGCGCCGCCGCAAGCTCCGCTCGTGTTGTCGTTGTCGGCGTCGGACGCGAGCGTCTCGCCGGCATAGTCGCCCGCGCCCGCGACGATGGGCGCGGCGCAAGTCCCGGACGCCGGCGCCGGCGCCGCCTCGGCGACGCGCAGCTCGTAGGGGCCGACGTCCCCCGTCGTGAAGCCGGTCAGCACGATGTAGACCGCGGTGCCCGCGGGCAGGATGCCCGTCGCGATCGTCGAGTAGGTCCCCGGCCCTCCGTCGTCGTCGCAGTCGTCGCTGGCGCTCGGGTCGAGGCAGTCGAGGTAGCTGTAGAGGATGGTGTCGCCCAGCGGGCCGCCCACGTCGATCGTCTCGATGTGCAGGACGCCCACGCCCTGCATCGTGTAGCGGTGGATCACCGTCGCCACTCCCGTCTCGGCGCCGATGGCGCACGAGCGCGTGCCGAAGTCCACGAGCGTCGCGCCGCTGGTGGTGCCGTCATAGATCGTGACGTTGCCGCTGACCGTGACGTTGGCGGGGTCGTTGAGGTCCACGGCGTCGCCGCACGTCGTCGCGGGCTCCAGCTGGCAGAGCGCGTCGCAGCCGTCCGCCGGCGTGGTGTTGCCGTCGTCGCAGGTCTCGCCGGGCTCGACCGCGCCGTTGCCGCAGGTCGCCTCGAAGAGGCAGACGTCGCTGCAGCCGTCGCCGTTACTCAGGTTGGCGTCGTCGCATTGCTCGGGCGCCGTGACGAAGCCGTCGCCGCAGACCGCCGCGATCGGCGTGCAGACCGAGGGCGAGCCCGTGCAGGTGAAGCCAGCCTCGACCGCGCACACGGCGTCGCAGCCGTCGCCGGTCGCCGTGCCGCCGTCGTCGCATCCCTCGCTCGGGTCCACGGAACCGTCCCCGCAGGCGGGGCCAATGGGCGTGCAGACCGAGGGCGAGCCCGTGCAGGTGAAGCCAGCCTCGACCGCGCACACGGCGTCGCAGCCGTCGCCGGTCGCCGTGCCGCCGTCGTCGCAGCCCTCGCTCGCGTCCACGACGCCGTCTCCGCAGACCGGGCCCGCCGTGGCCGTGCACACCGACGGCTCCCCGACACACGCAAAGCCCGCCTCGACCGCGCAGGCCGCGTCGCAGCCGTCGCCGGTCACCGTGCCGGCGTCGTCGCAGCCCTCGCCCGCGTCCACGACGCCGTCTCCGCAGACCGCGCCCGTCGTGGCGGTGCAGACCGACGGCTCGCCCGCACAGGTGAATCCCGGCTCGATCCCGCAGCCGCCGTCGCAGCCGTCGCCCGCCGCCGTGTTTCCGTCGTCGCATCCTTCGGCGGCGTCCACCGCGCCGTCACCGCAGACCGGCCCCGTCGTCGCCGTGCACACCGACGGCTCCCCAGCGCACGTGAACCCCGCCTCCACCGCGCACGTGTCGTCACAGCCGTCGCCCGCCGTCTTGTCCCCGTCGTCGCACCCCTCCGACGCGTCGACCACGCCGTCGCCGCACGTCGCGCCCGTCGTCGTCGTGCACACGGAGGGTTGCCCCCCGCACACCCAGCCCGTCTCGACCGCGCACGCCGCCGCGCACCCGTCCCCCGCCGCGGTATTCGCGTCGTCGCATCCCTCGGGCGCGGTGATGACCCCGTCCCCGCACACCGCCTCGTCGCCGTGCTTGCACCCCGCCGCGCCCGCGCCCGCCGCCACTGCCACGGCCAGCGCCGCCAGCACGCCCGCCGCCCCAAGCCCCGCGCCGCCCGCACCGCCACCTAGCCGGTTCCGCATGGACCCTCCCAAATTGTCGGTTCAGCGGCAGGCTACACCCTCGCCCACCGCTCCGCCATCCAACCGCGGCGCCGGCACGTACGGAGGGAGATCATCTCCGTGCCGAAACCACGGCGCCCGCGTGGAGAACCTCTTGCGTGACCGTGCGCGCGCATGCGACAGCTTCAAGCAGGCAGCGCTCGCGCGGGGCCCGCGCGCAAGGAGACGCGATGCACGATCCCGATGCTCCGCTGATCGTCCAGGGAGACCGCTCGGTGCTGCTCGACGTCCACACTCCACAGTGGGAGGCGGCGCGTGACGCGCTGGCGCGCTTCGCCGAGCTGGAGAAGAGTCCCGAGCACGTCCATACGTACCGCTTGACGCCGCTGTCGCTGTGGAACGCCGCCTCGGCCGGCGCCAGCGTCGCCGAGGTGCTCGACGCCCTGCGCACGCACGCCCGCTACGGCGTGCCCGACCACGTGGCCACCGACATCGCGGACACGATGGGCCGCTATGGGCGCTTGCGGCTGCTGCCGGCCGCCGCGGCCGGCACACTGCGCCTCGAGGTCGACGACGACGCCGTCGCCGAGGAGATCGCGCGCAACCCGTCGACAGGGCCGCTCGTGCGGCGCGCGGCCGCCGCCGCCGCCGCCACGTCGGCGGGCGAGGCCAGCTTCGAGGTCGACCTGGTCGGGCGCGGCACCCTCAAGCAGAAGCTCGCCCGGCTCGGCTGGCCGGTCGAGGATCGTGTCGGGTTCGTCGACGGCGAGCCGCTGGATTTCGCGCTGCGGGACCCGACCACCGCGGGCGGCCGCCCTTTCGCGGTGCGCCCCTATCAGCGCGCCGCCGTAGACGCGTTCCTGCGCGCCGGGGCCGGCCACGGCGTGGTCGTGCTCCCGTGCGGGGCCGGCAAGACCGTGGTCGGCATGGCCGCCGCCGCCGCGCTGCGCGCCGAGACGCTCATCCTCTGCACGAACGTCGTCGCCGCCCGCCAGTGGATGGCGGAGCTGCTGGACAAGACGACCCTGCGCCCCGATCAGGTCGGCGAGTACGACGGCCGTGCCAAGGAGGTGCGGCCCGTCACCTGCGCCACCTATCAGATCCTCAGCCGTCGCCGCGGCGACGCCTATCCGCACTTCGCGCTCTTCACCTCTCGCCCCTGGGGGCTCATCATCTACGACGAGGTGCACCTGCTGCCCGCGCCGGTGTTTCGCATCACGGCCGAGATCCAGGCCCGGCGGCGCCTGGGGCTCACCGCGACGCTGGTGCGCGAGGACGGGCTGCAGACCGATGTCTTCTCGCTCATCGGCCCCAAGCGCCACGACGTGCCGTGGAAGGAGATGGAGCGGGACGGCTTCATCGCGACGGCGGCCTGCCAGGAGGTGCGCGTCGACGTGACGAGCGCGCTGCGCGCCGAGTACGCCGCCAAGGCCGACGACCCACACGCGCAGTACCGCGTGGCTGCCTGCAACGCGCTGAAGGACGAGGTCGTGGTGGAGCTGCTGGCGCGCCACGCGGGCGAGCACGTGCTGGTCATTGGCCAGTACATCGCCCAGCTCGAGCGGCTGGCGCGCCGCCTGGGCGCGCCGCTCATCACCGGCGAGACTCCCACCGCCGTGCGCGAGCGCCTCTACGCCGACTTCCGTGCCGGGCGCGAGCGGCTCCTGGTCGTGTCCAAGGTCGCGAACTTCTCCATCGACCTTCCCGAAGCGTCGGTGCTGGTGCAGGTGTCCGGAACGTTCGGGTCGCGCCAGGAGGAGGCGCAGCGGCTCGGGCGGGTGCTGCGCCCGAAGGCGCGCGGCGCGTTTTTCTACTCGCTGGTGTCGCGCGACACGAGCGAGCAGCGCTTCGGCCTGAACCGGCAGCTGTTCCTCACCGAACAGGGCTACCGCTACGCCGTCGAGGACTGGCGGCTGCAGGCGGGGCCGGGCGGCGCCACGGGGGACGGCGCCCCGCAGAATGTGACGGTGGACGCGGCGGAAACGACTCCGGTGGCGGCGCCCGCCTTGAATCTGGCCGCCGCGCCGAACGCAAGGAGCTGAGCGGTGGCGACCGCGGTGGCGAGGGCGCGCCGTGGCCGAGCGGCGCACGACTTCCTGGAGACGATCGAGCGGCGCTCCCTGGAGCAGCTCGCGGCGCGCGTGGTGGGCACGGAGGTACGCGGCGAGCCGGCCGTCGTGCGCGCCCGGCTGCGCGCCGCGCTGAAAGACGTGCGCGCGCTGCGACGGCTCGTGGAGTCCCTGCCCGCGCCGGGGCGCGCCGCGCTGGAGATCTTGTGCGAGGCCGACGGGCTCGTTCCGGAGCAGTGCTTGACGGGGGAGCTGCGCGGAGCCCTCGGTGCGGCGGGCGCGGCGGCGGGACGGGAGGCGCTGGGCCGCGCGAACCTCCTCTTGTCGGGCCGGGTCGGCTGGAGCGACATGCCCTTGCTCGGGGTCGCGCCGCCGCTCGCCCGCGCCCTGCGCCCGCTCTTCGACGGCCTGCACCGCGCCGCGCGCGCGCGTGCGGCGGCGACCCGCGCGCCCGCCGCCCCGTCGCAGACGAACGAGGGCCCGTGGTTCCTCGCCGCGGCGCTTCTCGGTCAGCTGGCCAGTGCCCGCCCGCGCGTCACGGCGCGCGGTGAGCTGCACCGGCTGGAACGGCAGCGGCTCGACGCGCTGTTCGCCGGCCCCGCTGCAGCGCGGCTAGAACCGGTCCTCTTCATGACGGCAGGTCTCGGTCTGTGGGGAGCCGGAGCCGACGGCCGCGTGAACGTCGACGCCCGCAGGGCGGCCGCCCTGTTCGAAGGCAGCGCGGACGTACGCAATTCGCGCTGGCTGCAGTGGTCGTTTCGCGGCGGGGAGGCCGCGTGCGACGAGGTGGCGATAGGGCTCCTGGCGCGGCGCGGCGGCGCGCTCGCGCGCGAAGAGGTCGCGCGCGCCTTCCGCCTGGCCGAGGCCGGTCGCCACGGGGCGCAGGGGACGTGGGCAGAGCCGAACCGCTTGCAGGCCCTGTTCGATCGCCGCGCCGAGCGACTGGCCGAGGACGGCATCCTCGAGGTGGAGCAGGCGGACGGCGCCGCGCACCTGCGGCTGGCGGCGCCCCTGGCGGCGCTCTTCGAGCGGGTCGGCGGCAGCGGCGGCGGCGGCGAGGGCGGTAGCGGCGCCGGCGCGGGCGGCGGGGGGGGCGGCGGTGCGGGCGAAACGCAGCGCGCCGTGTGCCACGTGCAGCCCAACTTCGAGGTGATCGTCCCGCCCGAGGCGGGCGCGGCGGCGATGTTCGCGCTCGGACGCTTCTGCCGTCTCGTGCGGCTCGAGATCGTCGCGACGTTGAAGGTGGAGGCCGATTCCGTGCGCAGCGCCGCTGGACAGGGCGTGACCGCCGACGAGATGACGGCCGCGCTCGCCGCCGCCTCTGCGCACGGCGTCCCCGCCAACGTGGAGCGCGGGGTGCGCGACTTCGCCGGCACCGTCCGGCGCGCCTACGTGCTCGAAGGGGTCGTCGTGGTTCTTCCCGGCGCCGAGGCGCCGCCGTCGGGATCGCGGCTACATCCCACCGGCATCTCCGGAGTGTTCGTTTCGGAAGACCACGACGCGGGGCGGGCGATGCGTACCCTCTCCCGCGCCGGCTACGCGGCGATGGCGACGCCACTCGGCGACTCGGGCGGCCGCGACGGCCTGGAGGCCGACGACGACTGGGACGGCACCGCCGACGATTGGGACGGCGACGATGACGACTGGGACGACGGTGACGCCCCGAGTGGCGACGACGAAGACGACCGTGCCGCGGAGGACGACGAAGCCGGCACCCGCCGCGGCAACGCGTCGGCGCCCGGGTTGCGGCTGCCCGCGTACGTACGGCGGATCGCCGAAGCCGCGTCGGCCGCGCGCGCCGTCGGCGCCGTGGAGCCGCTGGTCCCGGCACCCGCGCCTTCGGGCCGCGCCGCGCCGGCGCCCGCCCGGGCGGTCGGCGACGCCGACGCCCCTGGCCCCTCGCGCGCCGGCGCCGCGGCCCCTTCCACGCGAGCGCAGGCGCCTGCGCGGGCGGAGCGGGAGCTGCTGCGCCTGGCCTTGCTCAGCGCGCCCAAGCGCTGGCGAGACCACCTGAAGGAAGCCCTCGGCGACGGTAGCAACGCCCTGGAGAGCGTCTTTGGCTTGAAGCAGACCGTCGCGGAGTGGATCGACGACCTGCTCGACGACGAGGACGGGTACGACGGGGCGCGGGCGCACGCGCTCGAGGGCTTCCCCTGCTGCGCCCAACCCGCGCTGCTCGGTCCCGCCGCGGCGCTTCACGCCGTCGCCTGCGGGCAGGACCTCTTCGCGTGGTCCGGCGACGCCGCCGGCGTCCTGCGCGTGACGCCGTACGTCGCGACCCGCGCCCCGCGCGCGCAGCTACGCGTGCGCGGCCACGTCGCCAGCGGTGGCCCCGACTTCGAGGCCCTCGTTCCGGCGCAGCTCGTCGCCCTCGGCCCTCCGACCGCGCCCGCCGACCGCCGCCGATTCGCCGCGGAGCGTCCCTCGGCGCCGCCCGCTGCTCCCCCGAGCGCCGCCCGCGTCGGCCGCAACGAGCCCTGCCCCTGCGGCAGCGGTAAGAAGTACAAGCGCTGCTGTGGCGCCTGACCGGTGGGCCCGGTCCGAGCCTAGGCGCCGTCGTAGACGCGCGGAGGGGTGCTCTAGAGCGGGAGCTCGTAGATGTAAGCGCTGCCCGGGTCCCACGTCGGCGAGTGGGTCATGACCAGCAGGTGGCCCTGCGCCGCGTCGTAGGTCGTTTCCCAGAGGTCCGCCGGGAGCGCGCCGGGGAACGGGGCGCTCTCGCCCGTGGCGAGGTTCATGACGAGCAACGGCCCGTTGTGCAGGAAGGCCACGCCGCGATCCGGCGCGTAGGCGATGCCCTGGATGTACACCGAGCCGGGGAACGTCACGGAAGACTCCGCGAGCGGGACCGAGGCCAGCAGGGTGTAGCTGTCGCCGTCGCCGCTCCAAATCTCGAACGGCTCACCCACGTCGGGCTCGCACTCGACCGTCGTGATGACCGTGTCTCCGTCGCCGCCGTCGCCGGCGTCGATGTACGACGGGGTTCCCTGCATGAGCGACTCGAAGCCGTTCAGCGGGGTCGTGGTCCCCGTGCGCAGATCCACGCGGTTGAGGTTCATGCCGTCGCCGACCGCCACGGCCAGCCCGCCCAGCGGCCCGACGCTGTTCCCGTACACGGTCGTGGTGACGCTGCGCCGCAGCTCACCCGTGCCGCGCACGACCAGGTCCACCACGGTGGCGTAGCTCAGGTCGGAGGCGAGGACGATCAGGTACCCGTAGTCCGGATCGATCGCGATGTCGGTGATGGAGCCGTAACCCGTCAGGACGGTGCAGTCGACCGCGCCGTAGGGCAGCGTGCCGTCCGCGTTGGCGCAAGCGCGATCCGACGGCACGATCACGCCCCCACCACCGCCGCCGCCGCCGCCGCCGCCGCCGCCGCCCACCACGCCGCCGCCCCCGCCTGCGCCGCCGCCCCCTGAGCCCCCTCCGGGCAAGGCCGGATCCGTCCCTCCGGTCCCCTCGGTCCCCGTGTCGGCGAAGCACCCCACGGCCGCCGCAGCGAGCGTCGCGGCCAGCGTCAAGCGTGCAACTCTCATGGATACCTCCCTGTAGCTCGCCCCACGGTAACAGGTCCGCTGCAGAGCCACTAGGGGCCGAACGATAGGCACGACCGCTCCTCGTGCGCGAGGTCGCGATGAGCTTATTGGGCGGCGCGCCGCTCGCCGCCCGTTGCGCGTCCGCGCGCTCGGCGCGATGACGTTTCGTCACGCGCCGCGCGACGCCAACAGGACGACGTGTCGCGTGTGCGGGCGGCGCGCCGTGCGCGCGCCGGCGTCTCCGGGGAGAGGCGGCGGCGCGCCGCGTGGCACGCGCGGTGCACGGGCCGTGCGCAGCCGTGAACGATCGCATGGGTGCGCCGACGCAACGGCGCACCGGCGCACTGGAGGATCCGCATGACTCGCCGAACGAAGATCTGGCTGCCCGTCTTGGCCGCCGCCGTGACCTTGCTCGCCCAGGGAGGTGGCGCCGCGGCGGCGGCGACTGCAGGGACGGGCAGCGCCCCGGCGGGTGTCGCCCCGGCCGGAGTCGTCCCCACCGACGTGGAGCTGCGCCTCGAGGAGCCCGACGGCGGCACCACGCGCACCACCAGCTTTCGTCTTCCCCTGCCGGACGTGGACGGCGCGACGACGATGAAGCTCTCCGAGCCGCGCGTCGTCGACGGAAAGACCGCACGTCTGGAGGTGGCCGTTTCGCTGTCGCTGCGGCGCGACACGACCGGGCGCACCGTGCTGGAGTACAAGCTCCGCCGGCTCGTGACTCCGCCGGCGAAGGGCGCCGCCGGGGATCTCGACCTCGACCTCGCCGGAAGCCTGCTCCTTCCGGCACCCGGCGCTCGGCGCGTGCTGGCGCGCTGGTCGCGCGACGGCGGTGCTCCCTCGGTCGGCGTGTCGCTCGAAGTCTTGCCGTAGGCGCGCGCGGGGCGCGCCGCGCTCGGGTCACCCGCCAGCGCGCATGCGCCCGGTCGCGTCGTGCTCCTTCGGCGCGTCGCGCGACGACTTCCCGCCTGTGCCGGCAGAGGAACGTTCGCCACGGGGTGCGGCTGTGGTCCGCCTCGGCGTCGCGCTGGACCCACCGGGTCGGCCGAGCGTACAAGCGCCGCATGAAGAATGGGTCGCTCCCCCGGCTCGTGGCGGCGATCGCTGCCGCGGTCGCGCTGTCGGCGCTCGGCGCGGCGCGCGCGAAGCCCGCCGATCGGCACGTGCTGGTGCTCGATTCCGCCGCGCTGCGCGTCGCCGCGAGCCCGGCCGCGCCGCACGCGCGCGTCGCCGGCGACGGCGCCCCCGCCGGCACACGCCACGCGTTCCGCCTGGTCCGCGAGCTGCCCGACGCCGTCGAGGTCGAGTCGATCGACGACGCCGCCGGCGCACGGACTTGCTACGAGGACGTCGCCGGGCTGCGCGCGCTGGCGCTGCGGCTGTTCGTGGCGCGCGCCGACCTGCTCTCCGTGACGACGCGCGAGGTGCACGCGAAGTACAAGGACGGCACCGGCCTCACCCTCGCCGCCGGCGTCGCCGTGGCGCCGCCCGCCCCGCCCGGCGGCAAGACCAGCGCGCTCCTCCCGAGCTCGCGGCGCCGCTCCCGTTCGCCGCGCCGCCCGGCGCGGTCGGCACCAGCTACACGCCCACGCCCCACTTCGACGCGCCCAAGGACGAGCCGTACGCGCCGCTCCCCGAGGCGCAGCTGGGCGGCGCGCCGATCGGCCCGCTCGCCGAGGGCTGGACGCTCTTCCTGCACGGCGCCAAGCGCCGCGGCGCGGCGCGCCTGCTCGACCTGCGCGCGCCGTGCGCGGCGCTCTCGGTGCTCGAGCCGGCGGAGCCGCTCGGCGGCGGGCTTCTCGGGCTGAAGGGCACCGGCGGCAGCGCCTCCAGCTCGCACGGCGCGCTCTTGAAGAAGGGCGCGCCGCTCTTCTGGCCCGACGGCAGCCCCGCCGGCACCGCGCGCGCCGACGTCGTGCTGGCGCGCGACCCCGACTCCTTCCGCGGCGCGTCCGCCGGGGCGCGCGACTGCGGCCCGGTGGACCTGGTCGACGGCGTGCCCGTCGTCCCCGACCCGCGCACCGGCGCCCCGCCCGCGCCCCTCGTCCCCGGCCGCACCCTCGTCTTCTGCTTCGATCGCGCCTCCGTGGAGACCTGGGGCTCGAGCGGAATGTAGCGCCGCGGCAGCACCGGCGCCGCCGTCGCTTCTGGGGAGGCGCGTCGCCTGCGCGGGACCTTCCGGAGCGCCCCGGGCGCGCTTGCGGAAGCGCGCCGACATCGCGTGCCTGAGCGCCCCCGCCTCGGGAACAATCCGCGCGACCGCCTCGAGCGCGCCGTAAACCGTCAGGGCGCGGCCCATGGCCTCGCCTCCGGCAACGGTCCTTGCGTCCATGACCGCCTGCGCCAGCGCGACGAGCTCCGAAGCGATGGACCCCAGCGACTCGAACAGCCGAAGGTGTGTCGCGAGCCCCGGCACGTTCACGGCGGCCGGCACGAGCTCGGGGTGCGCTTGCGCGGCGCCGAGCGCCGTCGTCACGAAGGCCATGCTCTTGGGGCCCAGCTTGGTCAACCGCCTGCGGGTGTCCGCCGACGCCGCGGCCCGCAGCGGTAGCTTCTCGCGCAAGGTCGCGATCGCTTGCCGGACCGCCTGCAGGTCCGTGGCGGAAATCACCGCGCTCATCTCGTTGTGCGACATGATCGTTCTCTCACCTTGCGCCCCCCCATCCGGCCATCTCCTTTTTCCCGCCGTCGTTCCCGACCCCGGGGGCTCCACGGCGGCTTGCACCGCTCGGCCCCTCGCGCCCGTTTCTACCCTGAACTAGGCCACCGGCGGCCAAACGGATCACTTCGTTCGCGCTTTTCGCGCATCTTCGCGGACTCCGATAGGTTGCGTCTCGGCGCTGCGTCCCAGCGGAGTGAGCGGCTCACTCCACGGCGAGAGCGCGGCACCCGGCGGCGAGACTTGAAGAGATTCCGTCGAGTGTTCAGGTCTCGACGGAATGATCTGAACACTCGACGGCGAGGCTTGAAGTGCCTCCGCCGAGTGTTCAAGTCGCGCCGGAATGACCTCAACACTCGACGGCGACACTCGAGGAGATTCCGCCGAGTGTTCAGGTGTCGGCGGAATGACCGCAACACTCGACGGCGAGACTCGAAGAGATTCCGCCGAGTGTTCAGGTCACGGCGGAATGACCTCGACACTCGAGGGCGAGACGCGAAGAGGCTCCGCCTTCCGTCAGGGCGTGATCTGAACGTCCATGATGTAGCGGGGCATGGTGCCGCTGAAGGGGTTGAAGTGGGTGACCTTGAGGTAATAGGTGCCGGGGGTGTTCAGCGTCGTGGCGGGGTCGTTGGAGGGGCCGATGTAGGAGCAGAAGCCGTCGCCGTCGAGGTCGTCGGCGACGAGGGCGGTGGCGTTGTTCGTGGGGTCGCCGCCGGGGCCGAAGAGGCGCACGTCGGGGTCGTCGGCGGTGAAGTCGGGACAGTCGACGAGCGGGCTGAGCGTGCCGTTGCCGTCGTACTGGCCGGCGCCGAAGCCGGTCATCACGATGCCGTCGATGCTGGAGTAGAGCTCGACGGTGATGGTCGCGGGGACGGTGGTGACGGTGAACGTGTACAGGTCCACGTCGGCGACGGGCAGGAGGGCGCCGCGCACCATGTCGCCGTCGACGACGGGCTCGGCGGTGGCGGTCGTGCCGTTGGGCTCGACCTCGGCGAACGTGTAGTCGAGCAGGCAGGCGCTGCAGCGGTCGCCGGCGACGGTGTTGGCGTCGTCGCATTCCTCGCCGGCGAGCGGGTCGACGGCGCCGTCGCCGCAGGCGGGGCCGCAGACGGAGGGCTCGCCGGAGCAGGTGAAGCCGGGCTCGACGCGGCAGACCGCGTCGCAGCCGTCGCCGGGCGCGGTGCCGGCGTCGTCGCACTCTTCGCCGGCGCCGTCGACGAGGCCGTTGCCGCAGACGTAGAAGCACATCGACGGCGAAGACACGCAGGCGTAGTTGTCCTCGACGACGCACCCGTGACTGCAGCCGTCGCCGTCCACGGCGTTGCCGTCGTCGCAGGGCTCGGGCGGGTTCACGGCGCCGTTGCCGCAGGCGGTGGGGTCGGCGGAGACGTCGACGGTGAACGTGCCGGTGGCGCCGCTCCAGGAGCCGTCCACGACCACGAAGTAGGAGCCGGCGGGGAGGGCGACGTACTGCAGCGTCTCGATGCCGGTGAAGCCGGCGTTGGAGCAGCCGTCGGGCTGGCCGGGCTCGGGGATCTCCGAGGCGGCGTCGCACGGCGTGGCGAACAGGCTGAGCTGGACGTCGAAAGAGCCGTCGAGCGTGATCGTGACGTCGCGCGCGTCGGGGAGCGTGAACTGATAGATCACGTCGGGGCCGTCGCCGGTGGGCGCCCACGTGCCGCAGGGGTGCGCGGGGACGTCGTTGCCGGCGCCGGTGTTGTCGCCCATCGCGGTGCCGGTGAGCGTGCCCATGACGTCGGTCAGCGTGAGGAGCAGCGGGCCGTTGCAGCCGCCGGTGCGCGGGCTGCAGACGGACGGGTCGCCGGCGCAGTAGTAGCCGGCCTCCTCGGCGCACGTCGCGCCGCAGCCGTCGCCGCCGCTGGTGCCGCCGTCGTCGCATTGCTCGGTCACGTTGTTGACGACGCCGTCGCCGCAGAACTCCACGACGCACGAAGCGTCGCAGCCGTCGCCGGGCTCGGCGCCGCCGTCGTCGCATGCCTCGCCCGCGGCGCCGTTCAGCACGGCGTCGCCACAGACGGGGGCGGTGCAGTCGGCGTCGCAGGTGGCGGTGGCGCCGGCGCCGTCGCACGCCTCGCCGGCGGCGGTGTTGGTGGTGCCGTCGCCGCAGGTGGGCGCGCTGCAGTCGGCGTCGCACGTGACGGACTGTCCGCCGTCGTCGCACGCCTCTCCGGCGGTCGTGTTCACCACGCCGTCGCCGCAATCGGCCGCGCTGCAGTCGAGGTCGCACGTGGCGGACTCGCCCGCGTCGTCGCAGGCCTCGCCGGGGTCAAGCACGCCGTCGCCGCACGACGGGAGGTTCGTGCACACGGACGGCTCGCCCGTGCACGTGTAGCCGGGCTCCACGTCGCAGGTGTCGTCGCAGCCGTCGCCGGCGGCGATGTTGCCGTCGTCGCAACCCTCGCCGGCGTCGAACGCGCCGTTGCCGCACGAGTCCGGCGCCGGCACGCACACCGACGGTACGCCGCTGCAAGCGAAGCCCGCCTCGACGGCGCACACGGCGCTGCAGCCGTCGCCGTCCGCCGTGCCGTCGTCGTCGCAGTCTTCGGGCGGGTCGATCAGCCCGTCGCCGCAGACCGGGCCGGTGGCGGTGCAGACGCTCGGCTCCCCGGCGCAGGCGTAGCCGGGCTCGACGGCGCACAGCGCGCTGCAGCCGTCGCCGCCGGTGGCGTCGCCGTCGTCGCACTGCTCGTCGCTGCCGACGGCACCGTCGCCGCACGCGCCCCGATGGCAGCCCGCCCCGGCGGCGGCGAGCGCCGCCCCCAACGCCGCGCAGGCGAACAGCCGCCCCAGCACCACGCGCACCCGTGCCGCTCCGCCCATGGTCGCCTCCTGGAAGCCTTCCTTTTTCGTACCAGTTTTCCGGCGGGGCGGCCAGCGCCGGCCGGCGAGCGGTTGCGCGTGCGGGCGGCGCCGCGTAAGGTCCGCGCGTGGCGCCGATCGTGGCCATCGTGGGGCGGCCCAACGTCGGGAAGTCGACGCTGTTCAACCGGCTCGTCCCGGGGCGGCAGGCCGTGGTGGACGACACGCCGGGCACGACGCGCGACCGCCACTACGCATTGACCGAACACGCAGGGCGGACGTTCCTGCTGGTGGACACGGGCGGGTTCGAGCCGACGAGCGGCGACGCGCTGCGTACGGCGGTCCGCGCGCAGACGGAGCTGGCGGTCGAGGAAGCGGACGTCATCGTCTACATGGGCGACGGGCGCGAGGGGCTCTTGCCCGACGACCACGCGGTCATCGACCGCCTGCGGCGATCGGGGAAGCCGATCGTCTGGGCGGTCAACAAGGTCGACAACGACCGCATGCAGAACGACGCGCTGGTCTTCCACGAGGCGGGCATCGGACCGCTGGTGTTCATCAGCACGGCGCACGGCCGCGGGATCGAGGCGCTGTGCGACGCGATCGTGGAGCTGCTGCCCGCGCCCTCGGACGAGGAGCGCGCCGAGGCGGCGGGCGCCGAAGCCGACGCCGACGCCGAAGCCGACGCCGACGCCGACGCCGGAGCCGACGCCGACGCCGACGCCGACGCCGACGCCGACGCCGAGGCCGACGCCGACGCCGACGCCGAGGCCGACGCCGACGCCGAAGCCGAAGGCGAAGCCGAAGCCGACGCCGACGCCGACGCCGAAGCCGACGCCGAAGCCGAAGCCGAAGCCGACGCCGACGCCCAGACCGACGCCGTCGCGCCGATTCGCATCGCCATCGTCGGACGCCCCAACGTCGGAAAATCGTCGCTCGTCAATTGCCTGCTCGGCGAGGACCGGCACCTGGTCACCGACATGCCGGGCACGACGGTCGATTCGATCGACTCGGCGCTCAGCCACGAGGGGCAGCGGTTCGTGCTGGTCGATACGGCCGGCGTCCGGCGCAAGAGGTCGATCAGCGAGACCCTCGAGAAGGTCGCGGTGCTGCGCACGTTCCGGGCGGTCGAGGCGGCGGACGTGGTGGTGCTGCTGCTAGATGCCGTCGCCGGACCCGTCGACCAGGACGCGCGCCTCGCCGGCATCGCCGTCGACGCGGGGCGCGGGCTCGTGTTCGCGCTCAACCGCTGGGACCTGATGCCGCCGGGCGAGGAAGCCGTTCGCACCGCCGTGCAGAAGGTCCGCGACGCCTTTCTCTTCGCGCCCTACGCGCCGGTCGTGCGCTGCTCGGCGCTCACGGGCAAGAGCGTGCGCCAGGTGCTGGCCCAAGCGGCCAAGGTCCAGCGCGAGCAGCGCAAGCGCGTCTCCACGGGCGCCCTCAACCGCGCCTTCGCCGAGTTCACCACGCACCACGCGCCGCCCGCCAAGGGCAACCACCGCGTGCGCCTCTATTACATCACGCAGGTCGCCACCGCCCCGCCGACGTTCGTCGTCTCGGCGAACTACCCCAAGGAGGTGCATTTCTCCTACCGGCGCTACCTGCAGAACCAGCTGCGGCAGCGGTTCGGGTTCGAGGGCTCGCCTATCCGCGTGTTCTATCGCCCGCACCGCGAGCGCGACGCCGCGCCGGCCCGCCCGAGCCGCACCTCGAGGCGCTCGTGAGCGCCGCGCGCCGCGCCGGCGTGGCGGCAGCCTTCGCGGCGGCGGTCGTGTGCGCGGCGCCGGCGGCGGTGCGCGCCGATGCGGGCGAGTGGCGCTTCGGCGTCGACGCCTTCGGCGCGGCGCTCCACCCGCCCGGCGTGTGGCAGCTCGGCGCGGGCGCCGGCGTGCACGCGGCCTACGGGCTGAGCACCGCCTGGTCGCTCGCCGCCTCGGCGAGCTGGCGCGCGGTCCTCCCCGCCACCGACCTGAACGGGGACCCGGTGACGGCCAAGCACCTCGCGGGCGCCGTCGTCGGCGCGACCTTCGCCCTCGACGTCTTCCGGATCGTCCCGTTCCTGACGGCGGGCGCCGGCGCCTACGTGGTCGGCTCGAAGGAGGGGGTCAGGCTCGCCCCCGCTGCCGAGCTGGGGCTGTCGCTGGAGTATCTGCTGACGCGGTCGATCGCCGTCGGCGTCGAGCTCGGCCGCGCGCGCCTGCTGTGGCTGGACGGCGCGCTGGTGTGGGGCGTGGACTTCGGCCTGCGCGCCAGCTACGTGCTCTGGTAGGCGCCCGGCGGTCCTGCGCGGGCGCGTTGACAACCTGGGGGACGTGGGGTATCGCATCCCCGCCATGGCCGCGCTCAAGCGCCCGAAACTGACGAAGCAAGAGCTCCGTGGGCCGATCGCCATACAGGTAAAGGCCCAGGAGCTTTGGGCCTTCATCGAGAAAAATTGGCAGCGCGTGCTGATCGCGGCGGGGAGTCTGGCGGTCCTGGGGCTGGGCATCGTGGGATTGCAGGCGTGGAGGGAGTCACGCGCCGAGGCCGCCGCGCACGAGTTTTCGCGGGGGCTGGAAACGGGGCTGACGCCGCTGCTGGGCGAGGAGGGCGCGCCCGACCCGGCGAAGATGCCCGTCATACCCGGCCATGACCCGGTGCCGTTGTTCAACGACCCGGCGGCGCGGGCGCGTGCCGCGCTGGCGATGTTCCAGAAGGTGCGCGCCGAGCACGGCGGCAGCGACGTCGCCGACCTGGCGGTGCTGGCGTCGGCGGACATGCACTACGACCTGGGCGAATGGGACGCCGCGATCGCCGACTACGACGCCTTCGTCAACAGCGAGCCGGCCGATCGGACGGCGCTGGGGCTGGCGATCGAGGGGCTGGGCGCGGCCTACGAGAACAAGGGTGATATCGAGAACGCGCGCGTGACGTTCGAGAAGCTGGGGTCGGAGGTGCCCGACCAGGCGCTCATGCCCGACCGGCGCTTGTATCATCTGGGGAGGCTGGCGGCGCGCGCGGGGGACGCGGCCAAGGCGCGCGAGTACTTCAACAAGCTGAAGACGGACTTTCCGGCGTCGCCGCTCGTCGTGGACGTGAACACGCGACTGACCTTGCTGGACAACCCGGGGCTGGTCGACCTGAAGCCGCCGCCGGTGACTGCGCCGGCGCCGGTTGCGCCGGCGGGAACGGCGGCGCCTGCGGCGCCTGGGACGGCGGTACTTGTTCCGGCGGCGACGGCGGCGCCTGGGCCGGGCGCGACGGGGGCGCCTGTACCGGCCGCGACCGCGGCGCCTGCACCGGCCGCGACGGGGGCGCCTGCGCCGGCCGCGACGGGGGCGCCCGCGCCGGCCGCGACGGCGGCGCCTGCGCCGGCCGCCACCGCGGCGCCGGCCCACTGATGCCTTTGCCCTTGCCCCTGCCCTTGCCGCTGTCCCGCGCCTTCGCGCCCGTGCTGGCCGTCACACTGGCCGTCCTCGCCGGCGCCGCTGCCGGCGGCGGCTGCTTCCCGGCAGGCGAGATGGTCCCGTTCGAGGGGACGCCCGAGGCGTTCGAGCGCGGCGCGCCCCCGCCCGTGCTGGCGGTGAAGTGGCGTCTCACGCTGAGCGAGGCCGCGCCGCTGGAGGTGCCGCTGCAGGAACGTGCCTCGCCCGGCTTCGTGACGGGCGACAAGGATCTGCTGGTCGCCTCCGCGAGCGGCAAGGTGATGCGGCTCGACCCCGACACGCGCGAGAAGGGCTGGGAGTTCACGGCCGACGGCGGCGTCGATTGCACGCCGCTGCAGCCGGCCGGCAGCTCGCTCGCCTACTTCGGGGCGGACGACGGTGCGCTGTACGCCGTGGACGTCCGCGACGGGCGCCTGGCCTGGCGGCTGCACACCCGCGGCGAGATCGACGGCCCGCTCGCCTGGCACGACGGGCTGGTGTTCTTCACTAACAGCGACGACACGCTCTACGCGGTGGACGGCACGAGCGGCACACTGCGCTGGAGCGCGCGCCGCGACGTGCCCGAGGGGTTCGGCCTGCGCGGCTCTTCGCCGCCGACCGTGTCGGGCGACACGGTCTATTGCGGCTTCGCCGACGGCTATGTGGCGGGCTTCGACGTCGAGACGGGCGTGCCGCGCTGGACCGCCGACTTGGCCTCGGGCAAGCGCACCTTCACCGACGTGGACGGCCGCCCCTACGTCGGGGACGGCATCGTCTACGCGGCGTCGTTTTCAGGCGGCGTGCACGCGCTCTCCAGCGACGGCGGCGTGCCCGTGTGGCACCGCGCCGACGCGCTGGGCGTGGGCTCGGTCGTCGGCAGCGGCGCGGTCGTCTACTTCGCGGCGTCGACGTCGGGGCGCGTGGAGGCGGCCGCCGCCGCCGACGGCACGACGCTCTGGTCGGTGCCGGCGCACGGCCGTCTCACCGATCCGCTGATCGCGGGCGGGCTCCTCATCGTCGGCTCGAGCGAAGACGGGCTCATGGTCTTCGACCGCACCGACGGCCGCCTCCTGCGGACGTTCGCTCCCGGCAGCCCCATCGGGGCGCCCCCCGCTGTCAACGCCGGCGGCGTCTACGTCACCAGCGAAGGCGGC
>DASYRF010000370.1:0-4035 GCA_036004705.1 Myxococcota bacterium
GCGAGGGCGGCGAAGAGGTAGGAGGCGGCCCCGGCGAGGGCGGCGGTGCGCAGGCCGGCGGTCAAGGCGAGGAGCGCGGCGGCGACCGAGCCGACCACCGAGGCGAAGCCGTTGACGGCCCAGACCCAGGGGACGAGCGTGGCGCGCCCGCAGGCGCGCAGGCCGAGGGGGAAGGGCATGCCCATGGCCACGCCGGCGGGCGCGACAGCGGCGAGGGCGATGGCGAGGCGCGCGGCGGGCGGGAGCGGGAGCGCGGCGCGGGCGAGCGGGCCGGCGCACAGCCCGGCGAAGGCGGCGGCGGCGGCGGCGGCGGCGGCGGCGCGCCAGAGGAGCAGGGGGCGCGCTTCGACGGCGTCGCCGAAGCGGCGCGAGAGGGCGGCGCCGGCGGCGGAGCCGGCGAGAAGCGCGGCGAGCACGCCGGCGAGCGCGTAGACCGGCTGGCCGACGAGCAGCGTGAGCTGCTGCACGAGCGTCACCTCGACGCCGACGTAGGCGAGGCCGAGGCCGATGAAGTAGGCGAGCGGCGGGCCCGAGCCGGCGCGGGGCGGCGCGCGGCGCAGCGGGACGAGCAGGAGTAGCCCGCCGAGCACGAGCGCCTGCACGAGCAGGAGCAGGAGCGTCGCCTCGGCGACCGGCCGGTCTTCGACGGCGAGGCGCGCGCGGTCGCCCTCGCGGAACACGGCGACGAGCTCGCGCAGGGACGGCGCGCCGGCGGCGGCGGCGTGGCCGAGAAACGGGCGGTCGTCGGTGACGACTACGCCCGAGTCGGCGCCGAACCCGGAACCGGAACCGGAACCGGAACCGGAACCCGAACCGGAGCCGGAAGCGGAACCGGAGCCTGTGATGAGGCGCGCGCCGGCGCGGGACGCTTCGGCGGCGAGGGCGGCTTCGCGCGCGTAGCCGAGCGGCTCGCGGGACGCCACCAGAACGGCGAAGAAGGGGCCCACCTCCAGCGCGGCGAGGTGCTGCGCCGGAGCGGCGGCGCCGCCGGCGGCCAGGGCGGCGGCGATGGTGGCGGCGAGCGGCGCGACCTGTGCCTGCGGGCGGGTGAAGACGAGCACGCCGCCGGAGTCGAGGTGCGCGAGCATCGCCGCCACCGCCTCGCGCGTCAGCAGGTAGCTCTCCACCATGCCCAGGCCGCCGGCGGAGACGGCGGCGTTGGAGATGGTGTGGGCGCTCATCACGACGTCGTAGCGGCCGGCGTCCGCGGCGAGGAACGCGCGCCCCTCGGCGGCGACCACCCGCACACCGGCGCGGTGCGCGAGCCCGCCCGTGTAGGCGTCGAGCGGACCGGCGAGGAGCGCCAGCAGGAGCTCGTTCACTTCGACGGCGACGACGGAGGGCGCGCCGGCCGCGGCGAGCTGCGCCACCTCCCAACCGAGGCCGGAGCCGAGCACGAGGGCGCGCGGGCGCGGCGCGAGCGCCAGCGCGACGCGCACGTGAAGGTCGGGGGCGGCGGGGGCGCCGGCGCGCGGCACGCGGTTGACCGCGGTGCCCCCGTCGATGGCGACCCACTGGGCGCCGCCGGCGCCGCGCACGAGGTCCACGCGCGAGTAGGTGTTCCAGCCCGTCCAGACGGTGCGGGCGGGGTCGCGCAGCACCTCGGCCATGGGCACGCCGTCGCCGGTGCGCTTGCCGTCGGTGATGCGCAGCGGAAAGAGCGCGCCGGCGTGCGGGGCGGCGACGCCGAGCGCGAGCGCGAGCGCCAGCGCGACGAGGGACAGGCGCGGCGTGGAGCGGACGTCGGCGAGGAGAGCGGCGGCGGTGGCGGCGCAGGCGGCGGCGGCGGCGACGGTGCCTTCGCCGCCGAGGGCGGGCATGGCGGCGGCCACGGCCAGGCAGCCGGCGGCGGCTCCGCCCAGGTCGGCGACGTACAGGGCGGCGGCGTCGGCGCGGCGCACGGTGAGCAGCGTGCCGGCGAGGACACCGAAGGCGAAGAAGGGCGCGGCGACGGCGAGCGCGGCGGCGGGGAGCCAAATCGCCTGCCAAGGATCGGCGAGCAGGCGGAAGGGCTCGAGCGGCATGTGCGTGACGGCGGCGGAGGCGCCGAGCGTGGCGAGCGCCTGCGCAAGCGCGGCGGCGGGGAGCAGGCGGGCCGGCGGCGCGGCGGCGAGGCGGGGCCAGGCGGCGAGCGCCACGCCCGAGGCGCCGAGGCCGAGAAGCGCGAGCCCCACCAGCAAGAAGCCGAAGTGGTGCCAGAGCGCGACCGACAGCACGCGGGTGAGTGCGACCTGAAGGAGCAGGGCGGCCGCGGAGGCGAGGGCGAGGCCGGCACGCTCGCGCAACGAGGCGGGCGCAGCGGGGCCGGGGTCTGCGAGGGCGGGGTCGGCCGCGGGCGTGAGTGCGGGCGCGGCGGTGGAGCCGGCGGCGGGCGCGGTCATCGCCTGCCGGTCGACGGGTCGTTGCGGTCCGCTTGCTCGAGCATGTCCCAGAGGCGCGTGTCGAGCGGCGTGTAGCTGATGGCCAGGCGCAGCGCGTTGCGGGCGCGCGCCCAGCGCCCTGCGCGCAGGTCCTGGGCGGCGCCGTCGGCGAGCGGGCGCGCGGCGGCGAGGCGCGACGAGTTCGCCGTGGCGAAGTTGCCCTGGAGCTTGGCGGCGGCGGCATAGAGCGCCCGTCGCTCCTCGTCGCTGCGCGAGCGCGGCGGCGGGACGACCGCGAGCTGCAGGTCGACCAGGGCGCGCCGCGCGGGATCGCCGACGTGGTCCCAGGCCGCGTCGAGGGCACGGGCCGCACGCTGCAGGCGCCGATGGAGATCGTCCGGGACCTTGCCGGCCCAGACGACGGGGTCGACGCGTTTGCGGTCGCGCTCGTGCGAAGCGGCGATGGCGGTGCGGGCGTCGGGCGGCTTGTGCCCGAGGACGTGATACGGGCCGGGCGGGCGCTCGGACGCGCGCGGACCGAGGCGCGCCTCGATCGCGGCGAGCGCCTCCTCGAGCGCGCGCAGCTCGTCGGCGGACGGAGCCGCGGGCGGGCGCGAGGGTGAGGGCGCGGCTGCCGGCGCCGTCGCCGGGGCGGGGAGTACGAGCGTCGCGGGCGGCGATGCGGGCGGCGGGTGCGTGGGACGTCGCGCCGGCGGGCGGGTGGGACGGCGAGCCGCGGGCGCAGGCGCCGGCGCCGGTCTGGCGGGCGGCGCGGGAGGGATTACGGGTGCTGGCGTCGACGTCGGCGTCGGCGTGGTCGTCTGCATCGGCATCGGCGTCGGCGTCGGCATCGGCGTCGGCGTCGGCATCGGCGTCGGCGTCGGCATCGGCGTCGGCGTCGGCATCGGCGTCGGCGTCGGCGTCGGCGTCAGCCTCGGCGTCGGCGTCGGCGTCGGCGTCGGCGTCGGCATCGGCGTCGGCGTCGGTGTCGGTGTCGGCGTCGGCGTCGGGGTCGGCGTCGGCATCGGCGCCGCGGTGGGCAGGGGCGGATCGGTGGGGCGGCGGGCGCGCTCGATGACGGGGCCATGATGGAGCGGCGGAATGAAAACCGGCTCGGGCGGGGGGGCCGCCAGGGCAGCGAGCTCCGAGGGGTCGGGGGGCTCCAGCAGGTCGGCCAGCGGTCCGACCGGGACAGCGGGCACCGGGCCGCTCTCGCTGCCGTCCACGTAATCGTCCGCCACGCCCTCCAGGTACAGGTCCACAAGGGCGTGCAGCGCCGGCGTCAGCGCGGCGAGCTTGATGCCCATGCCCACGCGCCGCGCGTCCACGCCGGGCCCCGGCCGCACCACGTGCACGACCTCGCCGCTGAGCGGCACTTCCGTGCCGCCTGGCAGGTCGAGCACGATGCTCACCATCATCCCCGGCTCGCGCGGCTGGGGCGTCTTCACGAACAGCCCGCCCTTGGAGATGTCGCGCAGGTACAGTGTCTCGAACGCGTGGCGGTCCTTGAAGCGGATCCGCACCGGTCGGTTCGAAGGAATGCGGACGTCGCGGCGGTCCACGGCGACATCATAAGACGGAACGCCGCCCCTCCCGAAAGGGAACGGCGCGGCTGGCTGGCCCGGCGCGCCCCGCCGTCGTAGCATCGCGCCCCATGACGGCGTCGGCGGGGGCG
>DASYRF010000371.1:0-5354 GCA_036004705.1 Myxococcota bacterium
GCTTCTCGATCTCCTTGCGGTTGGGCGCGTCGGGCCGCATCTTGATGTAGCGCCCGTACAACTCGATCGCCTTGTCGTAATGCTTCATGAAGCGGTGGCTGAGAGCGATGTTCAGCAGGATCTCCGGGACGGGCTCGAGCAGGTACGACTCCTCGAACTCCTTGACGGAGTCCTCATAGCGGCCGATCTCGCCGAGCTTCTTGCCCTTCTCGAAGTGCGCCACCGCCTCGGCGTGCTTGGCTTCCTTGCTGCCGGCCTTCGGCTCCGCGCCGTGCGCCGGCCCGCCGCCGGCGACCCCGAGCGCCGTGACGAGGAACGCCGCCGCCGCGCGCCGCCGCAGCCGCCCGGTCGCCACCCTGGTCGTCTGCACGCGGCGAGTCTACTGCGCGGCGCGGCGCGCTACCAGGCGAGGATCGTGACGCCGCCAGGGCCCGGCGGAACTGGAGGCAGCAGCTCGAAGCTCGTCTTGGTCGGAGCCGTGGCCGGCCCCGACGCCGGCGCCCCCGCGTCGCCGGCGCCCATCCCCGGCCGTACCCAGCGGTGGTTCTTCACCGACGCGAGCTTCACCGCGCCCGTCAGCAGGAACACGGCGCCGATGATCGTCAGCGGCCCCGCCACGACGAACACCGTCGGCCACGCCGCGGCCACGGCGCGGCTCTCCGCGTCCGTGAGCTGGCCGCCGATGCAGGCCATCGTCACCGGGTCCGTCACGCAGTCTTTGTACGCGCCGCGCAGGACGATCGCCGCCCAGGTCAGCCCGCTCGACCCCAGGCCGAACATGACGAACCCCCACGTCAGCTCGGCGGTTCCCTTCCGCTTGCGCCAGTAGCCTTCGATCGTCAGCCCACTGGCCAGGAACTTGTCCGTCTTGTTCAGGAACAGGCCGGTCGCCTCTTCGTTGTGCGGCATCAGCACCAGCTCGGGCTTCGCCAGCTTGCCGGCCTCGATGATCAGGTCGTTGGGCGCGGAGTCGAAGTCGGGGGCGCGTGCCACGAGGCGGTGCCGTCCCGCGGGGATCGCCACGTGCCGCTCCATCGGCGCCCGCGCCACCACGACGCCGTCGACGACGATCTCCGCGCCCGGAAGGTTCGTCGTCACCTCCAGGTCGCCGGCGCCGCCGCCGGGCAGCGGCGCGATCCCCGGGTCCTTCTTGCCGATCGGCACGAGCGCCGCCGACACGATGGCGTCTCGACCCGCCTCCGCCACCACGCCCACGTCCTTCGGCTCGAACCCCTTCAGCTCGAGGTGCAGCACGATCCCACCCGGCTCCACCTCGGCGACGAGCGGCGTCGTGCCCATCTCCTTGGCGCCGGCGCGTACGCGCGCACCCGGCGGGTCGCTGTTCACGACCAGCCGCGCCGGGCCCTTGGGGTCGCCCCCCTTGTGCGCGGCGTCGTCGGCCTTGGCGGCGGCCGCCTTGTCCTTCATCAGCTCCTTGATGCGCCCTTCGATCTCCTTGCGGTTGGGCGCATCGGGCTTCAGCTTCAGGTACCGATCGTAGAACTCGATCGCTTTGTCGTAGTTCTTCAGGAAGCGGTGGCTGAGGGCGATGTTCAGCAGGATCTCGGCAATGGGCTCCGCCAGGTACGCTTCTTCGAACTCTTTGATGGACTCCTCGTAGCGCCCGACCTCGCCGAGCTTCTTGCCCTTCTCGAAGTGGGCGACCGCCTCGGCGTGCTTGGCGTCCTTGTCCTTGTCTCTCTCGGCGGGCTTCGCTTTGGCGGCGGGCGCGGCGCTCGCGGGCGGCGGCTTGGCCTTCTCCGCCGCCGCCTCGCCGCCGAGCGCCGCTGCCAGCCCGACCCCCGCGAGCAGCGCCGCCGCCCCCTGGAGCGTGGTCCGGAAATGTACGGTCACTTGCCTCCGAAGGGATCGACGTAGCTGTCGACGTCGCTGGTCGACGTTTTCTTCCCGCCGGCCTTCCCGCCGGCCTTGCCGCCGGCTTTGCCACCCGCCTTGGCCGTCTTGCCCGCCGCCGCCCCTGTCGACGCAGGCGACTCCGCCGCCGTTCCCCCGGCCGGCGAGCCGCTCTCCTCGGCGCCGGCCGTTCCCATCTTCTCCGCCTTGTGTGTCAGGCTCACGTCCAGCAGCGCGTCCTTCGCCGCAGTCATGGTCCGCTTCGCCGTCTCGTAGCCGTCGAGCTCGAACTCCAGCACCACTTCGGCGCGGTCGCGCGGCACGGCCACCGTACAGGGCGTGGCGGCGCAGTCCTTCGGCCGTTCCCCGTCGAGCGTCACCGTCGCGCCCGGTGGGTCGGTGCGCAGCTCCAGGCGGGACGTGCCGGCGCCGCCGGCCGCCTCGACGTCGGCGGTCGCCATGCGGCTGCCGTCCGACTTGCCGCCGTCGCCCGCCAGCATGAAGAAGACGCCCGCGCCCGCCCCCGCCAGCGCCAGCACGCCCGCCGCCACCACGAACGGCGCCCGCGACCGCGCCGGCATCTCGTGCATCGTGAGCGAGACGGGCTGCGGGCTTGGCGTGGCCGCGCCGAGCCCGACTCCGACGCCCGGGCCGCTCGGCGTGGTGTCGGCCAGCGCACCCGGCCGCGCCGCGCCCACCCCCGACGGCGTGCCGCCGCGCGCGTGCGGCCCGACCGGTGTGATGGCCGGCGAGCTGCCGCGCGTGACGATGCCCGCCGGCAGCGGCGTCGATTGCAGGGTCTGCGCCATCGCCGCACCGCTCGCCACCGAGCGCGGCGTGCGCGGCACCAGCAGCCCGCCCGGGAAGCCGCCCCCGAAGACCGTGGGGTTCCGGCTCAGGCCCGCCACCTCTGCCGCCGTCTCCAGCAGCCCCAGAACCTCGGTCAGGTTCTGCGGGCGCCTGGCGCGGTCCTTCTCCAGGCAGGCGAGGATGAGCTCGTCCACCGCCTCGGGCAGCCCCAGGTCGGGGCGGCGCAAGTGCGGCGGCTGCGGCATCTCGTCGAGGTGAGCCTTCAGCAGGCGCCCGAACGTGTCGGCGCGGAAGGGCGGCTCGCCGCACACCGCTTCGTAGAGGATGACGCCGAAGGAGTAGATGTCGGAGCGCGCGTCCACCGCCGCGCCCTCGATCTGCTCGGGGGACATGTACTGCGGCGTGCCGACGATGGCGCCGGTGGTGGTCAGCCGCATCAGCGCGCCCTTGCCGTCCGCCCCGCCCACGATCTTGGCGATGCCGAAGTCGAGGATGCGCACCGTCTCGGGCTGCCCTTCGCGCCGCACCACGAAGATGTTGTCGGGCTTCAAGTCGCGGTGAATGATGTCGTGCGCGTGCGCGGCCCCCAGCCCGCGCGCGACCTGGCGGAAGATCGGGATGGCGCGGTTCAGCGGCAGCGCCCCGTCGCGCGCCAGCACCTCGGCGAGCGACTGCCCCACCAGCATCTCCATCACGAGGTAGAGCCCGCCGTCGTCCGTGCTGCCGAAGTCGGTGATGCGGACGATGTTCTCGTGGTCGATGGAGTTGACCGCGCGTGCCTCCTGCCGGAAGCGCGCGGCGACGTCGTCCTTCAGCGCATATTCCTTGCGCAGGAACTTCACGGCGACGCGCGTGCCGATCTCCGGGTGCTCGCCGAGATACACGACGCCCATGCCGCCTTCGCCGATCTTGCTGCGAAGAACGTAGTTGCCGACACGCTGCCCGATGCGGGGGTCGGGCGGCGCCGCGCCGTTCGCTACCGGCTCAGAGTCGCCGACCATACGTACCAGTACTCCTGCCAGGGCTTCTTGCGCTCGACGCCGCTCTTGTCGAAGCGCGCCATGTAGGTGGAACCGCTGACGCCCACCTTGGCGCCGGCGTCGCTGAAGAAGGGCGACCACGCCGGAGTGGGCTTCACCTTCGTCTCCGTGCCGACCGTGTACGTGTAGTCCAGCATCCCGAGGTCGCCGATGGCGGCGAGCACGAACTCGTTGCGCGCCGGGTCGACGTACCCCTTGATGCTGAACGTGCGCTTGACGGCTTCGCTGGGCAGGCCGGAGAGGAAGCGAACCATCTTGGCGCCGGCCGCCGTACCGCCCTTCTGCCAGGAGTCGACGAAGTCGGCGACGACGCGCGAGTCGGCGCCCGAGCCGGCGCGGTCGACGTCGATGCTGTAAGCGATCTCGCCCATCCCGCTGATGACGCCCATCGGGTCGACGTCCAGCCAGAAGGCGCAGACGTGCTTGGCGTAGAGCGTGATGCTGCTGTCCTTGCGGAAGCGCGTCTCCGCGCCGGCCGCGCGGCCGGTCCAGCGGCCGGCCAGGTGGGCGAAGGGCCCGCTGCCGGCGGTCGCCGCGGGAGGGGGCGCCGGGGCCGGCGGAAGAGCCACGAGGTCCGCGCCGGCGCCGCCGCTCGCGCTGGAGGAGAGCGAGCCGAGCACGCCGGCGGCGCTGCCTCCTCCCGCCGCCGCTCCGGCCACGGGTGGCGGCGCATCGCCGCCGCTGCCGGCGCCGCCGTCGCCTGCCGCCTTCTTCATCTTGGCGAGGCGCTTGGCGAGGCCCGGCGGCACGGAGGTGTCACCGGCCGCGCCTGCGCCTGCGCCCGCGCCCGCGGCGGCCGGCGCCGCGGTGGCGGCGATGCCGGAGGCGAACGGGGCCAGCGAGACGGCGTCCATCCGGCGCCAGACGCTCTTGCCGGCGGCCTCGTCGAACACGCGGAACGGCAAGGTCAGCAGCAAGCCGTCCTGGTCGACCTTCGCCGCCGCCACGGACTTCCCGGTGTCCGGCAGCGTGAGCGTGAGCTTGCCGCCGGCGTAGGCGTACGTGCCCTTGTCCACCACCTCGGTCGCGCCGCGGAGCGCGTGCAGCCACGCGCGCCCGTCGGGCGTGAACGTCAGCATCACGGCCGCGTCGGCGGCGGGCGTCATGCCACCTTCGTCGCGCAGCAGCACCCAGCTGCCGATCATCGTCTTGGGCGGCGCCGCTCCCGCGGCGGTCACCGCCACCAAGACCAGCGCGGCCACCGCTGCGGCCCACACCGTCGCTCCGCGCGGGACCTTCCCCCAGCTCCCAATCCGATCCATTGGCTCTCCTCGAGCAGTTCCGCGGCGGCCCCGCGTCAACCCCACGTGCGCGCTAGCATTATATGATGAATCGGCGTGCTGCGCCGCCTATTCCGCGGCCGGCCCGCGGACGTGCACGATCTCGCGTCGGCGCGCGCCCTTCCCGCCTTCGCGCCGCAGGCCTCTCCGGGGCAGGGCCTTCGCCCGAACGCCATGGCAGGATACCGCATCGCCATGTTAGACACCGCTCCGGGCGGAGGTGTAAGTCCCCGTGGGAGAGTCTCCGACATCGACGCAGAGCGCATCGACCGGGGCGGCGACTGAGCCGTCTGCGGGGTCGGCGCAGTCGCCGGCGTCGCTATCGGCGTCGGCGTCGGCGTCGGGGTCGGGGTCGGCGTCGGCGTCGGCG
>DASYRF010000372.1:0-11713 GCA_036004705.1 Myxococcota bacterium
CCGCCGCCGCCGCCGCTCCAGCCGCCGCGCCCGCCGCCGCCGCCAGCACCACCCCCGCCGCCGCCGCCGCTGCCGCCGCCTTCGGCGGCGAAGTCCTCACCGGCGCCAGGACGCCCGCCCAGGAACACGAGCTGCTGCGCGACGATCTCCGTCACGCGCTTCTTCTGACCCTCGCGGTCGTCGTACTCGCGCGTCTGAAGGCGGCCCTCCAGGTACACCTGCCGCCCTTTCTTGAGATATTGCCCGGCCGTCTCGGCCTGGCGTCCCCAGACGACGATGCGGTGCCACTCGGTGCGCTCTTTCTTCTGCCCGTCCTTGTCGGTCCAGAATTCGTTGGTGGCGACGTTGAAGTTCGCCACGGCCTGACCGCCGGGCGTGTAGCGCACCTCGGGGTCGCTTCCGAGGTTGCCGACGATGATGACCTTGTTGACGGATCCCATGCGCATTCTCCGCGCCGGCGCGCGCGGCGGGCCAACCGGCGCGTGGCATCGGGCGCGTAGCACCCCGCGTCCGTGGTTGTCAACGCGCGTGCGACGCTGTAGAACGCCAGCGTGTATCGCGGCTGCCGCGTCGCCGTCGTCGTGCCCGCCTTCAACGAGCAGCGCTACATCGCGCGCGTGGTGGCGCGCATGCCGGCGCTGGTGGACGACGTGATCGTCGTGGACGACGGCTCGGGAGACGGCACGGCGGACGCCGCGCGCGCCTGTGGGCGCGCGGGCCTGGTCGTGTTACGCCACGCGCACAACCGCGGCGTAGGCGCGGCAATCGTCGCCGGCTATCGCGCCGCGCTGCGTGGCGGGGCGGATGTCGTGGCGGTAATGGCGGGCGACGCGCAGATGGACCCGGCGGACCTGCCGCGTTTGCTCGACCCGGTGGCGAGCGGCGGGGCGGATTACGCGATGGGTGACCGCTTCACGCACCCCGATTGCTGGCGCGTGATGCCGCTCGTGCGCTTCGTCGGTGGACGCGTTCTGACGTTGCTCACGCGCGCCGTCACGGGGCACTGGGCGTTGAACGACTCGCAGTGCGGCTACACGGCCGCGCACCGTCGCTGCCTGGAGGCGGTGCGGCTCGAGCGCGTGTGGCCGCGCTACGGATACCCGAACGACCTGCTCGCGCGCGTGAAGGCGGCGGGGCTGCGCGTGGCGGACGTGACGGTGCGGCCGATCTACGAGGGGGCCGAGAGCGGCATCCGGCCGGTGCTGGCGGCGTTCTCGCTCAGCTTCGTGTTGGCGCGGGCGTGGCTGCACAGGCTGCAGGGCTGGTGGCTGCGCCGCGGCGCGGCTTCGCTGGCGCGGCGGGCGCGCGCAGGCGCGCTGGCGGAGCGCGCTTCGGCGGCGCCGGCGCCGCGGGCCTGAGGGCCGAGGGCACGGTGCGCCTGCTGGTGGTGACGACGGGGTATCCGCGGTTCGAGGGGGACCTCGCGGGGACGTTCGTGGCGCGCTGGTGCGAAGCGCTGGCGGCGCGCGGGCACGCGTTGCTGGTGGTGGCGCCCGCGGACGGGCAGGCGCAGGCGTTGTCGGCATCGGGGTCGGCGTCGGCGTCGGGGTCGGGGTCGGGGTCGGCGTCGGCGTCGTCGGGGTCGGGGTCGGCGTCGGCGTCGGCGTCGGGATCGGCGTCAGGGTCGGGGGCGGCGCACGCGAGCGGGGGCGTGGTGACGGTAACGCGGTTCCGCTACGCGCTCCGGCCGCGGCTCTGTTACGGCGCGGGGCTCCCGGACAACGTGCGGGACGCGCGGGCGGTGGTGCAGCTGCCTGCGCTCGTGGCGGCGATGAGCGGCGCCGCGGTGCGCGCAGCGCGGCGCTTTCGGCCAGACGTGGTGGCGAGCCATTGGGTGGGGCCGGCGACGCTCGCCGGACAGCTTGCCGCCAAGGCGTGCGGGGCGCGCCACGTGGCGGTGCTCCATTCGGAGGGGCCGAAGCGCGCATGGCTGGCGGCGGCGCTGGCGGACCGCGTCGTGGCCGTGTCGGCGGCGGCGGGGAGCGCGTGCGCGGTCGTGCCGCTCGGCGTCGACGTGGGCCCGCTGCCGGCGCGCGACGAGGCGCGGGCGGCGCTCGGCGTCGGCGACGGCGCGTACGTGGTGCTGGCGCTCGGGCGGCTCGTGCCGGTGAAGGGCTTTGACGTGCTGCTGGCGGCGGCACCGCGCGGGACGGTGGTGCGGCTCGCCGGCGACGGCCCCGCGCGCGCAGCGCTGGAGCTGGCGGCGGGCGCGGCGAGGGCGCGCGGCGTTGACGCGCGGCTCGTGGGCACGGTGCTCGGGGCGCGCAAGGGCGCGCTGTTGGCGGCGGCGGACGTACTGGCGGTGCCTTCGCGCGTCGAGACGCTGTTCGGCGGCGGCGCGCCGCCCTGGCTGGCGCGAACGGAAGGGCTGCCCATCGTCGTTCGTGAAGGGCAGGCCGCGGGCCTTCCGGTCGTGGCGAGCGCGGTCGGCGGCATTCCCGCTGCCGTGAGCCACGGTGGGGACGCGTGGCTGGTGCCGCCCGGCGACGCGGGCGCCCTGCGCGACGCGCTCGTGGCGTTGCGCGACGACCCGGCGCGGCGCGCGCGGCTGGCGGCGGGGGCGCGCGCGCGTGCCGCGGCAGACGGGCTGGGCTGGGACCGCGTCGCCGCGCGCTGGGAGTCCGTCCTGATGGAGGCGGCGTGACGGCCGGGCGTCGGGCCCCGCGCGTGTCCGTGCTGCGGGCGGCCGTGCTCTTGCTTGCGCTGGCGCCTGGGTGCTCCAGCGGCGAGAAGCAGAAGCTGCTGGCCGGCAACGCCTACTTCTCGACGGGCGACTACGCGCACGCCGCGGACGAGTACCGCGCCGCGCTGGCGCTCAACCCCGAGAGCGTCGACGGCCACACGCTGCTGGGGAAGGCGCTGTACGAGCTGGGCGACAAGGCTGGCGCGGAGACGGAGCTGCGCGCGGCTGTGTCGCGCGATCCGGACGCGACAGGCGCGCGCATGGGGCTGGTGGTGCTGTTGCTCGGACGGGAGGACCGCGCCGCGGCGAAGACGGAGCTCAACGAGATCCTGCGTGCGGACGAGAACAGCACGTTCGCGCGCAAGACGCTGGCGAAGCTGGCCATCTCGGAGGGCGACTACGTGGCGGCACGGCGCGAGCTGGACCGCGTGCTCAAGGGGGACCCGGGCGACATCGAGGCTCTGTACAACCGCGGCGTGCTGTCGGCGCGCGGCGGAGACGGCGCCGGCGCGCTCGCCGACTTCGAAGCGGTGCGCGCCCTCGCGCCGGAGCAGGCGTTCGCCGACTACGGCGTGGCGATGGTGCACGCGATCGGCGGCCGTCGCGCCGAAGCGCTCGCCGCCCTCGGCCGCGCGGTCGACAAGGGCATTCGCGACCCGGAGGGCGTTTTCAAGGATCCGGCCTTCCGCGGCTTCGAGACGGATCCCACGTTCCGGGCCTTGATGGCGCGCACCGGCGCCAAGCTTCCCGACACCGCCGGCGCCGCACCCGCTCCCGGCGAAACCGGAACCGGAACCGCAGCCGGAACCGGAACCGGAACCGCAGCCGGAACCGGAACCGCAGCCGGAACCGGAACCGGAACCGCAGCCGGAACCGGAACCGGAACCGCAGCCGGAACCGGAACCGCAGCCGGAACCGGAACCGGAGCCGGAACCGCAGCCGGAACCGGAACCGGAACCGGAACCGCAGCCGGAACCGGAACCGGAACCGGAGCCGGCGCTGGCGCGGGGGCTGGGAGCGCCGCGCACGCGACCGCTGGGCCGGGCGCGCCGCGGCGCTGACCGTTCGGCGCGTTCGATCGCGCGCGCCGCCGTCAGGGGCCGGCGGCCAGGAGCCAGCGGCCGCCGCCCACCGAGCGGTACAGCGCGGCGATCTCCGGGCGCCGCGCCGTGAAAAGGCGCCATTGCTCCGGCGCCAGGGTCAGCGCCGCGGGCCGGCGCGCGACGATCTCGTCGGCCAGGCGCTGCCACTGTGCGTCGGAGAAGTACTCCGGTTTCACCCGCGGGATGAGCGTGTGCGCCACGGCGGACGGCCGCACGAACAGATACACCCAGCCCGCGTGGTCGAGCCCGTCCACCACCGGCGCGCCCGGCGGCACGGCGGTGTCGAGCCACTTGGCGGGCGCGAATTCCAGGGCCATGGCGCGCCAGCCGGGCAGGCGCGTCGACGGCGCCCACGTTCTGAGCGTCTTGGCTCCGTAGGCGACGGCCGCTACCAGCGCCACGGCGCCGAGCAGCGCGGCCGTCGCCGCGCGGCTGCCGCGCCACGCCGGTGTCGCCACGGCACCCAGCGCGGCGAGTCCGAGCCCCAGCACGAACGCCGCGTGCGTCAGATCCTGGCGTGTCAGCCCCGCCAGGACCGGGCTCACCGCCGCCGCCGCTGCGGTAGCCACGGCGATCGGGCCGGCCTCGACCGTGCTGCTGCTGCCGCCGCCGCCACCGCCACCGCTGCCGCCGCCGCTTCGGTGGCCGCTGGCGCGGACGCCACCGTCGCTGCCGCCGCTGCCGCTTCCGCCGCCGCTTGGGTGGCCGCTCGCGTGGACGCCACCGTCGCTGCCGCCGGCGGCGTCGCCGGCGCGCCGCCGCAGCGCCCAGAGCGTGCGCCCCGCGACGGCGGCTGCCGCGGCGATGGTCGTCCAGGGAAGGGCCATCGTCACGTACAGCCCGGCCAGCCCGGCGAGACCGGCCGCCGCCGGCAGCTTGCGGTGCGCCGCGATCCACCCGGCGCTGGCGGCGAAGGCTTCCTTGGGTTGGCCCTTGCCGTAGTAGATGAAGGGCCAGACGAGCACGTCGTAGACCAGCGCGCCCAGCGCGCCGCGCGCGGCGCAGAAGAGCGCCACCGCCGCCAGCACCGCCGCGGCGCCGCCGAGCACCCGTGCCGGTCCGGCGAGCGCGCGCCGCCACGCGCGGGCCGCCAGCCCGGGCAGCGCCGCCGTCCCCGCCAGCGCCGCCAGGACGGGAAGTCCGACCGACTGGATGGTCGCGGCGGCGGCGGCGGCGAGCGCGCCCGCGGCGATATCGTGACGCGGCCCGCGGTGCGGCGCAGTGAGCACCACGAGCGCCCCCAGTGTGAAGGCCTCGGCCACCCAGTGCGGATAGGCGGCCGCGTAGAAGGGCACGAGCAGGCAGGCGTGGATCGCGGCGGCCGCGGCGCCGGCCACCCGCCCTGCGCAGCGCGCGACGACGAGCGCCAGGAGCGCCGCCGACAGCGCCCACACGAGCAGGATGAAAGCGCGCGCCGCCGCCGGCGAGGGGCCGCTGGCGAGGTAGAGGGCGGCGACGGCGTGATAGAAGACGGGCCCCTGGAACTCGAAGAAGTCGCGGTACATCGCCTCGCCCGAGGCGATGCGCCACGAGTCGTAGAGCACGGTGCCCTCGTCGTGGATGAGCGGCCACGGGTCGCCGTTGCGGGCGCACGGGCCGCCGGGCCGCGCGTAGGGCAGGTGAACGGCGAGGGCGGCCAAGAAGACGGCGAGTAGCCACCCGTGCCGGCGCAAGAGCACGCGCCCCCGCGAGGCTGCGCTCGCCTTGGCAGGGCCGCCGGGCGTCGCAGCGGCAGGTGCCGCGAGGGTCGTCGCGGCGGGTTGCACTAGGGCGCGAGGGCGGCGGCGAGGAAGTCGGCGAGCGCGGCGCCGGGCGCGGCGGGGGCGGGGGCGAGCAGGTCGAGGGCGTCGGGCGCGTCGAGCGCCGCGTACGCGGCGCGGGCCGAGGCGAAGGCGGAGGCCAACGTCTCGGGTGCCGCCGGAGCGCCGTCCGCGTCGCGCGTACGCACGAACACGAGCGGCTTCGGCGCCGCCGCGCCGGCGATGGCCGCGACGTCCAGCGTCGCCAGCAGCCCGTGCGTCACCAGCCCCGGGGGCATCATCTGCGCCGCCACGACCATGGCGCGAAGAGACGCCGGGCCCAGGTCAAGGCCGGCCGCGCGCACCAGCGGGTCGAGCGCCGCCGCCGCGAGCGCCACCGGCGCGCACTCCAGCCCTCCGCCGACGACGCCGAGCCGCGCTGGGTCGACGTCGTCGCGCGCCGCCAGCGCGCGCAGCGCCGCGTAGGTGTCGGCCAGCCGCCACCCCGCTACCGATTCCGCCAGCCCCACGCCCGCGTAGCCCGACGTCCGCGCGATCTGCCGGTCGTACATGCCGGGCAGCATGGAGCCCGTGATGCGCGCGTCGATCGCGAGCACCGCCAGCCCGCGCGCCAGAAGCGCCGGCACGTGCACTGCCGACTCCTTGCCCCCGTCGCTCAGGTATACGACCGCCGCGCCCCGCCCGCCCGCCCCCGGCCAGCCCAGCGGCCGGTAGAGCTCCGCCTCGAACGCGTAGCCCAGCGGCTCGTCGGACGACGCCGGCTCGCTTTCGATCATCAAGCGCTCGCGGACGACACCGCGCGCTCCGGCCGGGTCCTCGCCCAGCGCCGTGACGGCTGGCGCCGCCGCGCCGTCGCCGGGCGGTGCGCCCCACAGCGCCGCCAGCGTGGCGCGCGTCTCGGCCGCCGCCGCGCCCGCCGCCGCGGCGTCCGCCGGCACCGGCAACGGGGGCAGCGCCGCCGCCTCGTCCGCCAACAGCCCCAGGGCCGTCGCGGGCGACGGCCCCAGCCCCACCTCCAGCGCGCTCGCCTCGAGCGGCTCCACCGGCGTCTCCAGCACGGGCGTCGTGTCGCCCCGGAACACCCCCTCCAGCCAGGTGTAGAACGCCTCGCGCCGCACGCGCTCGAAGTTGTGCGGCCCGGAGAAGACGTCGAACGTGAAGTCCGCGTCCGCCCCGTAGAGCCCCCACACCGGGGCCGCCTCGGCTGCCACCGCCGCGGCGTCAGCCGCCGGATAGTTCGTGTCGCCCGAGGCGCTGATCACCAGCACCGGCTTGGGCGCCGCCAGCGCCAGCAACCCCCACGTCGGCAGCCACGCCGCGTTCCCCCACGGGTACTGCTCCGCGTCGCCGCCGGGGCCGCGGATCATGATGTTGTTCCACGTACCGACCGCCACGGCCGGTGCCGCCGCCGCGATGCGGTCGTCGAGCGCCGCCAGATACAAAGTGATGGTCCCGCCGCCCGACGCCCCGCTCGCGGCGATGCGCGTCGGGTCGACCTCTGGCCGCTCCACCAGCCAGTCGAGCGCGCGCATCCATTCGAGCACCATCACCGCGCCCAGCTCGTCGCCGACGAAATAGTCCGCCTGCCCCAGCTGGTGGTCGTTCAGCGGATCCACGCGCTCGCCCTGGTTCAGCGGGTCGATCGAAAGCGCCACGTAGCCGAGCCGCGCCAGCGTGACGTTGCGCTCCTGCTCCGGGCCGTAAGCCTTGCCGGCCGGCCAGTGGCCGACCGGCCCGAGCACCGCCGGGAAGGGTCCCGGCCCGGCGCTCTCGGGCGGCAGGTACAGGAGCGCCGTCGCCGGCAGGTCCGGATGCGCGTAGAAGCGGATCTTCTCCAGGCGGTAGTCGCCGAAGTCCGCGACGTCGACGGTCTCGGGCGGCAGCCCCGGGTCGGGGTGGTCGAAGTCCAGCCCCAGTCCTTCCCACAGCGCCGTCCGGAAGTCCTCGCGCATCGCGTCCCACTCGGCCAGCGTCGCCGGCGGTGCCAGCGCGTCCTGCGGCGCGAGGCGCGCGGCGATGGTGCCCTCCACCGCCGCGTGGGCGGCGGCGGGGTCGCTGAGCTGATGGCCGGCGGCGAGCAACGCGTCGGGATCGGCGTCCGCGTCGGGCGTGAAGATCAGCGCGTCGGTGCGCGACAGGTCGCCGCCGCCGTCGCGCAGGCAAAGCGTCGCCGGCCCGGCCGGCAGGTCCACGGTTCCCACGTCCGACCAGCTCCACGCGCCCGGCCCGCCGTCGCCGCCCGCCATGCCCACGGCGGCGCCGTCCACCTCGACGATCACGCTTCCCTCCGCCCCCGGCGGCACGACGTCGGCGCCGCCGGTGCGCGCCCAGACGCGGTGCACCCCCGGCGCGGGGGCCGTGATGGTCGTGCACGCCGGCGCGCTGGCGAGGCCGGGCGCGTCGAGCACGCCCGACCCGGAGGCGCCGTTCACGACGGCCGTCCATTCCCAGCCGTCGACGTCCCCCCAGTACCCGGCCGGGCCCGGGTGGAAGTCTTCGCCTTCGATCAACAGGTAGGGCGCGGGCCCCGCGGCGGGGTCGCCCGGGTCCGGCGGAGCCAGCGCCGCCACGCCGCCGGCGATCTCCACGCGGTATCCACCCGTGGCGTCGATGGTCGCGCCGCCGATGCCCGTCGTGTACACGGCGGCGGGGACGCGCAAGACGACGTCGACGGTGCCGCTTTCGTCGGGAGCGAGGGTGGCCGGGCGCGCGGGGAAGGCGCGCCACCCGCCGGGCGCTACGAACGAGGCGGCGGTGTCCGGGCGGGGCATGTGCATGGTCACGCCGTCGTCGTCGCCGACGAAGCGCACCAGGGCAGCCAGGTTGCGCACCGGCGCATCGGTTCGGTTAACGATGGTAAGTGAAACTGTAACGCGGCGGCGGTCGGCGTCGTAGTCGACCGTTCCCGTGCCCTCGATCTCCGGCGTGCAAGCGCTGCCGCGCGGGACGTCGGGCACGTCGAGCACGGCGCCCGTCTGGACGTTCAGCTCGACGTGGAACGCCGCCTCTCCGGCGGCGGCGGCGTCGGGGCACCAGACGATGACCGGGGGAGGCGGGTCGTAGCCGTCGGTGCAGCTCGCCGCGCCCCCGGCGCACGCCGTCGCCGCCAGCGCGGCCAGCCCTACGAGTCCGGGCGGCGGGCGACGCGTCGTTTGCGCCGCCGCCCGCTCGCTGGCCGCCGCAGGACGCGCCGTTCGCGCCGCCGCCGCCCGCGCCGCCGCCGCCCGCGCCGCGGCCGACGCCCCGCGGGTGGGCGCGCTCCCCGGCCGTTCCGGCCCCCCTACGACGTCCCAGCGCTCGTTCATCGCGTCCGTCCACGCTAACACGCGGTCGGAGGCCCGGCCACGCGGCTGGCGGCGCTGCGCTTGCTTGACACCGTTGTGGCAGGGCGCTAAGGGTTCCCGGACCAAGTTCCGCGCCAAGGCCAAGGAATAAGAGGCGGTGCGCCCGGCGCACCATTTCGCGACACAAGAACTAAACGCGCCACTGGAGGTCAAGGTCCATGAAGCCCGAGATCCGTGTATTCGTTGGTATGGCGGCCGCCTTCGCCGCGGCCGTGATCGTCGTGGGCTGCCGCCCCCGCGTGGGCATCGACGGCGGCAACATCGGCATCGACTCCGGCGCCGGCCTGTGCGGCAACGGGACGGTCGACCCCGGCGAGCAGTGCGAGCCGCCCGGCACGGCCAGCTGCGACACGAGCTGCATGACCATTGGCTCGGTCTGCGGCAACGGTATCGTGGAGGTCGGCGAGCAGTGTGACCCGCCGAACGGCACGACTTGTACCGGCACCTGTCAGAACAACACCGTGACGATGCCGGCGAACCCGGGCGAGCCCTGCACCGCGGACACCGACTGCAGCACCGGCGGCGGCCTCGGCCTGCAGTCGACGTGCGTGACGGAAGCGATGTTTGGCTTCCCGGGCGGCTACTGCCTCATCGCCAACTGCACGGTCAATCCCATGACCGGCTCGGACGACTGCCCGTCGGGCTCGCACTGCGAGGGCTTCGGCGACGGGATGGGCGGCACGGTCAACTACTGCCTGCCCGACTGCAACCCCAGCCCGACTGGGATCGGCTCGTGCCGCACCGACGTCGCCGGCTCGACCGCCTACACCTGTCTGCCCAGCATCATCGATCCCGCGTCGGGCGGCTGCTGGGTCGGCTGCGAGAACGACGAAGGCTGCAACGCGTGCGACACCATGGCCGGCACCTGCTTCGGCAACGCGGCGGTGACGTGCGCCGCGGACGCGGACTGCACGGACGTCGCGAACAACCCGGAGCGGCTGCTGTGCAACACGACGGTGAACCTCTGCTACGCCGACCACACGGCCGGCGCGGCGAGCATCGGCGACCCGTGCCTGACCGACCTGGACTGCCCGCAGCACGCGTTCTGCGCGGGGATGGGCGATCCGGCCGACGCGGTGTGGCCGGGCGGCTACTGCACGCTGTCGTACTGCGACACGTTCGCGTCGCTTCCCGAGTTCCAGTGCCCCGGCGGGTCCGTTTGTCCGAGCTCGAGCGGCTTCTTCGGCGGGCTGCTGCAGCTGTGCGCCGCGCCGTGCAACATCGATACGGCGGACGCGACCGGCGAGGCCGGATGCGACACAAACCGTGGCGATAACTTCCACTACGTGTGCATCGAGAACTCGACGCCGACGATGTCGCTCAACAAGCTGTTCGACACGAACGGCGCCGGCGGGTTCTGCTTCCAGTGCGAGGCGCTCTTCGGCACCGACCCCGCCTGCCCGTAAGCTAGAAGCCTGCCGGCTGCCGGCTCCCGGCACCGCGTTTCTCCGCCCGCTTCTTCCGCCGTTTCCCCCGTTCAGCTCCTGAGCCTCTGACGCGCGGACGTCGTCCACGCGGGGACGAGGTACACTCGCGCGCGAGGCGAGGTAGTGAAGGCGGCCATCGCAGAGGCGTCGAGCTTCGTGGGGCGGGAGCAGGAGCTGGTCGCGCTCGACCGCTTGCGGGGCGAGGGTGCGCGGCTCGTCACCATCGTGGGGGCCTCGGGGGCAGGCAAGTCGCGGCTGGCGTCGCGCTGGGCGGCGCGGCACGCGGCCGCGGACGACGGCGTGCCGAGCGTCTGGGTGGTCGACCTCGCCGCGGCGGCGGCGGTGGACGAGGTGCTGGACGCCATCGCGGCCGCGCTGGAGGTGGAGCTCGCGCCGGCGGCGCGCGTCGATCGCGCCCTGGCGCTGCTGGGGAGCGCGCTCGCGGCGCGCGGGCCGGCCCTACTGGTGCTGGACGACTTCGACCGTGCGGTGGCACGTGCGGCCGGTGTGGTCGCGGCGCTGGTCGCGCGCGCGCCAGACGCGACGTTTCTCGTGACGTCGCGCGAGGCGCTGGGAGTGGAAGGGGAGCACCGCCTCGAGGTGTCGCCGTTGGGCCTGGAAGAGGCGGCGGCGCTCTTCGAGGCGCGCGCGCGGGCGGTGGGGTCGGGTAGGGCGCTGCCGGCGGCGGATCGAGCTGCCGTGTTGGAGTTGGTGCGCCGCCTCGACGGGTTGCCCCTCGCGGTGGAGCTGGCGGCAGGGTGGGCCGGCGCACTGCCGCCTGCGGTGCTGACGGCGCGGCTGGAGCAGCGGCTCGATCTTCTGCGCCGAGCGCCTCGCGGCGAGGCGCCGCGTCACGCGAGCCTGCGCGGCGCGCTGGACGCGTCGTGGGAGCTGCTGCCGGAAGCGGAGCGGCTGGTGCTGGCGCGCTGCGCCGCGTTCCAGGGCGCGTTCACGCTGGAGGCGGCGGAAGCGGTCGCGGCGGGCGGCGCGATCGGGCCGGCGGCGGTGGCGGGGCTGCTGCGCGCGCTGCGCGATCGTTCCCTGGTGGCAGCGGCGCCGGCGGAGCCGCTCGACGGCGAGCTGCCGCGCTTCGCGCTGCTGGAGAGCGTGCGCGCGTACGGAGCAGAGAAGGCCGTCGCCGCGGGCGAGGGCGAGGCGGCGGAGCGCCGACACGCGGCGTACGTGGTCGAGGCGGCGGAGGGGCTGGCGGCGGGCGCGCGCGGGCGAGACGGGCCGCGGTGCCGGCGCAAGCTGGCCGGGTTGGTCGACGATCTCGCGGCGGCGTACCGCGTCGCGGCGACGCGCGACCCCGGGCTGGCGGCGCGTGCGGTGCTGGGGGCGGCGCCGCACTTCCTGAACCGAGGTCCGCTCGAAGCCTACGCCGCCGCGCTCGACA
>DASYRF010000373.1:0-14153 GCA_036004705.1 Myxococcota bacterium
AACTTCCAGAAGGAGGGCTACGCCAAGGAGGAGCTGCTAGCGGGGCTGGCGATGGTGCTGCCCAAGAACGTCTGGCAGTACGTCGTGCAGATCCCGCGCATGGCGGAGCTGGGACGGCGTTTCGTGCTGCAGGGCGGCACGCAGCACAACCTCGCCGCCGTGAAGGCGCAGGTCGACTACATCAAAGAGCGCGTGCCCGGGGCGGAGGTGAAGGTCCATCCCTACCCGGGCGTGGCCGGCGCGCACGGCGCCGCCATGGAGACGCTGCGCGTGGTGCGCCGCAAGGGCCAGTCCACGTTCATCGGCCTCGACGCGACCATCGGGCTCGAATACGCCTCGCGCAACGACGAATCGACGCGCTGCCACTTCTGCCCGAACCTCTGCGCGCGCACGTTCATCGACACCAAGACTCCGTCGGGCAGCACCGCCCGCTACATCTCTGGCTTCAGCTGCGAGAAAGGCACGGTCGAGTCCGAGGACGCGATGATCGCCCTGACGCGTGAGCGCAAGCAGATCATGAAGCGCTTCCCGAACCTGGTGGACTACGAGGCCAAGCTGGCTTTCCGGCAGATCGTCGTGCCGCCGGAGCTGCCGGCGCCGGAAGCGGAGCGCGAGACCGTGGAGGTGCGCAAGGGGTGGCTGGAGCGGCTCATCGGCAGCGATCTGCTGCAGGCGAAGCAGCGGGTGAAGGTGAAGCAGGGGTTCCGGCGCTCGCCGCCCGAAGCGGCGGCGCGCCGCAAGAAGCTGCGCATCGGCATTCCGCGCGTGCTGAACTTGTACTCCACGGCGCCGCTGTTTCGCGGCTACCTCGAAGCGGTGGGCATCCCCACCCTGAACGTCGTCTTCAGCGACTACACCTCCGAGGAGATGTGGCAGGAGGGCGGGAAGTACGGCTCGGTGGACCCCTGCTACCCGTCGAAGGTGGCGCAGGCGCACATCCACAACCTGCTCTTCCACAAGCACGCCGACGACAAGAAGCTCGACTACATCTTCTTCCCCTGCCTGACGCACGTGACCTCGCCGCTGAAGAAGCTGATGGACACGGCGTCGTGCCCCATCGTCGCCGGCTCGCCCGCCGTCATCAAGGCGGCCTTCACCAAGGAGGTCGACTTCTTCGGCACGCGCGGCATCGAGTACCTCAACCCGGCGCTGGCGCTGAACGAGCCGAACCTGCTCAAGAAGCAGATGTTCGAGGCGTTCGAGAAGCACCTGCGCGTCACGCAGGACGAGTCCGACTTCGCCGTCGACCACGGCCTCGCCTGCATGCGGCGCTTCGACGAAGAGCTCGAGCAGAAGGGGCGCGCCATCCTCGAGCAGGTCGAGGAAGACAACCGCATCGCCGTGCTCCTGCTGGGGCGGCCCTACCACAACGACCCGGGGCTAAACCACAGCGTGCTCGAAGAGTTCCAGGTGCTGGGCTACCCGATCGTGTCGATGCGCTCGATCCCCAAGGACGAAGCGTGGCTCAAGCGCTTCTTTCAGTCGGACCTGAACAAGGGGCGCATCGAGTCGCCGCTGGAGATCACCGACGTGTGGCCGGAGAACTACTCGACCAACTCGGCGCAGAAGGTTTGGGCGGCGAAGTTCGCCGCGCGCCATCCGAACGTGGTGGTGCTCGACCTGTCGAGCTTCAAGTGCGGGCACGACGCGCCGACCTACGGGCTCATCGACAGCATCATCCGCGAGAGCCAGACGCCCTACTCGGCGCTGCACGACATCGACGCCAACAAGCCCGGCGGGTCGATCAAGATCCGCGTGAAGACGTACGCCCATTCGCTGTCGCTGTACGAAGAGAAGCTCGAGGACGTCGCCAAGAAGAAGGAAGAGCTGAAGCGCCTGGTGGAGCAGAAGCGCCAGGAGCTGCAGGCCCGGCAGCGCAGTCACCTAGCGGGGGGCGCCGGTGCGTCCGCGACCCCGGCCGACCATTCGTGAGCCAAGGAGGAGGACCGCCATGACGCAGACGCAGACATCTACGATCGACACGACGAAGCTCAGCGGGGCGAGCGACCTCGACATCCAGGAGGAGCTGCGCCGATTCGAACAGGAGCAGCGGCGAGCGCTCGGGCTCGACGAGGAGACGGAGCATTGGTGGGACTCCAATCCCTCCACGTTCACCGCGTCGCAGCGGCCGCACACGACCATCCTGGTCAGCGGGCTGACGATGGCGCATGACTACTTCATCGAGGGGGCGCTCGGCGGGCTCGGCTACAAGGTCAAGGCGATGGACTGCCCCGACAACGAGGCGCTGCGCTACGGCAAGGAGTTCGGCAACCGCGGCCAGTGCAACCCGACGTACTTCACGGTCGGCAACCTCGTGAAGTACGTGACCTGGCTGCGGGACCACGAAGGCATTCCCACCGAGGACATCATCAAGAACAACCTCTTCCTCACGGCGGGGGCGTGCGGGCCGTGCCGCTTCGGCACGTACGTGACGGAGTACCGCAAGGCGCTGCGCGACGCCGGGTTCGAGGGGTTCCGGGTGATCTTGTTCCAGCAGAAGGGCGGCGTCGGCCAGGCCGCCGAGGGCGCGGGGCTGGACATGGGGGTCCCGTTCTTCCGCCAGATGTTCAAGGCGGTCGTGGCGGGCGACGTCCTCAACGTGCTGGGCTACCGCACGCGCCCCTACGAGGTGGTGCCGGGCGCGACCGACAAGGCGCTCGATCAGTCGAAGAAGCTCATCCACGACGCGCTGCTCACCCAGGGGAGCGTGCTGTGGGCCTGCTGGCAGGCGCGGCGGCTGCTCGAGGCCGTGGAGGTGGACTACACGCGCGCCAAGCCCAAGGTCAGCATCATCGGCGAGTTCTGGGCGATGACGACCGAGGGCGACGGCAACTACAAGCTGCAGCGCTTCTTGGAGAGCGAAGGCGCGGAGGTCGACATCCAGATCATCACGGCATGGCTGCTCTACAGCATCTGGGAAGCGCGCTACGACACGCGGCGGCGCATGGACCTGAAGGAGGACGACACCGCGCACAAGGGGCTCGACGGCAAGGACCCGGTGAAGACGTTGCGCCTGCTGCACGTGGCCGACGCCGCCATCCGCGTCATCTTCCACACGTTCGCCCAGGTGATGGGGCTGCGCGACTACCACTTGCCCGACATGGACGAGATTGCCGAGGTGGCGCACGAGCACTATCACAACGAGCTGCGCGGCGGGGAAGGGCACATGGAGGTGGGGAAGCACATCCTCTCGGTGCTGAAGAAGAAGTGCACGATGATGCTGTCGGTGAAGCCGTTCGGCTGCATGCCCTCGAGCGGCGTGTCGGACGGCGTGCAATCGATCATCTCGGAGAAATACCCGCAGTCGATCTACTGCCCCATCGAGACGAACGGCGACGGCGCCGTGAACGTCTATTCGCGCGTGCAGATGTTCCTGTTCAAGGCGCGGCAGCGGGCGCAGGAAGAGCTGGCGGCGGCGCTGAAGGAGACGGGACTGACGGCCGACGAGGCGCGCGTGCTGGCGCGCAAGCGCGGCTACGCGAAGGTGTCGCGCTATCCGGTGCACTTCGGGGCGGAGACGGCGGCGAACCTGGTGCGCGAGTTGAAGACCGGCCGCGCCGACCGCCTCGGCGCGCGTCTGCGCGCCGCTCCCGCCGAGCTCGCCACCCTGGGCCAGCGCGCACTCGAAGCCGCGCGCGACGGCGCCTTTCGCTGGGTGCCGAAGGCCGCCGGCTGAATCAGTCTTCCGGGGAGGTCGCCGTCTCGGTGCGGCGGCGCGTGAAGAGCGAGCGGAAGAAGCTCGACACGTTCGAGGGCTCGCCGCCGGTCGGCGGCGGCGAATCACCGTCCAGGGAAACGGTGCTGGCGTAGAAGTCGGCGGCGGCGGCCATCGCCTCGGGAAACTCGCGCTTGAGGACCTCCTCGAGCTCGCCCGCGTCGAAGAACAAACCTTCGCAGCCCGTGCAGCCGTCGAGCGTGATACCCAGGTGCTCGAACTCCTTCATCGGCGCGCTGCAGCGCGGGCACTTCATCTGCCCCGCCGGCGTCTGGCCCGGCACCGGCGCCGCGGCCGCCGCCTCCGCGCCCGCGCCCTTGCCCTTCGCCGCCGGTGCGCGCTTGCTGCCCTTCGCTGCCTTCTTCTCCGCCATGGTCGTTCTCCTCGGCCCCGGATGAGAGCACGACCGCCCCGCGCCTGCCAACCCCGCTCGGGTACGACTTGAGCGGTCGTGCGCTGACGCCCGCCGCGGGCCACCGTCGCCGGCGTGCGGCGAATGCGCGCGTTTCCGGTACACTGCGCGGAGGGAGGGCGACGATGCGGGCGCGGATGGTGGCGGCGGGGCTCGTGAGCGCGGCGATGCTGGCGGCGCCGGGGTGCTTCCGCTGCGAGTGCGGGCGCGGCGCGGGCGCGCCGTGCGTGGAAAACGCGGACTGTCCCGCGGGGCAGGTGTGCGACGCGCCGGTAGGCGGGACGTGCGTCCCGGCCTGGGGAGTCTGTCCGCCGGGCGAGGTGCGTTGCTCGCCGACGGACGCGACGGGGCTGCAGCAGTGCCGCGCCGACGGCGCGGCGTGGGACGACGCGGGCGCGTGCGCCGCGGGCACCTGCACGGCGACCGCGAGCGGGCCGGGCTGCGATCCGCGCGCCTGCGACGACGGCGAGCAGACGTGCCTTCCCGACGGGACGTTGGCCGATTGCCTGGCGGGAGGTTGGACGTTCGGACGCGATTGTCCGGTGGGGCTCGCGTGCGACCCGGCGCTGGGATCCGCCTGCATGGCCACGGTCTGCGGCCCCGGCACCATCTACTGCGGCGAAGGCGAGGAGGTCGTGTACGCGTGCAACGACCTGGGCACCGGATCGACGGTGCTCGAGGTGTGCCCGGAAGGCGACGTCTGCAATGGCGGGGCCTGCTTCTCGCTGTGCGACATCGCCGATCTGGAGGGGCGTTTCGTCGGGTGCACGTACTACGCGCTCGACACGAACAACGTGTCGCGCGACGACGCCCTCGGCTACGAGGTCGTGGTCACCAACCCAGACACGTCGCGGTCGGCGGACGTGACGATCGAGACCCGCAGCGGCGCCGGCGCGACGTGGGTCACGGCCAACCTCTCCACCGTCGTCCCCGGCACGGCCGCGTCGTACCTCCTCGCCGACCGCCACGTCGAAGGGACGGCGCTGGCGCCGGCGCTCGCCTACCGCGTCAGGTCGACGATTCCGGTGTTCGCCTGGCAGCTGAACTCGGACGACCTCGGCGCCGCCGCGTCGTCGAGCGGCGCGTCGCTGCTGTACCCCCGTGGCGCGCTCGGCCAGTACCACTTCGCGGTGAGCCTGCCGCGCAGCGTGGGCGACGACGCGCTCTTCGCGTTCGGCGCCGAAGAGCACGCATCGGGGTTCGCCGTCGTGGCCGCCGTGGACGCCACTACCGTGACGCTCACGGCGAGCACTGACACGCTCGCCGGCCCGGGTGTGCCGGCGCTGGCGCCGGGCGATACGGCCGTCGTGACGCTCGACGAGGGCGACGTGCTCCAGATTGAGGCCGCCGCGGTGGGTGACGACGTAACGGGGTCTTGGATCGTCTCCGATCAGCCCGTGGCGGTCTTCGGCTACCACGAGTGCGCGGTCATCGACCCGGGGAGCTGCGACCACGTCGAGGAGCAGCTGCTGCCGCTCGATTGGTGGGGCGTCACCTACGTGGGCACGCGCACGTACGGGCCGGGCGCCGCACAGATGTGGCGCATCGTGGCGTCCGAAGACGCCACCACGATCAGCTTCGACTACCAGCCAGGCGTCACCGGCCTCCCGTCGCCCGGGACGCCCACGGTGATCGACGCCGGCGAGCACGCCGACTTCGTCGTGGCCGGCCCCGACGCGCCGGGACCGTCGCCCGCGGCGGGCGACGAAGGCGACTTCCTGCTCTGGAGCGACAGACCGGTCTTCGTGGCGCAGTTTTCCACCGACGAGCCGGACATGGTGACGGCCATCCCCGTGGACAACTGGCGGAGCGACTTCACCATCGTGGCGCTGCCGCAGCTCGAGCAGGCGCTGACGCTCGCGCACATGGCGGGCTCGACCACGCTGTATGACGGGGCGGTGCTCCCGGCGGCGCTCTGGAGCGCGACGCCGACCTCGTACGAGACGACTCGCCTTGCGCTCGCGGACGGCGTGCACGTCGTGATGGGCTCGTCGATGGACCCGTTCGCCGCGCCGCTGCAGCTCTTCGTCAGCGGCCGCGCTGCCTCGGCATCCTATGGGATGGTGGGCGGACTGCGCCTCCCCTCGTGGCGCTGCGCGCTCTGCTGATCCCGCCCGTCCACACCACGACGCGTGGACGCCTACCAGCGGTGAAAGGCGGGGTGGCCTTCCTTGACTGCGACGAACGTGCCGCGGCAGGTAGCGGTGACCTTGCCCGCCGCCTCCAGCGTTGCTTCCACCACGGCGCGATCCGCCTGCGCCTCGACGACCCGCGCGCGCAGTCGCAGCGGCGCGTCCATCGGCGTGGGGCGGCGCAACGTCACGTGGTACTCCGCCGTCACGGTGCAGGGCGGCGTGGCCGCGCCCGTCGCGCGCATCAGATGCCAGGCGGCGGTCCAGTTGCTGTGGCAGTCGAGCAGCGCGCCGCAGATGCCGCCGTTGAGCACGCCGGGGAAGGCCTCGTGGTGCGGCTGGGCGCGCCAGTCGCACACCACCTCCTCGCCCTCCACGCGGCTCTTGATGCGCAGCCCGTGCTCGTTCGCCGCGCCACAGCCGAAGCAGCGGTTCTGCGGGGCGTAGCGGTCCTGTAGGCTGTCCATGGCGCGAGCATCGCGCGCGCCGCTTGCCGGCGCAACGGGCGGCCGCTAGGCTTCGGCGCCATGACAGCCGCCGCCGCGCCGCCGCTCATCCACGTGCTGCACGAGAACGACGCCTGGGTGACGCCCCTGCGCGCCGCCTTCGCCGACCTGGGGCTCGCCTACCGCGAGTGGTTCCTCGACGAAGGCGCGCTCGACCTGGCGGCGGCGCCGCCCGAGGGCGTCTTCTACAACCGCATGTCGGCGTCGTCGCACACGCGCGGCCACGTGTACGCGCCCGAGCACACCGCTTGCGTGCTCGCCTGGCTGGAGGCGCACGGGCGGCGCGTGCTCAACGGCTCGCGCGCACTGCGCATCGAGCTGTCGAAGGTCGCCCAGTACGCCAGCCTGGAGACGCTGGGCGTACGCACGCCGCGCACCATCGCCACGGTGGGCCGCGCCGCGCTGCTCGACGCGGCGCGCGCGTTCGAGGGGCGGCCGTTCATCACCAAGCACAACCGCGCCGGCAAGGGGCTGGGGGTGCGCCTGTTTCGCTCGCTCGCGGCGCTGCGCGACTACGTCGAAGCGTCGGACTTCGAGCCGTCGCGCGACGGCGTGACGCTGCTGCAAGAGTACGTGGAGGCGCCCGAGCCGTTCATCACGCGCGTGGAGTTCGTCGGCCGCGAGCTGCTCTACGCGGTGCGCGTCGACACGTCGGAGGGGTTCGAGCTCTGCCCCGCCGACGCCTGCAACGTGGGCGACGCCTTCTGCCCCGTGGGCGAGTCGGCGAACGCGCGGCCCAAGTTCGAGGTGCTCGACGGCTTCGACCACGCGCTGGTGCCGGCGTGGAAGCGCTTCATGGAGCTACACGACATCCACGTCGGCGCCTTCGAGCTCATCACCGACGCGCGCGGCGTGGCCTACACCTACGACGTCAACACGAACACGAACTACAACGCCGAGGCCGAGGCCGCCGCCGGGGGCGGGCGGCGCGGGATGCACGCCATCGCCGCCTATCTCGGCGCCGAGCTGGCGCGCGGATACCGAGCGATCGTTGGCGCGCCGGACGCCGCCCGCGCCGTTCCGCCACCGGCGCAGTAGAATACAGGCGGGGGCGATGTCGCGCGCCGAGCTTCCGGTCGCGGAGTTCTTCGAGTACCTGCGCCGCGGGGAAGTCCCGGAGCCCTATCTTTCGGTCTATCAAGCGGAGGCCGAAGCGTTCGTCGCCGCATTCGAAGACCGGTCCATCGCCGCGCTCGGGCCGGCGGAGGTCGAGCGTTATCTGGAGATCCACCGCCGCGCCGGCGCCACCGAGCGGCACCTGCGCAACCTCGCCGTCGTCTGCGAAGCGCTGCTGTCCTTCCTTTCGGCCCCCGCCGCACCGCGGCTGCCGCCGCAGTCCCCCGCCGAGCATCGGCGCCACCGGCGCATCCCGTTCCTCAAGGAGGTCGAGGTGCTCGGCGTCGGGGTGCGGCGCAGCTCCGACCTGAGCCTCGGCGGCATCTATCTCGAGACCGTGACGGCGTTCCACGACGCCGAAGTGCTGGGCGTGCGCTTCAAGCTGCGCGACGACGACCCGCTCCCCGTGCAGGTCAAGGCCCGCGTCGCCTACCAGCACGAAGGCCTCGGCGTAGGCCTCTCCTTCGTGGACCTCTCCCCGGCCGACCACGCCCGCATCGAGCAGCTCATCGACCGCTGGTAGCGCCGCGCGGACGCGCCCCTGGGCAAAAATTTGACGACCCAAAAACGCGGGTCGATAAGCGAGGGTGGATGCCGGCCGCCGTGGAGACGGCCGCAACAACGCTTCGACCCGCGCCGCGTCGGCGCAGCGCGAAGGGGAATCCGAGATGCTCATCTTCGAAGAGGCCCTCGACCAGCAGGCGAAGATCAAGGTGGTGGGCGTGGGCGGCGGCGGCGGGAACGCCCTCAACAGCATGATCAACGGCGGCCTGCAGGGCGTGGAGTTCATCGCCGCGAACACCGACGAGCAAGCGCTGCGATCGAACCTCGCGCCGGTGAAGATCCAGCTCGGCTCCAACCTGACGCGCGGGCTGGGCGCAGGCGCCAACCCCGAGGTGGGGCGCAACGCCGCGCTCGAGGACGCCGAGCGGCTGCGCGACGTCATCAAGGGCGCCGACATGGTGTTCGTCGCCGCCGGCATGGGCGGCGGCACGGGCACGGGCGCCGCGCCGGTCATCGCGCAGATCGCGCGCGAGTGCGAGGCGCTCACCGTGGGTGTCGTCACCCGGCCGTTCCAGTTCGAGGGCAAGCGGCGGCGCCGCCAGGCCGACGAAGGCATCGAGGGGCTGCGGCGCGTCGTCGACACGCTCATCACCATCCCCAACCAGCGGCTGCTGGCGATGGCCACCCAGAACACGCCGCTGACGGAGATGTTCCGAAAGGCCGATTCGGTGCTGCTGCACGCCGTGCAGGGCATCTCCGACCTGATCACCGTGCCCGGCGTCATCAACGTCGACTTCGCCGACGTGAAGACGATCATGCGCGACATGGGCATGGCGCTCATGGGCACGGGCTGCGCGGAGGGCGATCGCCGCGCCATGGAGGCCTGCCATCAGGCCATCTCCTCGCCGCTGCTCGAGGACATCTCCATCGCCGGCGCCACGGGCATCCTCATCAACTTCACCGGCGGCCCCGACATGACGCTGCACGAGGTCACCGAGGCGGCCACCCTGGTGGAAGAGGCCGCGCACGAGGACGCGAACATCATCTTCGGCTCGGTCATCGACGAGGCCTTCGCCGGGATGGTGAAGGTTACGGTCATTGCCACGGGCTTCGACCGGGCGCCCGAGGTGGAGCTGGCCGACGAGAGCCAGGTGCAGAGCTACGAGCAGGCCGAGATGGAGGAGCGCGCCGCGGCGGCCCCGCCGCTGCGTGCCCCGTCCTCGACGTCGGCGGCGTCGCGGCGGGCGAGCGGCCCGATGGAGCGCGCTCCGCGCACGACGCCGCGCGAGCCGCTGGCCGCGGTGGCGCGCGGCGGCGCCGTCCCGCCGCCCTCGCCGATGTCGGCGGCGGGCATGAGCGGCATGTCGCCCTTCGAGGAGAGCCAGTACGACATCCCCACGTACCTGCGGAAGAACGCGGGCACGATCGTCGAGTGAAAGCCCCGCTCCCCGAAGACGCCATCATCTGGCTGGAGCCGGCCGCCGAGCCCGCTCCGCCCCCCGACCTCCGACCGTTCCCCTTGGCGCCGCTGCGCGCGCGCCCGTCGCGCCCGCGTACTGATCAGACCCCCGTGGTGCTCGTTCCGGTCGTGCGCCCGTGCTCGCGCGACGGGCTCTTGCGGCCGGGCCACCGGCGGATCGCCCACGGCGGCTGAGTGGAGGCACGCCGACGGCGTCGCCCCGACCTGGTACCGGTCCCGAGACCTTCGTCCTCTGAGCCAGGCCGCCGGGTCGCCGCGCCCACGACCGGTGCTAGCATCGGGGTCATGCGCTCGCGGGTCGGCTGCATTCTGGTGGCCATGATGGCCGCGGCGGCGACGGCGCCGGCGGCCGCGGCGCCCGACCCGCCCGCCGACGGCGGCGGCGTGGCGCGGCTGATCGTCGCCGGCGCGCGCGACGAGGTCGCCCGCGGCACCGTCTACGACCTCACGATGGGCTATTACGTGACGACGTGGAAGGACGGCACGCGCACCGCGCACAAGGTCTATCCGGGCGGCGACATCGACCCCGCCATGGGCGTCTGTGTCGAGGTCCCCATCCGCGCCTTCCGTCGCGCCGGCATCGACCTGCAGGCGCTCGTCCACGACGACATGGCGCGCGCCCCTGCCGCCTACGGCGTGGCGGGCAGGAGGCTCGACACCAACATCGACCACCGCCGTGTCGCCAATCTCTTCGTCTTCTTCAAGCGGCGCGCGAAGGTGCTGCCGACCGCCGCCGACGGCGCCGCCGCGCTCGGCGCCTGGAAGCCCGGCGACGTGGTCATCTGGCAGCTCACAGGCTCGGGGCGGACCGACCACGTCGGGCTCGTCTCCGACCGCCGCGATCCCGCGTCCGGCCGGCCGCTCGTCATACACAACTACCCGATGCCGGGCCATGCCGCGGAGGCCGACGTGCTCACCGCCTGGAAGATCGCCGGCCACTTCCGGTACGGCTTCGACTAGGCCGATCAGGGGCCGAGGTAGCCGCGGTCCTGGCCCCCGTCGATCACACGGACGGCGCAGTTGGGAGGGTTGGGCTCGTCGTCAAACCATTCGGGCGTCAGGTGGCACCACATCATCACGAAGGCGCGCAGCGTGACGCCGTGGCAGACCACCACGATGTCGTGGATGCCCTCGATGGCGGCGTCGCGCTGGAACGTCCCGAACGACTGGTGGACGCGCGCGGCCACGTCGAAGCGGCTCTCGCCCAGCGGCATGCGCGCCCAGAACTTGCCGGCGAAGCGTGCGCACTTGTCATAGTGCGCGTGCTCTGCGGGGAAGCGCGCCGCCAGCTCCTCCTCCGGCACGCCGTCGAAGAGGCCGTATTGCTGCTCCACCAAGAGAACGTGCTCGCGCACGTCAGTGAGGATCCCGCCCGCCCCCTCGACCAGGGCCGCGGCCGTTTCCCGCGTTCGCTGGTAGGGGCTCGCCCACACGCGCACGTGGCCGGGCGGTGGGGCGGCGCCGCGGTAATACGCGGCGATGCGCTCGCCGGCGGCGCGCGCCTGCACGCGCCCGCGCGCCGACAGCGGTACGGCGTGGTCGGCCATCTTCTCGTGCACGGACCGGTCGACGTTGCCCGCCGACTCGCCGTGCCGGACCAGGAGGATGCGCACCTCGGCTACCTACCACGCGGCCGGGCGCGCGGGGTGGCGATGAAAAAAGTTGCGCGCCGCGCCGCCGTCCGTACCCTGGGCCCCGACGGCGACGCGCGCCCGCGCGCCGCGGCTCTTTCGATCCCTTCGTTCCGCACCCCGGGGCCGGCGTCGGCCCGAAACCCGAGGAGAGGACCATGAACGCGAATGCCTTCCGTTTCGAGCTTCGCCTGGGCAGCGTGCGCGAGGACATGGTTCGTGTCGGCTTGCCCGCGGACATGCTGCTGAAGGCGTCGGCGGGCGACACACGCCGCGCGCTGTGCGACGCGGCCGTGCGCGCGTTCCGCTCGCGGGCGTTCATCGCCGGACACCCGGCGTCGGCCATCGAGGAAGAGGTGTCGCGCTTCACCGAAGCGGTGGCGCGGACGGCCTGAGAGGGGCAGGGACGGGGGGGGCGAGCAGGGCGGGGCGGGTCGCACGGGGCGCGGAGCGCGCGTGGCGCCGTGGCGCGCGGCGCCCGGCGCGCCGCTAGTGAGCCACGCCGATCGACTCGAGGTAGGCCCAACCTTCGTTGCGCGTGCGGCCCTTGGGCGCGCCGGCGGTGTTGACCACGGCGTCGTGCGCCGCGTCGTAGTCGGTCCACGACGTGCCGGCCATCGGGGCGGCCAGCAGGTCCATCTGAGCCTCGAGCGCCGTCATGATCGTCTGGATGAGCGCCTCGTCCCAAGCGGCGAGGTCGGCCACGTCGTGGATGAAGCCCTCGTCCTCCCACATGCCCTCCTTCAACAGCTGGACCATGCCGGCCAGCTCCTCCGTCGTCAGGACGTAGCCGGCGGGCGGCGCGGGGGCCCAGTCGCCGGAGGCGGCGTAGGCGTGCAGGGCGTTCATCGTGGCGGTGCCCACGCCGTCCACCGCGGCGACGGCCGCCAGCGTGGCGTAGGGGCGGGCCGCCACGACGTGGCTGGCGCCGGTGCTGTACATGCCATGCGCGACGAGCTCGGCCTGCGTGGCGCCGTTGGCGACGTCGAGCGCCACGTGGGCGGTCGCCTCGTCGAACGCCACGCCGTCGAACGTGCCGGCCAGAGCGGGCGCGCCGGCGGCGTCGTGCATCTGCGCCCACCAGACGTCCGCGTAGGCGCGCAGCGCGCCCAGCGCGACCGCGCCCACGTAGGCGACCGGGCCCATCTGGGTGACGCTGGTGAACGGGCGGGCGGTGACGAGGTTCGAGGCGGCGCGCGACTCGAGCGCGGCGCCCACGTCCAGCTCCTCCACGGTCGCGTGGCCCACACCCCAGACCACCGACTCCGACTCCCAGCCGAGGAAGAGCACGCCTTCGACCGACTCGGCCGCCGGCGCCGGGTGCGCCTGGGCGAAGGCCAGCAGCTTCTCGAAGGCCACGTCGCCCACGTAGGCGATCGCGTCGAGCTCGGCGACGTCGCCGAACAGGTTGTCGTCGGCGCTGGGTGTGACGCCGTCGGCTCCGTTGCGGTGGTCGACGATGTTCTGCGCGGCGCGAGAGTCGAGCCCGGCGGCGGCGTCGAGCACGGTGAAGGTCGTGCCGGGGTAGTTCACGGCGGCCAGGATCAGCGCCGCATCGCCGCTGGCGATGGCCAACGACGCGTCGGAGTGCTCGGCGTCGAGGATCTCGGCGCACCCAGGCGCGCCGAGGGCGGCGAGCGCGGCGGCGAGGAACAGGGAGCAGGAGCGAACGGCGAAGGGCGAAGACATGGAATCCTCCTAGAGCTCGATGGCGGTCACGCGCACTTCGGGCGGCGCCTTCCGGACGCTCCGGGCAAGCTGCGCGGAGAGCCGGCGCCGCAGGACCGCGAGCGCCTCCTCGTCCGAGCCGCCGCACCCGGAGCAGCCGGGCAGGTCCGGGCAATACGCCTGGACGGTGCCAGTCTCCGGGCTGCGCCGCATGTACACCGTGATCCGCATCGCCTCCCCCTCATCGCAAGGCGCGTGCCGCGCGGCGCGCTGCGGAAAGAGCCGGGAATCCGGCGCCCCCACTTGCACATGGCGCAGCGTTTGTTGTAAAAAAGCAACATGAAGTTGAATCCAAGAAACAACCCGCCGCGCGCGTCCGCGGTCGACGACGCCCTGCACGCCGCCGACGCCCAGGGGCTGGAGCTGCGCATCCTGGAGCTGGCGCTGGAGCGCACCGGCACGCGCAACGGCGCGCTCTTCCTCTGGGACCCCGCGCGCAAGGGGTTGGCGCTCGGCTTCCACGTCGTCGAAGGGCTGGTGGTGGACGTGGGCGGCGCGTTGCTCCAGCCACGGCACGACGGGCGGCCCAACGGCATCGCCCTGCACGTGATGGACACGGGCGCGTCCTACCTGACGAACGACACGGCGCGCGACCCGCACTACGCGCCTTACTTCCTGCCGGTCCGGTCCATCGCCGCCGTGCCGGTCGTCTACCAGCGCCGCCCCATCGGCGTGCTCACGGTGTCGGCGCGCGAGACGGGCGCCTTCGGCCCGGCGCACGTCGCCGAGCTGGAAGCGCTCGCCGCCTCGGCCGCGAAGTTCCTGCGGCGGGCGCAGCTCCATCGCGCCGAGTCCGCGGCGCACGGGCGGCCCTTCCTCATCAAGGGGCTGTCCCCGGCGTGGATCGAGGTGGAGCGCCGCATCGAGCAGGTGGCGCAGACCGACGCGCCGGTGCTCGTGCAGGGCGAGAGCGGCACCGGCAAGGAGCT
>DASYRF010000374.1:0-4925 GCA_036004705.1 Myxococcota bacterium
CGGCGGCGGCGGCCCGCCCGGTGGCGGCGGCGGCGGCGCGCCCGGCGGCGGTGGTGGTGGCGGTGGCGGTCGTGGCCGTGGCGACGGCATGGACGCCCCACCGCCCGACGACGCCCCCGCCGGCCCGGCCGACGACGACGACATTCCGTTCTAGAGCGCCGCAGCGCCTCGGCGCCGGGGCGCGTCGACGGGGTTGGCGGCCGCAGTCGCGATCGGCGTTCTAGGCGCCGAGCGCCTCACGGCCTGGGTCTGCTCGCCGAGGAGCGCGTCGTTGAAGGCGTTGCGCGGCGAAGGCGGGCGCGTCGACGGAACCCCAGCCGGACGCCTGACGCCCCTTTCTCAGGGGATGTGAATTGATCCCTAAGGCGAGGCGACGCCCTTCGGCGTGCGTCGAGCTCAGCCGCCGATCGGCGGGCCGTCGACCACGTCCGTGCCGACGAGCAGCCACGTGCCCTTGAGGCGGATCCACCGTTGCAGAACGGTCGTACGCTTCTCGATCAGCGCCGCCTTGTGGAACCAGCCGATCTCCACGCGCACCGCGGCCTCGTGCGCCTTGTCCTTCAGGTCCACGCCCTTCACCTCGTAGAAGCTGTAGGAAACGTCCTTGGCCACCCGTTCGGCGGCGACGGTCCACGCGGCGCGCGCGGCGGGCACCACCCAGCGCGACGCGGCTTCGAGGTTCCCCCAGTGCACGCCTTCGTTGAAGCCGCGCACCGCCTCGGCGAGCTGTTCGCGCGGGTCGGTGCGCGCGTCGAACGGACAGCCCGCCAGGACGGACGCTAGCAGGGCGGCGGCCGCGGCCGCCGCCGCCGCCGCGAGCGAGCGGCTTCGCCGGCGCGGCATCGTCAGCTGCCCTTCCGCCGCAGCACGCGCATGAGGCGCGCGCGGTCGTCGGGGCCGAGCTCGCCGAGGACATAGAGCCCGACGCCGTAGGCGCCCATCAGCACGACGGACTTAACGAGCGTGAGCACCAGGCCGAAACGCGGACCGAGCACCGACGCGGCGACCAGCACGCCGGCGACGGCGAGGACGCGCAGCGCCGTCTTCAACGGCACCGAGGCGCCGAACTGCCGCTGCAGATAGACGAGCCCCAGCGCCGCGCCCAGCGCCAGCGCCGGCGCGGTGGCGGCTGACGTGGCGACGAGCGCCACGGGGTCGAGCGACGCCGTGGCCGCGCTGGCGGCACTTCCGGCGGCGCCGGCGGCGCCGGCCGCACCGGCGGTGATCGTCGCGAGGCGGATGAAGCGCGGCACGACCAGCAGGTTCGAGGCGAGGTCCACGGCCGCCGTGACGCAGGCGATGCCGAGCGCCACGCCCATGCGTCCGGCGGCGATGAGGATCGTGTTGGCGATGGCGAAGAGCGCCAGGAAAATCTCGCCGGCCACACTCACCGTCAGCGCCGGGCCGCCCACGTCGAACTCCGGCTTCAGCACGCGCAGCAGCTCCGCCGGGCTGGCGGCGAACACCAGTCCCACCAGCCCCAGCAAGACCGTCGCGTAGCGCAGCGTGTTGCGGATGTAGGCCTGCGTGGCAGCGCGGTCCTCCTGGAAGGTCGAGCGCGACACCAGCGGAAAGACGACGAACGCCACGGCGATCACGGCCTGGTAGGGGATGTCGGCGCCGGTGCGCACGCCGTTGTAGATGCCGACGAGCGACTTGGAGAGGTTCTGCACCACCTCGGCGGGAAGGCCCAGCGCCGCCCCGGCGGCGGCCGCCTTGAGCACGGAGACGTCGATGAGCAGCAACAAGTTCGTCACCAACGTGTAGGCGGCGATGAGCCCCCAGGCGCGGCCGAGCGCGCCCAGGTCCAGGTCGCGGTGCGCGTCGCCGCGGCGAACGCCGACGATTGTGGCGGCGAGCGCGCAAATGACGATGGCCGCCATGCCGAACGCCCCGAAGAGCGCGTCCACGCCCCAGCCGAGGAAGGCCACCGCGAGCATCGAGGTGACCTTGATGGTGGAGAAGGTCACGTCGAAGCCCGCCTGGCGGTTGAAGCGCTTCGTCCCGTTCAAGTAGCCGATGAAGACGGCGTAGACGCTGTAGGCAAAGAGAATGACGGCGGCGATACGGAAGTGCGGGGCGAGCGAGGGATCGTTGTGGAGCCGCGCCACGAGCCCGCCGGCCAGCGCGTAGGTGCCGGCCAGCGCCAGCCCCACCATCGCCTGCAGCCGCAGCGCCAGCGCGCGCACCGCGGGCGCGTTCGCCTCGTCCTCGGCGACGTACTTGGAGACGGTCTGGATGGTCGCGGTGACGACCGTGTTGTTGAGCACCGAAGAGAAGCGGTTGACGACCCCGTAGTCCCCGTAGAAGGCCTGCGTGACCTGCGCGACGGTGCGCCCGCCGGCGAGCCCGGCCTCGACGAGCCGGCGCGCGCCCCGTTCCAGAAAGCGCGGCAACAGCGTGTTGAGCGCCAGCCCCGACACCATGAAGTAGAGCTTGGCGAAGGCGATGAAGAGGAAGCCGCGCCCGGCGACGCGCGCGGTGTCTTCGCCGCCCTCGGGCGCCGCTGCGGAGGCCATCGTGTCCTTGTCTCCGGGCGCGGGGCCCGCGTCAAGATTCCGCGGGTGTTGACGCGGCGCCGCCCCGGGCGCTACCACCGCGGCCATGGCTGACTGCCTCTTCTGCAAGATCCGCGACGGGCAGGTTCCTGCCTCGTTCGTGTATCGCGACGACGAGCTGCTGGCGTTCCGCGACATCAACCCGGCTGCGCCCACGCACGTGCTCCTCATTCCCAGCGAGCACGTGTCGTCGGCCGACGCGCTGGAAGAGCGGCACGCTGCGCTGGCCGGCAAGCTCGTGCTGCGCGCCGCCGCGCTGGCGCGCGAGCTGGGGCTGGTGGAGGGCGGGTACCGGCTCACCATGAACAACGGCGCCGGCGCCGGCCAGTCCGTTTTCCATCTCCACCTTCATCTGCTGGGAGGGCGGCGCTTCTCCTGGCCGCCGGGCTGACCGTGGCCTTCGCGTTGGCCACCGCCGCCGGTGCTGCGGCCGCAGCTGCGGCCGCTGCCCGCGCCGCCTCGCTTCAGAATGCCCGCTCCGAGTCGAGCAGGATGGTCACCGGGCCGTCGTTCAGCAGCTCCAGCTCCATCAGCGCGCCAAAACGCCCGGTCGCCACCGGCACGCCCAGCGCACGGGCGGCGGCGGCGAAGGCGTCCACGAGCGCCTCCGCCTCGGCGCCCGGCGCGGCCCGCGAAAAATTCGGGCGTCGCCCCTTGCGGGCGTCTCCGTACAGCGTGAACTGGCTCACCACCAGCAGCGCGCCGCCCGCCTCCAGCAGCGAGCGGTTCATCTTGCCTTCCGCGTCGGGGAACACGCGCAGGTGGACGACCTTCTCGGCCAGCGCGGCCGGGACGTCGGGGGCGTCGCCCTGGCCGGCGCCCACCAGCGCGCACAACCCGGGGCCGATGGCGCCGACCGTCTCTCCGCCGGCGCGGACCGCCGCGCGCGAGACACGCTGAACCACGATCCGCACGGGGGGCGAGACAAGCATGGACCACAGCGCATCTCAAGGGCCGTTCCTGCTGCGAGGCGCGGAGCCGCGCGATCTGGACTCGCTCGTCCGTCTCGCCGCCATGCTCGACACCGTGAACCTCCCGCCCGACGAGACGGTGCTGAGCGACCTCGTGCACCGCTCCGGCGAGGCGTTCGCGGGGCGCGGGCCGCTGATGGAGCGCCAGTACCTCTTCGCAGTGGAGGACCTGGGCGCGCAGCGCCTGGTCGGCGTGTCCATGATCTTCGCGCAGCACGGCACGCGCGCCTCGCCGCACGTGTTCTTCGACGTGCTCAAGGTCGAGCACTACCACAAGGGCATCGATCACCTCTTCGTGCACCGCGTGCTGAAGATCGGCTACGCGCACGACGGGCCCACCGAGATCGGGGGGCTGGTGGTGGACCCGGCCTACCGCGCCCATCCGCTGCGCGTCGGGCGCGCGGTCGCCTTCGTGCGCTTCCTTTACATGGCCCTGCACCTCGACCGTTTCCGCGAGGAGGTGCTGGCGGAGCTGCTACCGCCGCTGCGCGCCGACGGGTCGAGCGCGCTCTGGGAGGCGGTGGGGCGCCACTTCACGGGGCTGACGTACCGCGAGGCCGACCGACGATCGCGCACCGACAAGGACTTCATCGCCGACCTCTTCCCGTCGGACGTGCTGTACGCGACGCTCCTGCCGCCCGAGGCGCAGGAGATCATCGGCGTGGTAGGCCCCGAGTCGCGCGGCATCCACAAGCTGCTGCTGGAGTGCGGCTTCCAGTACCAGAACCGCATCGACCCGTTCGACGGCGGGCCGCACTTCGCCGCCACGACTCGCGCCATCGTGGCGGTGCGCGGGACGCGCTCGTCGGTGCTGGGGCGTGCGCCGCTGCCGGCGGGCGACGCCGGCGACGGCTTGGCGCTGGTGGCGCGCGAGCGCGACCCGGCCGCGGGCGCCAGCCCCTTCCGAGCGGTCATCGCCGACCATCGCGTCACCAGCGACGGCGTAGAGATGGACGCCGCCGCTTACGAGGCCCTCGCCGCGCCCCCGGGCGGCGAAGTGTCGGTCCTGCCCCTTGGGCCGCGGCGCCCCGCGGCCGCGCCTTGATGTAGGCGAACGTAAGGCGCTGTGGGGATGCGCGTGCGCGCGACGGCGCCTATGATGCCCGCGTGAGCCGCGCCCACGGCTTCTCTCCAGTGGTCCACTCGCGTGCCGCCCTCGCCGTCTCGGCGGCGGCAGCGCTCGTCGCACTCGCGGCGGCGCGCCCCGCGGCGGCCGCGGAGGTTCGCTGCGCCCAGGAGCCGCGCGGGCCGACCTCCTTGCCGGCGCTGCATATCCACTGGGACGGCGAGACCCCCGAGGAGCATCACGCGGTCCTGCATGTGGGGTTGTTGTGCGGACCGGAGAGCATGCTGGGCGGCATCCTCGGCGAGGGCTACTCCTACTTGGCGCCGGACG
>DASYRF010000375.1:0-8696 GCA_036004705.1 Myxococcota bacterium
GCGAGCACCGCCAGGAACGTGCCCAGGTAGTCGTAGAAGCCTTCGGGGGCGAAGAAGCGCGCCGCCACGGCGCCGAAAGCCAGGTTCGCCCCGTCGTGCACGGCGAGCGGACGGCCGTGCTCCAGCGGCCGGTAGTCGACCTGGGTCGGCGTGCGGTCGCCGGCGGCGGCGACCACCCAGGCCCCGTCCTCCTGCAGCCGCAGCCACGCGTGGAACGGCGCCACGCCGGTCCGGCGCAGCACGACGTCGTTGTTGGGGGCGCGCCCGACCGTGAAACGGTCCACGAAATAGTTCACCGTGCGTTTGCGCAGCGCGTGCACCTCGGTCTCGTCCGCGAGCCGCTGCACGCGCCGGTGAAGGTCGCTCGCCAGCAACGACGGCTGCGTCTCGTACTGGCTGCGCTCGCCCGAGCCCGAGTCCTCGCGCCCGCCGCTCCCCGCCCCGGCGCCGGCCGCCGGCGCGCCTTCGCGCGGCCCTTCACGCGGATCAATCACCAGGACCGCGTCGGCGTGCCGCCGCAGGAACTCGGCGCGAGACAGCGTGCGCCGGTCCTCGATGAAGTCGGCGACGCGGCGGCCGGCCATGGGCGCCGCCGCGGTCGCGCTCTCGGGATCGCTCGGCGGCGTGTCGGCGTCTTCCGGCGCTTCCGCTTCGCCTGTCGCGGCCGCGGAGTACTGCGCAGCCGGCACGGACGCCGACGCCGCCGACGCCGTCGCGCCCCCGTGTGCGGACGCCGCCGCCTGCGTCGCGGCGCCGTGCGCGGGCACCGCCACCGGCACGCGCGCCAGTGGAATTCGTGCCAGGGGCACGGATTCGGGCGACAGCGTTGCCGCCGGCTGGCCGCGTCCCGCGCCCCCCGCCGCAGCCCCACGCGCGCGCAGGGCGATCGCCTCCTCGACTGCACGCAGCACCTGACGCGGGTCGAAGGGCTTGCACACGTGCGCGTCGACTTGCTCACCCGGCCGGGCCTCGTCCGGCGCCGCCGGCGCGCTCGAGATCCGCACCACGGGGATTCCGCCCGCTGCGGCCCCGGCTCCCGCCCCCGTCGCCGTGGCCGCCCGCAGCGCGCGTACCACCTCCGACCCGCTGATGCCCGGCAGCTCGTTGTCGACCAGCGCGGCGTCGAAAGCCCCCGGCCGCCCAAGGAACGCCGCCAGCGCCGTCTCGCCGTCGCCGTACGCCTCCACGCGCCACCCGTGTCGCACGAAGACGCGCGCCAGCGACGCACGCACGACCTCCTGGTCGTCGACGATCAGGACGCGACGATTGACCTGCCCACTGCGCATCCCACTCGCTCCCGTGCCGCCAACGCCGCCGCCGCCGCCAGCGCGCGCCCGCACATTGCGCGCGCGCCCCAGCCTCGACCACAATGGTCCCTGGTCGGAGGGCATCTGGTCAAGCTCCTGCTCGTCGAAGACGATCGCCCCATCCTGGACATGATGCGCCGGCGCCTGGAGCGCCGCGGCTACGCGGTCGCCACGGCCGATGACGGCTTGGCGGGCGTCGCGGCCGCGCACACCGAGAAGCCGGATCTCATCCTGCTCGACCTTGGCCTCCCGATCCTGGATGGCTGGACGGCCGCGGCGCAGCTCCGCGGTGATCCGGCCACGCGCGACATCCCGATCGTCGCGCTCACCGCCCACGCGACCGGGCTGGACCGCGACCGCGCCATCGCGGCCGGCTGCGACGTGGTGGAGACCAAGCCCGTCGAGTTGGACCGCCTGCTGGCGGTGATCGAGAAGCTCATCGCGCGCGGGGGCGCCGCGTGATCGGTCCGCGCCTCGCGCCGCTCCGCTTCGGCTGGGGCAAGCTCGCCGCGGTGCTCGCGCTCGCGGCCGCCTACGCGGCGGCGGCGGCGCTCTTGTGGCGGCGCACCGGCGACTCCGTCGTCGCGTTCATCGCCGTGCCCATCGCCGCCGCGGGGCTGCTGATGGGGCTGCGCGCCGGGGTCGCCGCCGGGGTCGCCGCCGCGGCGCTAAACGCCGCGCTCTTCGCGGCGCTGTCCCCGTCGGTCGCCGCGGTCGTGTCGCACCGTTGGCCCGGCATGCTCGTCGGCATTGCCCTCGGCGCCGCCGCCGGGTGGGCCAGCGACCTTCTCGCCGCGCTGCGCGCGCAGGCGGCGGCCATGTCGGCCGAGCGCGACGCCCTGCAGCAGCAGGTGGCGCAGCGCCTGCTCGTGGAGGCCGAGCTTCGCCGCGCCAACGCCGTGCTGGCCGCGGCGCGCGACGACGCCGTGCGCGCCACCCGCCAGAAGAGCACGTTCCTGACCAACCTCAGCCACGAGCTGCGCACGCCGCTGACGTCCATCCTCGGCTACGCCGAGATGGTGCTGGAGGAGCGCAGCGGCCCCGGCGACGAGGCGCTGGCGTCCGACGTGGAGCGCATCGTCGTCGCCGGCCGGCACCTGTTGCGTCTGCTGGACGACCTCCTCGACCTCGCGCGCATCGAGGCCGGCAAGCTCGCCCTGCAAGTGCGCGACGTGGAGGTCGAGCCCATCGTGCGCGAGGTCGTCGAGGTGGTGCGCCCGCTGGCGGAGCGCAACCGCAACGCCCTGGAGGTGCGCGTCCCCGCGTCGCTGGGGAGGATGCGCGCCGACGAGACGCGCCTGCGCCAGGCGCTGCTCAACCTGCTCGGCAACGCGTGCAAGTTCACCGAGAAGGGGGCGGTCGTGCTGCACGTGGCGCGCGAGCCCGGCGCCGTCGCCGACTGGCTCAGCTTCCGCGTGTCCGACACTGGCATCGGCATGACGCGCGAGCAGGTCGCGCGCGTGTTCGACGAATTCTGGCAAGCCGACAACTTGCCGCGCCGTGGCGGGGCGGGGCTCGGCCTGGCGATCACCCGCAAGCTCTGCGAGCTGATGGGCGGCGAGATGAAGGTCGACAGCCAGCTCGGCAGCGGCAGCACCTTCACCTTGCGCCTCCCCGTCGAGACCGCCGGCGCGCCGAACTGAGCCCAGGGCCGGCGAAGCCGGACCCCTGGGCTCAGCATACGCGGTGATCGAACCGTCGCGGTGGTGGACGAGGCACCGCGCATCGAAGCCCCTCGTCCGATTTCTTCACACTGTCGAGCCGAGGCACGCCGAAGGCGTCGCCTCCGCCTTAGGGAAGCTTCACATCCTCCGAGCCGGCTCGCCCGACGCGGCCGGGAGCCGAGCGCGCGTCGCGTCGCGTCGCGTCGCGTCGCGTCGCGTTGCGGGCGTGCGCACGCACCGGTACGCTGGAGGCACCGATGAGCACGCGCAGGCTGGCGCCTTTCTTCGCCGGGAAAGCGCTCGTCCTGCTCGCCGTGGGGGCGGGCGGGGAGGGCTGCTTCAGCTGCAGCTGCGACCGCACCGCCTGCAACGCGGACGGCGTGTGCGATCCCCTCGAGACGTGCGACCGCTGCCGCAGCGACTGCTCGTGCGCGCTCTGCGGCGACTTCATTTGCACGTTCCCCTTCGAGAGCTGCTCCGCCTGCGCCGCCGATTGCGGGCCGTGTCCGATCGTGTGCGGAGACGGGGCGTGCACGCCCGGCGAGACGTGCGCCGGCTGTCCCGCCGACTGCGGCGGCTGCACGTGCGTCTGCGGCGACGGGGCGTGCGACCCGAATTGCGGCGAGGACTGCTCCTGGTGCCCGCAAGACTGCGAGTGCCCGGAGTGCGTCTGCGGCGACGGGGCGTGCGACCCGAATTGCGGCGAGGACTGCACGTGGTGCGGGGACTGCGGCTTCTGTCCCACGTGTGTCTGCGGCGACGGGGCGTGCGACCCGAATTGCGGCGAGGACTGCTCCTGGTGTGCGCAAGACTGCGAGTGCCCGGAGTGCGTCTGCGGCAACGCCCTGTGCGAGCCCTCCTGCACGGAGAACTGCAGCTGGTGTCCGTTCGACTGCGGCGCTTGCCCCGGATGCGTCTGCGGCGACGGCCAATGCGACCCCGGCTGCGAGGACTGCGCGCTATGCGCGACGGACTGCGGCGCCTGTCCTGCCTGCCCGGTCGTGGGCGGCTGCGCCTGCGGCGACGGCCTTTGCGGGCCCACGGAGACGTGCTTCACCTGCCCCGCCGACTGCGGGTTGTGCGGCGCCGACTGCGGTGACGGCGTGTGCGACTTCGCCACCGAGACTTGCATGGACTGCCCGACCGACTGCGTCGGTTGCCAGCTGTGCGGCGACTGGACGTGCGACCCGACGGAGGACTGTTCGACCTGCCCGCTGGACTGCGGCCCGTGCCCCGCCGACTGCGGCGACGGCGCCTGCACGGCCGGCGAAGGCTGCGGTAACTGCCCCGCCGACTGCGGCCCGTGCTTCTGCGGCGACGGCCTCTGCGCCCCCGGCGAAGACTGCTGCTGCTGCCCCGTCGACTGCGGCGCTTGCTAGGCCCCAAGGAGCTTTTGCGATGAGCAGCGAAGCGACCAAGCGCTGGGTCGAGGCGGGCAAGCTGCTCAGCGCGGACCCCACGGCCGCCGTCCGCTGCCCGGAGCGCGACGACGGGGTGCTCGTGGTCCGCGACGAGCTCGCCGCGAGCGATTCGGGCAAGATCGAGCGAGCGCTGACCTGTCCGGTCTGCGGCGCCAAGAACCTCGTCCTCGTGCGGCGGGCGCGCGTGCACGCCTGGGTCCTGGGCGTGGCGGCCGGCGAGCCGCCCGAGCGGGTCGCCGAGCGACTCGGGCCGGCGCTCGGCGTCACCTTCGCCGAGCGGACGAGCGTGTTCCACGGCGGCATCTGCTGGCAGGCGGGCGCGTCGCTTGCGGCGGAGCGGATCCTCGTGCACGCCAACCGCGACTGGACGGAGGAGCCGTCCGAGCGGCTCCTCACGATCGCGCCCGACTGCACGACGATCGTCCGCTTTCGCAACTCTCGGCGCGAGCTGGCGCACGTCCTGCCCGCGGTCGAACGGGCGCTGGGGACGCGGCCGCGCGTGCTGCGCGAGAGCGCCGGCCTGGCCCCGCTCGCGCGACCGGCGCGGCCCGGCGCCCGGTCGGCCGTTCTCGGCTACCCCGGGACGGCACCCCTCGACGCCGTCGCCGCGGTCGTCGGGGAGGTCCTCGGCTTGACGCTCGAGCGCCGCGAGAGCGACATGTTCGGGGGCACCTACCGCCTCGCGCGCGGCCCGGACAACGAGCAGATCTACGTACACCCCAACCGCGACATGCCGTCCGGCCCCGCCTACGCAGCGGCGCCGGAATGTCCGATCATCATTCGCTTCGATGGCACCGAGCGCGATCTGGCGGCGACCGTCGCCGCGCTGGAGGAGCGCCTGGGGGTGAAGCTCCAGCGGGTCACCCCGTGACGCGCGCCCGCAGGTTCCAGCGCCGCCCGAACCGCTGATCCCATGCCGACGGCCGAGCCCTTCGAGCTGCGCATCGTATTCCGCAGGAACCCGCTTGCGAGCGCTGACGCCGCGCGCGCGCTCGTCGAGATCCTGATGCGCGAGGGGAAGCACCTCGCGCCGACGCGGTTCCACGAGAAGCACGATCGGCAGGAGCCGCTTACGCTTGAGCTCGTCACCCGGCAGTTCGCCGGGAGGAAGCGTCCCGACAGCCTCTATTTCGGCAACGAGCGCGGCGTGGGGGTGGAGCTCGCGGGCTACGAGCGGCAGCGCGACCCTGGCGGCAGGCTTCTCCTGTGGATCGAGCCCGAGCAGCTCGTGGGGCACGGCGAGACGCTGCTCGCCCTGGCCCTCGCCGTGTGCCGGCACGCCGCGCCGCTCTACGGCTGGGGCCACGACCTGAAGGACGTGCGCTTCGGCGAGGATCCCAACCTCGACAGCACGTGGGCGCCCAAGCAGGTCTACCAGGCCTACTGGCTCACGATCCTCGGGGCGCCGATCACCAAGACGATCGGCAGAGAGCGCCTGGTCGGTACGCCGGCGATGCGCGTCGAGATCCTGAAGAACGGCGCCGCGCTCGTCGTCACCTCACCGGATCCCGGGGACATCGCTTCGCCGGCCGCGCGCGAGGCGCAGGCGAAAGCGCTCGTGCACCTCAAGCCGGAGCTCGACCTCGCGGCGGTGAGGGCGGGCCTGGCGGCGCGCAGCGCAGCGCTCGGCGTCGCCGCGGCGGCCGCGGTCCCGACGGCGCCGCCCGAGCCCGACGAGTGGCGCCCCGCCTCGGCGCTCCTGCCGCCGGACGTCGACGAAGCGGAGGCGATCCGGTCCTACGACGCCGCCGCCGAGGATCTGATCATCGGGCTCGGCGACGACATCGAAGGGCTGACCGGTGAGCGGCGGGCGGCCCTGGCCGCCATCGACGCCCACAGCCAGAGAGTCGACTATTGGCAGAGACAAACCAAGGCCCAGCTCGAAGAGCTCCTGCTCACGGGCCTCGGCGCCTACCTCGGCTTCCTCCTGGTCCGCCACCTGGGCGGGCGCTGGGCGCCGCGCCGGAACCTCGACGAGTCCCAGGTCGTGGTCGGCGACCGTGCCTGGCTGCCGTTCCTCCGCGCACGCCGCTTCTTGCAGTCGCGCCGCGACGCCGCCGCGCACCCGCTCGTAGCCTTCTACGCCGCCGCCGAGAGGTCTCGCGGCAGAGCGGCGTCGTAGGCGCCCCTCGACGAAACCTGCGACTTCACGGAGTGCGTCTTCGGCGCGGCGGGGAGCCGTATGATGGGCCGGTGAGGCCCGCCCGATCCTTAGAAGCGGCGCGCGTCGCCCCGAGGCCGCCGGCCCGCCGCCCGGCCGCGCCGCTTGGACGGCGCGCGACGTTCGGCGGCGAGTCTTGGGAGCGCGACGCCTCGCGCCGCGCCGACGAGGCCCGCGCGCGCGGCGCTGGGTCCGTGGCCGCCGCCGGCCCCGCGCCCGATGGCAGGCTCGATCCGGCCGTGCAGGAGTCGATGGAAGCGGGGTTCGGCCACGACTTCAGCCGCGTGCGCGTGTTTTCCGGCGCGGAGGGGGACGCCGCCCAGCGGCTCGACGCGCGCGCGGTCACCGCCGACGGCGACGTCTTCTTCGCGCCCGGCGAGTACGCCACCGACGCGCAGCGCGGCCACGAAGTGCTGGCCCACGAGCTGGCGCACGTGGTGCAGCGCGATCAGGGCGCGCCGCCGCTGGCCTTCCGCTTCAACGAGCGCGACCTGCGCCGCGTGGAGCGCGCGATGCGTTCTGCCTCCCGGCGCCTGGCGGGCGCCGTGCGCTACCTGCAGACGCCCGATCAGCAGCATCTGCTCACCAGCATCGCCAACATGGTCGGGGCGTTTTTCCCCCGGGGTCACGGTGTGATGGACGAAAGCGGCGCCATCACCTCCCCGTCGGCCTCCCAGCCCGTGGAGCTGCCGGTGACGGTAGGAAACTACGGAAGCCCACGCTATTACATGCACCACGTGACATTGTTCGTGAGCGCGGAGCAGCCCCTCGAGACGGCGCGCTACACGCCGAACGACGACCAGGGCGAGATCCGCATCTTCGGCCCGAACGTTCTGCATGCTAGCGAACCGCAGCTCGCCGAGACGCTCACGCACGAGCTCGTGCACCTCTTCACGCACATGCTGGAGCGGGCGCACGTGTTCGCGAACAACATCGCGCTGGGCGGTTCGCACGCGCAAGCAGCGCCGCCGGCCGACGCCCCCGGCGCCCGCCGTGCCCTCACGCCTGGCATCACGCTAGCGGACGCGACGCTGCACGGAAACGCGGAGTTCGGCCGCCAGGCCGCCAACCTGGGCAACGTCTACGAGCCCGTGATCGCCTTCGTCAACGGCCGGCGCGTCGCGCGTGGGGCGCAGCCGCTCGTTCCCAGCGCCGTCGCCGACACCTGGGTCCACAATACCGCGCGAGAGCTGCTCGCCTACGTCTTCGTCGAGCGAGTGAACGTCGCCCAGCAGCTCGCCTCCGGCCGCGGTCGCGGCCGAGTCGCGATCGCCCCGCCCGCGCTGGAGCCGCTCCGTTTCTTCCGCGTCTACGCCGCGGATCACTGGCTGGACGATCCGCAAGACCGCGTCGCGCTGCGCTCGCCCGAAGCCGAGCCCTTCCTTCGCACCGCCGGCGCCAGCCCCCAATTGCGCGCCGTCTACGACGCGATCGTCGCCTGGGTCGACCGCCCCCCGCCCCCCGCGCACTGACCCTCGCGCGCCCGACGCCCACGCGGACGCCTAGACGGACGCCGACGCCGCGCCGACGCCCACGCCGACGCGACGCGACGCCAACGCAAACGCCGACACCGACGCCGACGCGACGCCGACGCCGACGCCGAGCACGACGCCGACGCCGACGCCGACGCCGAGCACGACGCCGAAGCCGACGCCGGCGCGCTACCGCGACAGCCGCGACAGCATCTGCCCCCAGCCGCGCCATCAGCGCCCGCACCGGCGCCACATCGTCCGCATCGCCGACCGCGCCGAACAGAACCGCCCCGTCCAGCGCCGCTTCCGCTTCGAGCACTTCGCCCCGCGCCGGCGCAAACACCCGGGCGCGGTCCCGCACCCCCTGCCGCCCCGCCGCCTCCGCCACGTTGAGCATCGCGCTGACCACAGCCCGCTCCAGCTGCGGCCCCGCCTCACCCGGCAGCCTGCGCCACCGCTGCCGGTTCGCCGCCACGTACGCGACGACCTCGCGCGCCACCACGTACGCGTCGAGCCGATGATGCGGGAACCCCTCTGCCTTCCGATCGACCAAAGCCATGTCCGCCACCTCCTTGCCCTCTCCGGAGGTGGCGGACATGGCGACGTCGATTCCGGAGGCGTGACCCATCGGCGTTAGCGTGCGGCGTGCCAGCCCCACGCAGCCCCCTTGC
>DASYRF010000376.1:0-4199 GCA_036004705.1 Myxococcota bacterium
AAGGCGCGGCTGGAGGGAACGTTGCGCCTGCCGCACCTCGCCCCGCCGGCGCACCAGGGCGAGGTGGTCGCGGCGAACGGCCGCCCGCGCAAGGCGCCAAACGCCGACGGCTTGCCCGACCGGGGAAGCTGGCTCGTCGAGCCCGCCGGGGCGCTGCGCGCGCCGAGCGCCCGGACGCGGGAGGCGACGGTGGACGCGGCGTTCGACGTGCCGGTCGACGCGCCTCCCAGCTTCGAGGGGCGGCTGGTGGTGGCGCGCTGGGAGCTGATCGTGGCGGCGACCGTGGCGGGGCGAGCGCTGCCGCTGCGCGCCGCGCGGACGGTGCGCGTCCTGCCGCGCGCCAGCGGGCGGACGCCGGGCCGCCCCGTGGAAGAGCGTTCGGCGCAGCTCGCGGGAGAGACCGGCGCCGCCGCGGCGTGGCAAACGATCCGGCTGGAGTCGGACCGCGTCGCGCCCGGCGAGGAGGTGCGCGGGCAGTTCACGATCCACGGCCTGGACCCCAGGCAGATCGACGCGGTGAGCCTGGGGCTCGCCTGGATCGAGATCATCGCCGGTCCGCGCGGCGCCGAGGCGACGTGGATCGCGGATCCACAGACGCTGGAGCCGTTTCAGGCGCCGGCCGACGGGGACAAGACCTCGTTCGTGCTGGCCGTCCCGGCAACGCTGACACCGACGATCGAGACGCCCGTCTGGGGGCTGTCGTGGTGCGTGGAGCTGCGCGTGGTGCGGCGCGGCGCGCCCGCCACGGTGCTGCGCTTGCCGTTGACGATCGTTTCGCGCAGTGCGCGCGCGACGCGACGGGGAGCGGCGGAGCGCGAGGGGGGCCGGAGCGGTGCGACGGACGCCGAGCGGCCGCGCGACCCCGAGGCGCGGCGGCGCGCGGTGTGGGCCTCGGGCGCGGCGGCGGCGGGGCTCGCGCTCGGCGACGACGGCGCGTTGCACGGGCGCAGCGGCGAGGCGGAGGTCAGGGTGGAGCGCGACGAGCCGCCGCGCGGCCGCCCGCTGCTGCGCGGCGCGGTGCGCTGGCCACCGCTGCACCTGGCGCTGGCGGTGCGGCCCGAGGGCAAGCTGGCCGCGGTGCTGCGGCGCGGGCTGGAGGTCGGCGAAGCAGAGTTCGACGTCCACTATCTGGTGCGGGGGCGCGACGCCGGCCAGGTGCGCGCGGTGCTGGACGGCGAAGGGCGCGCGGCGGTGGCGGCGCTCGGCGCCGTGCGCGTGGACGACGAGGGCGCCGTGGCGGAGCGGCCGGAGCGGCACGCCTGGTCCCAGGCCGAGCTGCGCGAGCTGTGCGAGCAGCTCTTGCGGCTGGCGCGCGCGATCGAGGGCGCGCGGCGCGACCTTCCGCCCCCCGCGGCCCTGAGCGACGTGGCGGAGGACTGGCGCGCGCTGGCGGCGCGCCTGGGCGGCCCGCTGGAGACGGCGCGTATGCGCACCGCCGGCCGCTGGCGCGGCGCGGAGGCAGAGGTGGGCGTGCGCTGGTCGGCGCACGGCAAGCCGCTCGGCTTGGAGGTGACGTTGCGGCCCGTCGTGCCGCTCCCGGAGCTCTACCGGCAGGCGCTCGACCCGATCCGCCCTTCGGGGCTGGCGGCGCTCGCGGCGGACCTTCCCGCGCCGGCGCACGCCCCGCTGGAGGCGCTCGCGCGCGCCGAGCTCCGCGCGCTGACGCTCCGCCCCGAAGCCGCCAGCGCGACGCTGCCCGCGCCGCCGTTCGATCCGGCCCGCGCGCTCCCCGTGCTCGACGACCTGGCCGCGCTGTGCGCCGCGCTCGTCCCCGCCGCGGGCCCGTACCGTTGACGGTCGCCGCGCTGGTCCCCGCCGCGCGCCCCCACCGTTGATCGGCCGGCGCGCCGCGACCTGACGGTGTCGTGCGCGGCCCTGTTCCCCGCCGGCGGTCGCTGGCGGTGATAGGCTCCGGCGGTGCGCGTGACGGCGGCGACGGAGCGGGACCTCGGACCGTACCGGCTGCTCGGACGCATCGGCGCGGGCGGCATGGGCGTGGTCTACCGCGCCGTGGAGCGCGACACCGGACGCGCCGCCGCCGTGAAGATCCTGCGCGTGGAGGGCGCGTCGCCCGAGGTGCTGCGCCGCTTCGAGCGCGAGGCGCAGGCCGCGCTGGGGCTGCAGCATCCCAACGTGGTGGCCGCCTACGCCTTCGACCAGACGGACGAGGGCGAGCTGTACCTGGCGATGGAGCTGCTCGAGGGCGAGACACTGGCGCGCCGGCTGCTGCGCCTCGCCCGCCTCCCCGCCGCGGAGGTCGTGAACCTGGGCCGCCAGGCCTGCGCCGGGCTGGAAGCCGCCCACGCCGCCGGCATCGTCCACCGCGACGTGAAGCCGGCGAACCTGTTCGTCACCGCCGCCGGCACCTGGAAGCTGCTCGACTTCGGGCTCGCGCTCGTCGCGCACGGCGACGAGACGCGCCTCACGCAGCCCGGCCTGCTGATGGGCACGCCGTCGTACATGGCGCCGGAGCAGGCGCGCGGGCAGCGCACCGAAGACCCGCGCACCGACCTCTGGTCGCTCGGCGCGGTGCTCTACCATGCGCTGGTGGGGCGGCCGCCGTTCGCCGCGCCCACCGCGCTGGGCGAGCTGGTGCGCATCGTCCACGACGAGCCTGACCCGTTCCCCGAGGACGTGGCCGCCGCCGCGCCGCCGGGGCTACTGGCGGCCATCCGCCAGGCGATGCGCCGCGCGCGCGACGAACGCTGGGCGCGCGCCACGCTGTTCGCGGAGGCCTTGCACCTGGCCGAGCCGCGCCCCGACGGCGACACCGTCGTCGCGCGCGGGCTGGCGCGGGCGTCGCCGCGGCCGACGCCGGTCACGCCGGCGTTCGGCGGCCTCAGCGACGAGGTGCGCCTGGTGTCCGTCGTGGTCGCGGAGGGCGTCACCGACCCCGACGCCTTCCTGTCGGCGGTGCGCGCGCAGGGCGGCGACGCCGCCGTGCTGATCGGCGGGCGCGCCTTCGGCACGTTCGGCGGCGCGCAGTGGGACGGCGACGAGGCGGAGCGCGCGGTGCGCGCGGCGCTGGAGGCGCGGCGCGCGGTGCTGCGTGTGGGCGTGGGCACGGGGCGCGCGGTGGCGGAGGGCGGACGCCACGGCGCCATCACTGGCGCCGCCGTCGCCGCCGCGGAGAGCGTGCTGGTGGCGCGGGGCGTGGGCGTCGACGCCGCCACGCGACGCCAGGTTCACCGCCTGTTCCGCATCGAGCCGCCCGAAGCGGCGGGCGACGGCGAGCCGCGGGTCCCGCGCGTGACGTCGGCCCTGGCGCCCGGCGGGGCCGGGGCCCAGTTCCGCGCTGGGGCCCACCGCGCCGCCCCGATGGTCGGGCGCGACGCCGAGCTGGCGCAGCTGCGCGCGCTGTACGAGCGCGCCGACGACGAGCGCCGCTCCGCGGCGGCGCTGCTGCTGGGCGCTCCCGGCATGGGAAAGACGCGCCTGTGCTGGGAGATGCGCCGCTGGCTGGGCGAGCTGGACGAGCCGAACGTGGTGCTGGAGGGGCGCGGCGACGCGGCGCGCCGCTACCGCGCCTATGCGCTGTGGGCCAACGCGCTGCGCGCGCGCGCCGGGCTGGACGAGGGCGGCGGCGAGGAGCCCGACGAGGCGCGCCGCCGGCTGATGCGCCTGGTGGAAGAGGCGGGCGTGCCCGCGGATCTGATGGGCGACACGGCCGCGTTCCTGGGCGAGCTGGTGGGGGCGCGCTTCCCCGAGACGCCGGCGCTGCGCACGGCGCGCCGCAACCCCGACGTGCTGCGCGACCAGGTGCGCCTGGCGATGGGCGCGCTGTGCGACGCGCTGGGGGCGCGCGCCACCGTGGTGCTCATCCTCGAAGACCTGCACGTGGCGGACAGCGCCAGCCTCGACCTGGCCGACTTCCTGCTCATCGGCCGGCGGCCGCTGGTGCTGATCGGGACGGCGCGCCCGCACCTGCTGTCGGAGCGCTCGGAGACGCTGCTGGACGCGCAGCGCATGGAGCTCGGCTCGCTGTCGCGGCGGGCGTTGCGGCTGATCGTGCGCCGGCACCTGGGGCGCGACGACGACGACATCGTCGAGCGCGCCGCCGGCAATCCGTTCTTCGCCGAGGAGTTGGCGCTGGGGGCGCGCGAGACGGAGGAGCGCGGCGCGGGGGCGGCGGCGGGCGCGGCGGCGGCGGCGGGCGCAGCGGCCGGGGCGGGGGCGGCGGGGGCCGGCGCGGCGACGGC
>DASYRF010000377.1:0-8114 GCA_036004705.1 Myxococcota bacterium
GTGGCGGCCGGGGCGGGGTGGGAAGGCGGCGCCGAACGCGGGGCTGCTCTTCACGGGATACACGTTCGACGATCCGACGGCGAAGGTGACGGCGGCGGGGAAGAGCCTCGCGGCGAAGGTGGAGAAGTGGGGCTTCGACGAGGGGCGCTGCGGCCAGCACTACTTCCTCGTGCGGCCGGCGTCGGGGACGTGGCCGAAGGGCGCGAAGATGGTGGTCGACCTGGGCGAGTACGGCAAGCACGACGTCGTGATCGGTACGGCGCTGGACAAGACGGCGCCGACCGCGAAGGTGTTCGGGCCGTGGCGGAAGAAGGATCCCTCGTCGGAGATGCGGGTCATCCCCTGGGCGGGCGTGCGCGACGACGAGAGCGCGGTGGTGCTCCTGCGCAACACGTTCGCCGACCACGCCATGGACGTCTACGGGGAGAGGCGCGTCATTCGCGGACCGGAGGCGGGCGAGCTGGAGTACTCGAGGGGGTGTGCGGCGCTGGTGCTCGTGGACACGGCCGGCAACGAGAAGCGGTTCCCCGACGCCTGCCGCTGAGCGGCGTCGCGGGGCCGGCGGCGGCTGCCTTCGCGTGACGGTTGACGTGCCGCCGGGGGATCAATAGCTTGGACGGACGGAGATGAGGGAGACAGGACGAGCAGCGCGCTTGGTGCTGGCGCTGGCGATCGCAACGGCGCCGGGCTGCTCTTGGCGCGACACAGCCGTGCCGCCGGGCTGCGGCAACGCAACGTGCGATCCGGGCGAGGACTGTGCGTCGTGCCCGGGCGACTGCGGGGGCTGTCCGCCGGTGTGCGCGTGCGGCGACGGCGTGTGCGCTCCTGCGTGCGGCGAATCGTGCGGCACCTGCGCAGACTGCGATTGCCCGCCCATGGCGTGCGGTGACGGGGACTGTCTCGACGGCGACGGCGAAGACTGTGCGTCGTGCCCCGCGGACTGCGGGTCGTGTTGCACGTGTGGCGGGGCTGGGTGCGAGCCGAGCTGCGGCGAGGACTGCGTCAGTTGCGGCATCGACTGTGGCTGTCCCGCGCCTGGGTTTCACGACCTGCTGGCGGCGCCGGCGGCCGCGGCGTTGGCTGGGGCGCGCCTCACGATCTACCCGGACCCGTTTGCGGGCAAGCGGAGGGCGCTGTCGTGCACGACGGGGCTCGTGATCTTGCCGGGGAGCGGATCGACGACGACGACGCTGCCGCTCGCGGGCGACGCGGCGTTGGACCTCGTGCTGCCGTTCCAGTTCTGGTACTTCGACGTCCCCTACGCCGACGTCTGGGTGAGCGCCAACGGCTACGTCACGTTCGGGGCCGGCAACACGGCGGCCGCGCCGTCGGCGGCGGCGCACTACGCGCTGCCCCGCCTCGCCGTGCTGTTCGACGATCTGCTGCCGGCGCCGGGCGCGGCCGTCCTCGTCGACGAGGTCGTCACGCCGTCCACCTTCGACACCGACCGTGTCGCCATCACCTGGACCGGCTGGCAGGACGCGTCCGGCCCGGTCGGCGACTTCCAGCTCGTGCTCGACGAGGACGGCACGATCTCCTATTCATACGCCGCGCCGCTGACGACCAGCACCGTGCTCGTGGGAATCTCTTCGGGCGGAGGCGGCATGGGCACGGCCGTCGACCTCGCTCCACCAGGCGGCTGCTGACGGGACGCGCCACTCGGACTCCTGGGCGCGGCGGCGCGCGGAACGACCTGGTCACGAAGATGCGCGTTCTGCACCGCTGCGGCGTGTCCCACTACTGAGGTCACGCCCCGGAGGGTAGGTGGGCGGAGGGCCGGCTCCTTCTGTCGGTGGACCGCGCGAACGCAGTGTCCGCCTTCGTGCGCGACCGCTGGAAGACGGCCCAGCTCGCTAGAGGAGCCGCGAGGCGAGGAAGCCGGTGAACCCGAGCCCCAGGAGGCCGGCAAACAGGCGTCCGACCGGCATCACCCACTTCTCCGGCAAGAAGACGAAGATCGCCGGGACGCGGAAGAAGTGCCGCATCCGTTCGGGCGGCTCCTTGAAGGCGAAGAGCAGCATCAGCACCGACCACAGCCCCATCACGCCGATGAAGATCCACTGCACCATGACCGCGCCTCCCGTGCGGGGCCGACGTTACGCTCCCACCCTCTGCCCATTCAAGCGTGTCGGCAAGCGTGTCGGAACGTCAGCGCGCCGCGGCTTCCCACCAGGCGTCGCAGAGCGTGGCGCGGTAGAGCTCCAGCTCGGCCGCGCCGTTCCAGTTGGCGCCCCAGTAGACGTGGCCGGCGGCGAAGTCGAGCGAGGCGAAGCCCTCGCTCCAGTAGTCGACGTAGGCGTCCATCGACGGCGCCACGCGCAGCACGCGCGGGCCCAGCGCCTCGGGCACGAGCTCGAGGAAGAAGAGCTGGTTGGCGCCCCAGTTCGTCTCCGAGTCGGTGTAGGTCGAGACGAACGCCCAGCCGGCGACCGACGGCTCGTACACGCGGCCGAAGTGCGTGCTGTTCCCCCAGCCGAGGTCGCCCTGGTAGAGCACGCCGATGCGCGCGTCCCAGCCGGCGGGGTCGGCGACGTTCACGGCCATGATGTAGTCGCACGTCGGCGTGACCTCGTCGTTGCCGGCGCCGCACGAGTCGTACGTCACGTAGTACTCCTCGCCGGCGGCGCCCCAGGCCCAGCCGGAATGGTCGCAGTTCGTGCCGGCCCGCACGCGCGCGGAGAAGTCCGGGCTCCACGCCCAGGGCCCGTTCCACGGCTCCGGCGTGGTCGAGTCCACCTTGCAGCTGCCGACGAGCACGCGCGCGCCCGACGGCGACACGTCCACGAAGTTCGGCGTGGGGATGGCGGGCTGCGTGTCGGACAGGCGGGCGATGAGGGCGTCCGCGCCGAGGTCGTACGAAACGATGTCCATGAGCCCGAGGCACTGCCCGCCGGAGTCCATGCCGGCGCACACCTGGAAGGCCCAAGTCGACATGTCGTTCGACGGCGCGCCCTCGACGCCGTTGAGCACGGCGAGCGCCCCGGGGAAGTCGGCGGTGAAATCGTGCACCAGCGCGTCGGCGCCGCTGAGGACGTCGACGCGGCGCAGCTGCGCGCCGGTGCGGTAGTAGAGGCGCGTGGCCCCGCCGGGCGCGCCGCTGCGGTCCCACTGCAGCTCGTTCGGCTCGCCCACGTCGAGCGCCCGCACGATCGTGCGGTCGGACAGGCGGTAGACCACCGAGAGGCCGTCGGTGCCGAACGCCACGACGTAGGAGCCGTCCCAGCTCGCCGGGCTCCAGCGGCTGTAGCCGTTCGTGTAGTCGGACGACGTGGCGCCGGGATCGGCGGCGTCGGAGACGCGCACGACCGAGACGCCGGTGGCGGCGACGTCGAAGGGCGCGCCGGCCGCGGGGACCGCGCCGCCGGGCGGGGCGAGCACCGAGGCCGCGGAGACGGGCTCCACCAGCAGCGTGGTGCAGGGCGGGCCGGCGTCGCCGGGCGGCGTCGCGGCGTCGGTGGCCGCGGCGGCGGCGTCGTTGCCGGCCGCGTCGCCGGCAGTGGCGGCGTCGCTCCCGGCGCCGGCGCAGCGGCACGCCGGCAGCGCGCACGCCGCCAGCGCGGCGGCGGCGGCAACGGCGCCGGCGCGCACGGCGGGCCAGGCTCTGAGGGGCCAGGTCGAAGCGCGCGAAACGCGCCGCCCCCGATCGAGGGACAGAATCAGCATCCGTCGAGCGTATCGCGGCGCACGGGGGCGCAACAGCCTGCTGCTGCGCGCGCGCGCTGCCGCTGGTGGCCGTCCCGGCGCGCGACACGCGTGCGCCGCTGCCGGGCCCGGCGCCGGAGGCGACCTGGCTCGAGCCGTTCCCGGACGATCTCTTGCCGGAGGCGCACGCGGGCACCGAGGCCCGCGTCGGGGAGCGCGAGGCGGTGACGCCGGCGTTCCTGGTGGCGCGGTTCGGACTGCCCGCCGAGGTGCGGGACCCGTCCGACGGTGTGGCTGCCGCCGGCGCTGTGCCGCTGGCGCGCGCGCGGCGCGCGGCCTAGAGTGACGCGCGGAGAACGGGTGCGACGCGTGCTGGCAACGGGGTTCCTCGTGTGGGCGCTCGGAGTAGGCGCGGGCGCCGCTGCCGGCGTCGGGTGCGCGCCGCTGCGGCCGTGGGAGCGGGGGCTGCTGGCGCACCGCTGCATGGACCCGCGCGCGCGACCCGAGGCGAGACGGGCGCGGTTGCATCTGTTGACGGCGCGCGAGGCGTCGCGCGGGGGCGAGGGCGAGTCCGGCGGTGGCTGCGGCTGCCAGTAGGGGCGCGGCGTGCGGCGGCGCGCGGCGCGCGACGGCGGTGGCGGTGGCGGCGGCGGCGGCGCGTGCGGCGGTGGTCGGCGTGGCGGCCGCGCTGCTCGCCACGGCGCCGGCGGGGGGCCCGGCAACGGCGGCGACGCGCGGGGCGGCCTCGTCGTCGGTCTACTGGGACGACAACGGGGTCACGGTCGTCAGCTCCACGGTGGCGGCGCAGGTGGCAGTGCCGGGCGGGCTGGACCTCGACGCGGCGTACGACACCGACGTCATCACGGGCGCGAGCGTGGACGCCGTCACGACGGCGAGCCGCGCGACGTGGAACGAGGTGCGCCACGCGGGGCGGCTGGGGGCGCGCTACACGCCAAAGCCGGGCCTCGAGGTCGGGGCCGCGTACCTGCCGTCCTTCGAGCCGGACTACTGGTCGCACGGGTTCAGCGCGGAAGCGCACGCGGAGTGGCTGGACCGGCGGCTGACGACGGGGCTAGTGGCGGGGCTGAGCCTCGATCGGGTACAGCGCATCGTGCCCATCCGCACGGTCTGGGCGCGGCTGGAGCTGGGCGCGGTGCTCGACGCGCGCACGGTGGCGACGCTGGCGTACGAGGTGGGCCGCGCGTGGGGGCGGCTCTCCAGCCCGTACCTCTGGGTGGAGCTGCACCTGACGGGCGGCGTGGGGGCCGACCTGCGCACGCTGCGCGACACGGTGCCGGGCGAGAAGCTCCGGCACGCACTGGTGGCGGGGGTGCGCCGTGCGCTGGCACCCGACTGGTTCGCGCGCGCGTCGTATCGCTTCTACGCCGACGACTGGGGGCTGCGCAGCCACACGGGCGAGGTCGAGGTGTCGCACGTCGTGTTCGACGAACGCGTGACGCTCGGCGCGACCGCGCGCGCGTACGGGCAGACCGGGGTGAGGTTCTGGCGGCGCCGCTACGACGTCGTCTGGCCGGACCTGCCGCAGTACTTCACGACCGACAAGCTGCTAGGGCCGATGTGGAGCGTGGGGGCCGGGCTCCGCAGCGAGGTGCGCTTCCCGTGGCGCGCCGCCGGCGCCGACCTCGTCTTCACGAGCGAGGTCTGGGCCTACGCGCAGACGTTCCCGGACTACGCGCCGCTGCGCGCGCGGCACGCGATCGTCGGTTCGCTGGGGATCGCGCTCGAGCTGTAAACGACCGGTAGCGGCGCCGCGCGCGCTTGACCGCGCCCCGGCGCGCCGCCTCGCGTCGGCGGTGCCGTGGCGCTCAGGGCGTCACCGGCGAAAGGAGGTGGAGCATGTCGAAGTCGTTGCACGACGCAAGATTCCCCGCAGAGAGCCCGGCGTACCGGGCGGCGCGGGACGAGCTCCTGCGCGCCGAGCTGGAGCTGGGACGTCACCTGGAGCGCGTGGCCGCGCTACGGCGGGCGCTGCCGCTCGGCGGCGCGGCGAAGGAAGACTACGTCTTCGACGAGGGCGCGGCGGACCTCGCCGACGCCGAGACGGTGCGCCGCGTGAAGCTGTCGGAGCTGTTCGGGAACAAGGACACGCTGCTGCTCTACAGCTTCATGTACGGACCGAAGATGGCGAAGCCGTGCCCGATGTGCACGTCGCTGCTCGACGGGCTCAACGGGCAGGCGGTGCACCTGGCGCAGCGCGTGAGCTTCGCCGTGGCGGCGCGCTCGCCGCTGCCGCGCATCCGCGCGTTCGCGCGGGAGCGCGGCTGGGGGCGGCTCCGGCTGCTGTCGTCGGCGGAGAACGGCTACAACGCCGACTACCACGCCGAGAACGCGAGCGGCGGACAGCTCCCGGCGCTGAACGTCTTCGTTCGCCGCGACGGGCGCGTGCACCACTTCTACAACACGGAGGCGCTCTACGCGCCCAGCGACCCGGGTCAGGACTCGCGCCACGTGGACCTGCTCTGGCCGCTCTGGCAGGCGCTCGACCTCACGCCCGACGGCCGCGGCGCGGACTTCTATCCGAAGCTGAGCTACGGCGCCTGACGCCCCGCACGGCCGCGCGCGCGGGTGGTCGGGCTAGCCAGCGTTCCAGTGCTTCGTGAACGCCTTGGGGTGTGAAGCACCGCCGAGGCCGCGCCAGCTCTGCGCCCTGACGACCGGCGCGGCGGTGGACGCAGGCGGGGCGAGGATGCGACACTGCGCGCCGTGGCAGGGAGCGCAATCCCGCTCGCGGCGGGCGGGAACCAAGGGACGGTCGGCACGCCGCTGACCATCCAGGTCCCCCCGCGCGTGTTCCGCGTGCGGATGACGGGGCTGCTCTTCGACACGGACAAGTGCTTCCTGCTGGCGTCGGGTCTGAAGTCCATCCGCGCCTTCAACAAGATCTGGAAGGCGCATCCAGACATCAAGGTGCTGATCGTCGGCCACGCCGACAAGGCCGGGGCCGCCGACCACAACCAGAAGCTCTCCGAGCGCCGCGCCGAGGCCATCCTCTCCTACCTCAGCGACGACGTGGACGGCTGGCTGCGCTTCTACTCGCCCGGCGTGTCGCCGACCAAGCTCTGGGGGTCCACCGAGGACCAGAAGATGCTGGCGCATCTCGGCGTCGGCTCCGTGCGCGAGTTCCAGGAGAAGAAGGGGCTGACGGCCGACGGTGTGGCCGGGACCGAGACGCGGCGCGCGCTCGTCCACGACTACATGGACGAGGACCACACGGTCAAGCCCGACACCGCCGAAGTGAAGACGCACGGCTGCGGCGAGTCGCACCCCGAGGTACCCACCGCCGACGGCGTCGAGGAGGACCGCAACCGCCGCGTGGAGATCTTCCTCTTCGAGGACGTAATCGATCCGCCGCCGCAAAACCCTTGCCCGCAGCCCGGCGGCTGCGAGCAGCACAAGGTCTGGAAGGCGTCCTCGCGCGAGACGATCGACCTCGGCGCGGACCTGGCGACGGTCGTGGTGACGGTGACCGACCAGAAGGGCGCGCCGGTGCCGGGGGCCGACGTGCACCTCGCCGGCTTCGTGCCCGAGGACGGCCAGACCGACGCCGCCGGCGTGGCGCAGGTCACGGACGTCATCCCGACCCGCTACGAGGTGTTCGCCCGCAAGCAGGGGTTCGAGTCGGCGTCGGCGAAGATCGTGGTGCCGGCGGGCGCGACGGTCCCGGTGCCGCTGACGCTGAAGTCCGCGTCGGGGACGCTGGACGTGATCGTGCGCGACGCCGCCGGCGCGCTGCTCCCCGGCGCGACGGTCGCGATCTCCGGTCCGGACGGGACCGCCGACTCCAAGACGACCGACGCCAAGGGCGATGCGACGTTCGGGCCTGTGCCCGCGGGCGCCTACACGATCACCGCGACCGCGACCGACTTCGTCACCGGGAACGCGACCGGCACGGTCACCCCGGACACGACCACACCGGTGGTCGTCACGCTGCAGCCGGCCATCGGCGACCTGACCGTGAACGTGGTCGACGCCGCCGCCAAGCCGCTCGACCTGGCGGCCGTGACGCTGGCGGGCCCCTCGCCGGGAAGCGCCACCACCGACGCGACGGGCAGCGTGAGCTTCCCCAAGATCAAGTCCGGGTCGTACACCATCGCCGTGAAGCGGCCCGGCTTCCAGGACGGCGCGGGCACGGCCAACGTCACGCCGGGTGGCGCGGCGACGGCGACCGTGGCGCTGACGCCGACGCCGTGGACGGCGGCCTGGGATCGCGCGACGGTGCGCACCGAGGCGGGCGTGCCGGCGAAGGCGCAGATGACGCTGACGGCGCCGGGGCTCCCCGCCGGCCAGCCGGTGACGTTCACGGTCACGCAGTCGTCGCCGATGGGCAGCGGGACGGTCGCGACGGTCAATGCCACGTCGGCGGCCGACAGCGCCACCGCCCCGTTCGCCGACTGGTTCCAGCCGTCGCTCGTGACCGCGCCCGTGACGCTGGCAGCGGGGCAGCCGTTCCC
>DASYRF010000378.1:0-10262 GCA_036004705.1 Myxococcota bacterium
TCAGGTCGACCGCCGCGCCGACATCTTCTCGATGGGCGCCTGCATGTGGGAGATGGCCGTCGGGCGGCGCCTCTTCCGCCGCGACTCCGAGATGGCGACGCTGACGGCCGTCATGGAGGAGGCGACGCCGCTCCCGAGCCGTTTCAACCCCACTTTCCCGCCGGAGCTGGAACGCATCATCATGCGTGCGCTGGAGAAGGACGCGGCGGCGCGCTTCCCGACGGCGCGCGACATGCAGGTTGAGATCGAGGCGCTGGCGCGGCAATCGGGCTGGGACGCGGGCACGGTGGAGGTTGGCGCCTACGTCCGGCGCATCTTCGCCGACAAGCTGGCGTCGCGCGAGAAGCTTGCGCGCGAGCAGCGCGTGGCGAGCTTCGAGCGGCTGCTGCTGGACGAGCGCACGCAGATCCTCGACACCCAGCTCGCCGGCAAGGACGACGCCGAGATCGACGTAGCCGTGGATTTTGGCGCCGCCCCGGCGCTCGCCGGCGACGCGCGGGCACGCGTGAAGCCCCGCGTGGAGGGCGAGCCGAGCCACGGTTCGGGCAGCAAGCTCACGCCCGCGCCTCACGGCCAGGCGGTGTCGCGCACCGAAGGTCGCGTTCCAGGCCGGGGGAGCCGCGCCCGGGCCCTGTTGGGCGCGGCGCTCGTGCTGGGGCTCGCCGCCGGGCTGCTGTGGGTCGGCAGGCCGTACCTCTTTCCGGGGATGGACGATGCGCTGCTGGTGGGGGCGGCGAGCGAGCCCGCCGGCACGACGGGGCGCGTGGACGGCGCCGGCGCGGCGGGACCCGCGGAGTCGGCGCTGCGCGTGCCGGCCGAGGTGCGGCTGCCGCGCGACAAGACGGCGGCGGCAACGCGTGCCGCGGCGGACGGGCCGGCGACGGATTCGGCGCTGGCGCTCGGCTCGGCGGCGACCGGCGCAGACGTTCCGAAAGGGAAGAAGGCCCGCCGGGGCGCGGGGGCGCCCGGCGCCGGGATGGCGCGCCTCAGCGTGGACGTCGACACACACGGCGGGATGCACGCAGTGGTTTGGCTCGACGGCCGGATGTTGGGTCCGACGCCCCTCGCCGCCGTGGAGGTACGCGCCGGCCGGCACACGCTGACGCTGAAGGGGGAGGGGGGCAAGTCCAAGACGGTGCCGATCGTGCTGCGGCCGGGGCAGCGGTTCAGCAAACGCTACGTTCTGGAATAGGACCCGCGGGGCGCGGGGGAAGGTTCGTCCGCGACGTGGCGTAACAGACGCTGACTCAACGTCACGGAGCGACCCATGATTCGCACTGCTTTCGGCACCCGCCTCGGCAGCGCGCCCCTCGCCGGCCTTCGGCGGGCGGGTCCCGCGCTCTTCGGCTTGTCGCTCGTCCTGGCGCTCGCCTTCGCGGGCGGTTGCCGGCCCCGCTACGCGGGGGTCGAGGCCGACGCCTTCTCCTGCGCGAACGGTTTCGACGACGACGGCGACGGCTACATCGACTGCGACGACCTCGGCTGCAGCGCCTTCTGCGGAGGGCCGACGGACGGCGGCGGAGGCGGCTTGGATTCGGGCGCAGGCGGGGGCGACGGCGGCACCGTGGGCTTCTGCGGCGACGGCGTGCGCGACCCAGGCGAGTCTTGCGACGGCAAGGACCTAGGCGGCGAGAGCTGCGCGACGCTCGGGCTTGCCGGCGGGCCTCTCGGCTGCTCCATCGGCGAGTGCGTCTTCGACACGTCGAGCTGCACGGGCGGCGGCGGCTGTGGGGACGGCATCTGCAACGGCGGCGAGACCTGCTCCACGTGCGCCGCCGACTGCGGCACGTGTTGCGGCAACGGAATCTGCAGCGGCACCGAGACCTGCTCGACCTGCCCGAGCGACTGCGGCGCGTGCTGCGGGAACGGCGTGTGCGGCGGCGGGGAGACCTGCTCGAGCTGTCCCGGCGATTGTGGAGCTTGTGGCCCGGTGTGCGGCGACTTCTCTTGTAGCGGCGGCGAAACGTGCACGAGCTGTCCGACCGATTGCGGGTCGTGCTGTGGCAACGGCGTTTGCACCGGCGGCGAGACCTGCTCCACGTGCCCGTCGGACTGCGGGAGCTGTGCCCCGTTCTGCGGCGACTTCACCTGCAACGGCACCGAGACCTGCTCGACGTGCCCGGGCGACTGCGGCACCTGCGCCGGGAGCTGCCTATACGACTGGGACTTCGGCACGCTGTCCGGATGGACGGCGAGCAACACCTGCAGCACCACCGGCTGGCGCGTCGACACGTACCGTGCCTGGAGCACGCCGGACGCGCTCTGGTACGGCAACCCCGCCACGCGGAACTACGACTGCGGCGGCGTGTCGAACTCCGGGACGGCAACGAGCCCGTACGTGACGCTGAGCGCCGGCTCGCCGACCGTGAGCTTCGAGGTGTGGATGGCCACCGAGGGATCGGCGACCTACGACCTGCTGACCCTGAGCGTCATTCCGCTGGGCGGGTCGGCGACGGCCGTCTGGAGCTCCGGCACCGACCTCGCGACCCCCGGTAGCACCGGCGCCGTCTGGATCTACGACTCCGTCTCGCTGGCCTCGTGGGCCGGCATGCTCGTGCAGTTCCAGTGGTCGTTCTCCACGGGCGACGCCATCAGCAACACGTTCGAAGGACCCTACATCGACGACATGTTGATCGGCGGGTCCTGCTAGTGCGACGCACGCCGACCGGTGGCGCCGACTTGGACCCGTCTGACGCTTCGAGCCGTCGCTGAGCGCTAGCGCGCGGGCGGCCCGTGCTCGAGCAGGAGTCCGAAGACACGCTGCATGTGGTCGGGGCGCAGCGCGTTGGCGTGGCGCTCGGTGTTCCCGCTCCAGGCGATGTTGCCCTCGGGAAGCCAGGCAAACGTGAGCGACAGATCGAGTCGCGCGCCGGACCAGAAGCCGGTGTCTGGGCGCTCGCGCGGCACGGGGGCCACGCCGTCGTGGATCCCGTAGGCGGGCGCGCAGGCCGGGCCGTCGACGTGGCCCACCGGCACGTACAGGGCGGTGTCGAGGAAGAGCGCGTGGGGAGCCAGGCGCAGGGGGAGCAGGGCGGCGCGCACGCCGAGCTCGGCCAGGGAACCGGCGACGCGCAGCGCGCCTGCGCCGCCCCCTCCGCCGCCGCCGACGGACACCTTGCCCAATCCGTCGAGCTTGCCCCCCGCGACGGCGGCGGCGGCCACGATCACCACCGCGCCCACGGCCACCACCCCGATGGCGGTTCCGGCGGCGATCTGGCCCGCGAGCTTCTCGCCAGACAGGCGCGTGCCGTGCGCGCTGACGAGCACGATGGCGTCGGCGTCGGTCTCGGCACGCACCCGCTCCAGCAGGTCGCGGTCGGGTGCCGTGCCGCTGAGGAACGCGCCTTCGAGCCCGACCACGCCGGCGGCGTCGGTGACGGGTGCGCCGAACGTTCCGTCGGGATGAACGAGCCGGCCGCTCCAGCCGAGCTCGCTCACCGCCTCGTAGCCATGGGACCTGAGCGACGCGACCAGGGCAGCATGCGTCACGCCCAGTGCCGTGCGGCTGTCCGCGACCGTCTCGGCGGGGTCGTACCGCCCGCCGTCCTTCAGGATGGTGATATCGACAGGAAGCACGACGACGCGCCGGATGGGAGGCGCGCCCCCGCCCATCGGCGTGGTGCTCATCGTCGGCGGCCGGCTGCAGCCCGCGAGTCCCACGAGCACGCTCGCCACCGCCCCCGCCCCCGCCACCGCGCGCCGCCGCACGTCAGCCGCACGCACGCGGCCTCTGGAGCCATCGAGGGGGCGCGACCAAAGTAGGGTTCTCATGACGTCCAGCACAGGCAAGCCGCGTGCCCCGGCGCCGAGCCGCGCGCCGGCGCCGGCGGGGAGCTGCCGCGTGGCATCCCCGTCACGGCCTGACGCACCATCGGCACACCTCCCGCGACGTCTCGGTGGTCACGCGGCGGCGCTCTCGCCGCCGTCATACAGCCGCTCGATCAGGTCCCGGTACCTCTCTTCGACGACCTTACGTTTCACCTTGAGGGTGGGCGTGAGCTCGCCCTCCGCCACCGTCAGCTCCGCCGGCAGCACTTCGAACGCCTTGACCTGCTCGTAGCGCGCCAGGTCGCGGTTGGCGCGCTCGATGGCTTCCTGCACGCGGCGCCGCATGGCCGGGTGGCGGGCCAGCTCCGCGGTGCTGGCGCCCTCGACGCCGAGCGCGCGCGCCGCCTTGCGCGCTTCGTCCGGGTCGAGCGCCACCAGCGCCACGAGGTACTTGCGGCGGTCGCCCAGCACGACGGCCTGCGACACCACCGGGTCCGCCTTGATGAGGTTCTCCACGTTCGCCGGGGCGATGTTCTTTCCGCCCGCGGTGATGATGAGGTCCTTCTTGCGGTCAGTGATGCGCAGATAGCCGTCGGCGTCCATCTCGCCGACGTCACCGGTGTGCAGCCAGCCCTCGGGGTCGACGGCCTCGGCCGTTGCGTCCGGCTTGTTCCAGTAGCCGGCGAAGACGTTGTCTCCGCGCACCAGCACCTCGCCGTCCGCCGCCAGCCGCACCTCCGCCCCCGGGATGGCCCGCCCCACCGTTCCAAGCCGCGCGCCGTCCGGTCGATTCGCCGTGCAGATGGCCGTGCACTCCGTCAGCCCGTAGACCTCGTTGATGCGCATGCCCAGCGCGTCGAAGAACTCCAGGATCTCGACGGAAATGGGGGCGGCGCCGCACACGAAGTAGCGCACGCGCCCGCCGAACACGCCGCGGATGCGGTGGAACACCAAGCGGTCCGCGGCCGCGTGCGCGAGGTCCAGCGCCATCGGCACCGGCCGCCCTTCGCGCCGCAGGCGCGCGTGCTCCTTGCCGACACGCAAGGCGTACTGGAAGAGGCGGCGGCGTGTGGGCGGGCCGCCGTCCACCTCCGCCATCACGCGGGCGTACACCTTCTCGTACAGGCGCGGGACGCTGCCGAAGACGGTTGGCCGCACGGCGCGCGCGTCGTCGATGACCGTCTGCAGCGAACGCGCATAGGCCGTCGCCGTGCCGCGGGCGATTCGCCCGTAGTAAGAGGCGACGCGCTCGGCCACGTGCGCCATGGGCAGGAAGCTCATCGTCAGGTCGTCGGCGGTGATGGGGATCGCTTCCGCCCCGAGCGTCACGAGCGCGCGGATGTTCTTGTAGGTCAGGATGGCGCCCTTCGGTGGCCCCGTGGTGCCGGAGGTGTAGACCAGGATGGCGGGATCTTCGAGGCGCGCGGCGGCGCGGCGTGCGGTCAGCTCGGCGGCAAGCGTCTGCCGGCGCGACCGGCCGACCCCCTCCAGCTCGGTGAGCGAGATGACGAGCTCCGGGTCGTCGCCGGGAAGGTCGTCCCACACGACGATCTTCTGCAGGCGCGGCACCTCGGCCCGGACGGCGCGCACCTTGGCCAGCTGCTCGTGGTCCTGCACGAAGACCCAGCGCGCGCCGCAATCGGCGAGGATGTGCGCCACCTGCGCGGGGGTGGAGGTCTGGTAGATGCCGACGCTCAGCCCGCCGGCGAGCATCGCGCCGATGTCGCACGTCGCCCACTCGGGGCGCGTGTCGCCGAGGATGGCGACCGCGTCGCCGCGCGCGAGCCCCATCTGCACCAGGCCGCCCGCCACGTCGAGGGCGCGCGCGCCGTGCTCGGCCCACGTCACGTCGCGCCAGCCCCTTCCGTCGTGCCAGCGATAACAGAGGCGCGCGCCCGACTGCGCAATGCGCTGGACGAACTGGTCGAGCAGGGTCTTCTGCTCGGGCGCCATGGGACCTGAATATCACGACCCGGCCGGACCCACACCGGACCGAGGACTGAATGGATGCACAGTGAAAATTTGACACCTGGTCGGACGTCCAGCATCCTGTGGGCAGGAGGAACCGGATGCCCAAGTCGACCACCCCCGCACCACCGACCCAGGAGCTGACCGACCGGCAGGAGGCGGTGCTGGACTTCATCTACACGTACATGGAGAAGCAGGGGTGGCCGCCCACCCTCCGCGAGATTGGCTCCTACTTGGGCATCGGCTCCACGAACGGGGTCAACGACCATCTGGTGGCGCTGGAGAAGAAGGGCTACCTGGAGCGCGTGCCGGGCAAGTCGCGCGCCATCCGCGTTTCGGGGTCGACGCCGCTGCGAGGGCGCGGCGGTGCGCCCGGAGGAACGGGAGGCGGGGGCGGCGCGGTCTCCGTGCGGCGGGTCGGCACGACGCGTGACACGCTCGAAGTGCCGATTCTCGGAAAAATCGCCGCGGGCGCGCCGATCCTGGCGGCCGAGAACATCGAGGACACGGTGCACATCGACCGCTTCTTCATCGGCCAGTCGTCGGAGGTGTTTGCGTTACGCGTGTCGGGCGAGTCGATGATCGAGGCGGGCATTCACGACGCCGACTTCATCTTCGTGAAGAAGCGCGCCAGCGCGCAGCCGGGAGACATCGTAGTGGCGCTCATCGACGACGAGGCCACCGTCAAGCGGTTCTTCCCGGAGAAGAACCGCATTCGCTTCCAGCCCGAGAACCGCAACATGGCCCCCATCTACGTCGATCGTGGCGACTTCAAGCAGACGATGATCCTGGGCGTGGTCGTCGGCATCTACCGCAAGATGTAGCTCGGCATCGGCGCCTTCGTCGCGGCGTGCGCGCCACAAGATGTCGCTCGGCATCGGCGCCCTCGTCGCGGCGTGCGCGCCACAAGATGTCGCTCGGCATCGGCGTCCTTGTCGCGGCGTGAGTGCCATTCCGGCGCAGCACGATCGGCGCCCGGCCGGGGCGCGTGTGCGCGTCGGGCGCAGCGCGGGCCCTCCGCGTTGCCGGCGGGGGCCGTGAGGCGCTATGACTCGGCCGTGACCGCGGGTGCGGCGGCGGGGAGCGGTGGGAGCGGCGCGGCCGGCGTGCCGGAGGCGGCCCGCCAGCGCGTGGCGCTGGGGGACACCTACGCGCGCGCGCGGCTCGACGAGCGCGCCATCACCGCCTACGCCCGCGCCGCCGCCGCTGCGCCTGCCTGGCACGTGCCGTTGCAGCGGCTGGGGAGGGCGCACCACCGCCTGGGCGAGCTGGCCGAGGCGAGCCGCGCCTACGAGCACGCGCTGGAGCTGCGCCCGTCGGCGGAGCTGGAACGGCAGCTGGCGCAGGTGGCGCTCGACGGGCGCGACCTCGGCGCCGCGGAGACCCATCTGACGCGCGCGCTGGAGATGGACCCGGAGGATCCCTTCGCCCTGTACCAGCGTGGCCACGTGCGGCTGCGCTCGGGGAGGCCGCAGGCGGCGCGCGAGGACTTCGCGACGCTCAACCACCTCGACGTCACACACGCCAGCGGCCGCGCTCCGTCGCTGCACCAGATCCTGGAGGGGCTTGCCGCCGCACACGCCGCCTGCGGAGACCTGGCCGCGGCAGACCAGGCGCTCGCCGACTCGATCGCTTTGCGGCCCAACGATCCGCAGCTGCACCTGGCACGCGCGCGCATCCTGGCGACGCACTCGCGCCACGACGGGCGCCTCGAGGAGCGAATCCTCGCCGCGCTGGACGAGGCGTTACGGCTCGACCCCGATTTCGTGCTGGCGCGGCGCATGCGCGCCTGGCGACTGGCGCGCCGGCGCACCGATCGCCCCGAGGGACGCGCGCGCGCCATCGCCGACCTCGAGCACATCGCTGAGACGGCGCGCTCGCCCGGAGCGGCGCCGCTGCCGCGCGCCGAGCTGGCGCGCACCTACTTTGCGCTCGGCTCGCTGTACGACGACAGCTCCGAGTCGGCCGAAGCGGCGCTGGCGGCCTACGCACGCGGCGAGGCGCTCGACTCCAGCCGCCCCGAATCGGCCAACAACGTCGGCGTCATCCACCGCCAGCGTGGCGAGGAGGGCGCGGCCATCGTCTGGCTGTGCGAGGCCGTGGCGCGCGATCCGGACTACGATCGCGCCTACCATAACCTGGCGCTGGTGCTTCATCAGTCGCCCGATCCGGCGCGTGCGTGGGAAGCGATCCTGCAGGCCTTTCCGGGGTCAGCACCGCGGGCATCCGAGGTGGTGGCGCGCGTTGCCGCGGCGCTCGTGGAGGTGGGACGCGCCGAGGTGTACGAGGCGCTCTACACGGGCGGCCACCGCTTGAAGAACGTCCTGGGCGTGCTGGGGGACCGCCTGCGGCGGCTGGCGGCGCTGGCAGGTGGCGACGGGGCCGGCGCCGGCGGCGGCAGCGGGATCCCGGTCTCGCTCACGGGGCTGACGCCGCCCGGGGCGTTCGCCAAGCCAGGCGGCACGGCGGCGCCTGGCGGCGCCGTCGAGGGCGCGGGCGCCGGCAGCCGTGGCGGAGCCGATCGGACCGGCGCGCGCACCGGGGCGCGTCCCGCGTCCGACCTCGGTCCTGCGCTCCTGGAAGCGTCGCGCTCGGCGGTGCAGCTCTACGACGACTGGACCGGCTATCTGGACCGGATGAAGTCCGAGGCGCTGGCGCTCGAAGCCATCGATGCCGGCGACCTGCTGCGGGCCGTGGCGCGCGCCACTTCGTCGCCGGGCCGCAAGGTCACCACCGAGCTGTCGTCAGGAGCCTCGCCGGTGTTGCGCGCCGATCGCGTCAAGCTGGTCGACGCCCTCACCAACGTCGTCCTCAATGCGCTCGAAGCCGCGGGGGAGGCCACCCTGCGGATGAGCCTGCCGGGCGCGGAGGGCGCCGGCGCCGCCCCCGCGGCGCGCGTGCGCATCGAGGTCATCGACCACGGTCCCGGCATCCCCGAGGCCATCCGCCGCAAGATCTTCACCCCGGGCTTCACGACCAAGGAGAAGGGAAGCGGCTTCGGGCTCACGATCGCGGCGCGCGTGGTGCACCTTCACCAGGGAAAGATCGCCGTGGAGAGTCCGGCGTCGCCCGACGGGCGCGGTACGCGCGTGGTCATCGACCTTCCCACCGACCTGGCCGCGGTGGCTCCGGCGGCGCGCGCCGCACGGCCGGCGCTGCGCAGCTTGGCCGTCGAAGGCGGCGGCGCCGCCGACCACCTTGCGCCCGCCGAGGAGTTCGTCTCGTGAGCGAGCGAGGCGGTGGAGCGCGTGCCGGCGAGATCCTCGTCGTGGACGATCAGGACGAGATCCGTTCGTACGTCTTGGAGCTGTTCGCGGAGCACGGCCGGCAGGTGCGCGGCTTCGCCGACGGCGAGGCGGCGCTGGCCCACCTGCGCGCGGCGCCGCAGAGCGTGGCGCTGGTGGTGCTGGACCTGGACCTTGGCCCCGGGCGCCGCGGCGGCATGCAGGTCCTTCCGGAGGTGAAGGCCATCGACCCCGGCTTGCCGGTCATCATCCTCACCGGGACCGGAGGGTCGCTCGACGTGGCGGTGGCGGCCATCCGCGCGGGCGCCGACGACTTCCTGGAGAAGGACCACCATCTCGGCCAGCGCGTGGAGCTGTCGATCGAAAAGGTCGAGCGCATCCTGGGCGCGGCGCGCGACACGGTGCGCGCCCGGCAGGAGCTGGAGCGCGAGGCGACGCTTCGGCGCGAGGATCACGAGCGGCGCTATCGGATCGTCGGGCGCTCCGCCGCGATCATGGACGTGGTGCGGCGCGTCGAGCGCGTGGCCGCCATTCCACGCCCGGTGCTGGTGATGGGCGAGCGCGGCACCGGCAAGGAGCTGGTGGCGGGCGCAATCCACCACGCCAGCCCGCGCGCCTCCAAGCCGTTCATCGTCTTGAACGTGGCGGCCGTGCCCGAGACGCTGCTCGACTCGGAGCTTTTCGGCCACGAGAAGGGCGCGTTCACCGACGCGCGCGAGCGCAAGGCGGGGCGCTTCGAGCTGGCCGACGGCGGCACGCTGTTCCTGGACGAGGTCGGCAACATGCCGATGGAGTTCCAGCGCAAGATCCTCCGCGTGCTCGAGTACCCGCGCTTCGAGCGGGCCGGCGGCACGACGCCCATCACGGTGGACGTGCGCGTGATCGCCGCCACCAACGCCCATCTGGAGGCGGCGATGGAGCGCGGCGACTTCCGTCGCGACCTGTACGATCGGCTGGCGTTCGAGGTGGTGCGCCTGCCGCTGCTGCGCGAACGAATGGAGGACGTGCCGGTGCTGGCGGATCACTTCCTCCGCCGATTCCTGGCCGAGGTGCCCGGGCTGCGCGCGCGGCGGCTCGGCGAAGACGCGATCGCCGCTCTCATGGGCTACGTGTTCCCGGGGAACGTGCGCGAGCTGAAGGCGATCGTCGAGCGCGCCGCCTACCTGTGCGAGGGCGACGACATCCGCGCCAAGGATCTGGGGCTCGGCGAGCGCCACCCGCGCTTCGCCGCGTCGGAGCCGCCACCCGCGGCGGCGGCATCGGGCGCCGTCGCCGCCGCCG
>DASYRF010000379.1:0-19590 GCA_036004705.1 Myxococcota bacterium
CGGTGCTGGGCATCGTCGAGAACATGTCCTACTTCGAGTGCGACGGCTGCGGGCACCGCGAGTACATTTTCGGCAAGGGGCTGGGGCGCAAGGCGGCGGCGGAGCTGAAAGTGCCCTTCCTCGGGGAGATCCCGCTCGACCCGGTGGTGCGCGCGCAGGGGGACGCCTCGCGGCCCGTGGTGAGCGTCGACCCCGACGGGGCGAGCGCGCGTCCGTTCATGGCGGTGGCCGACGCGTTGCTGCAGCAGCTCGAAGGCGGCGAGGAGCGTGCGGCGTCAGCGGCAGGGCCGCGGCGCAAGGGGCTCTTCTCCATGTTCCGGCGCTGAGCGCGCCACGAGGCCCGCGAATGGACGCGCAGACCGTGGCGGAGCGGCTCGACGAGATCGCCACCTTGCTGGAGCTGGACGGCGAGAACGCCTTCAAGGTGCGCGCCTACCAGAACGGCGCGCGCGCGGTGCGCGGGCTCGGAGATCGGCTGGGCGACGTGGTTGCGAAGGGCGAGCTGGGCGAGGTCGAGGGCATCGGCGAGACGCTGCGCGAGAAGATCACGGAGCTGGTGAGCACCGGGCGGCTGGAGTACCTCGACAAGCTGCGCCTGCGGTTCCCGCCAGGCGTGCGGCAGATGCTGCGCATCCCCGGGCTGGGGCCGAAACGCGCCAAGCTGCTGTTCGAACAGGTAGGCATCACCACGCTCGACGCGCTGGAGCAGGCCTGCCAGGCGGACCGACTGCTGGACGTGAAGGGCTTCGGCAAGAAGACGCAGACGAACATCCTGGCGGGCATCGCCCACGTGCGCACGCAGCGCGAGGAGTTTCCCGTGGGCGAGGTTCTGCCGCTGGCGGAGGAGCTGCTGGCGGTGCTGCGCGCGGTGGGGGGGGTGGCGCACGCGGAGATGGCGGGGTCGTTGCGGCGGCGTCGCGCGGCGGTGCACGACGCGGACCTACTGGCCGCCGTGCCGGCCGATCCTCCGGCGCAGCGGCGCGCGGTGGCGGCGGCGCTCACTGGCCACGCGCTCGTGAAGCAGGTGCTGGCGGACGGGGCGACGAAGGTAGCGGTGCGCTTGCAGAACGGCCTTCAAGTAGACCTGCGCATGGTGGAGCCGCACGAGTACCCGGCGGCGCTGATGTATTTCACCGGGTCGAAGGCGCACAACGTGAAGCTGCGCGGGATCGCGCGCGACCTGGGCTACACGCTCAACGAATATTCGCTGAGCCGGCTCGACGAGGAGGGGCGCGACACCGGCGTGGTGGTGCCCGCGGGGGACGAGGCGGCGCTCTACGCGCTGCTGGGGTTCGGGTTCATTCCGCCGACGGAGCGCGAGGACGAGGGTGAGCTGGACGCGTACCGCCTGCCGGACGGGCCGAGGAAGCCTTGACGGGGGCGGCGCGCGGACGGCGGCGGCGGCGCATCGCCAAGAAGGACTTGCCGGCGCAGGCCGCGGCGGTGCGGGCGCGGCTGGCGCGGGCGATCCCGGCGCCGCGCTGCGAGCTGGATCACCAGGACGCGTGGCAGCTGCTGGTGGCGACGATCCTTTCGGCGCAGTCCACCGACAAGATGGTGAACCAGGTGACGCCGGCGCTGTTCCGGCGCTGGCCGACGGCCGCGGCGCTGGCGGGGGCGCCGCTGGGGGCGATCGAGGAGATGGTGCGGCGCACGGGGTTCTACCGGCAGAAGGCGAAGAACCTGCAGGCGACGGCGGCGCTGCTGGTGGCGCGCCACGGAGGCGAGGTGCCGCGCACGATGGAGGAAATGACCGCGCTGAAGGGCGTGGCGCGCAAGACCGCCAACGTGGTTCTGGGCACGGCGTACCGGATCGCCAGCGGCATCACCGTCGACACGCACGCGACGCGCGTGAGCGGGCTCCTGGGGCTGACGCGGCAGACCGATCCGAAGAAGATCGAGTCGGAGCTGATGGCGCTGGTGCCGCAGGGCGAGTGGATCGACTTCGGTCACCGCCTTGTGCTTCACGGTAGATATACATGCATCGCCAACCGGCCGAAGTGCGGCGAGTGCGCGTGCGCGGACGTGTGTCCGAGCGTGCAGCTCGTCCCGGCGCCGCGCGGCGCGCGGGCGGCCCGGGCCACGCGAGGCGGGCGGGCGGCGCGGACGGCGGCGCGCGGCGGGCGGGCGGCCCGGGCCAGGCGGGGCGGGCGGGCGGCGCGGAGGGCGCGCGGATGAACGCGCTCGACGAGCTCGGGCTCCTGCTCCGGCCCGCGGGCGGCGGGCTATACTTAGTGTCGAGCGGGCGTGCCGCACAGCTGCGCCTGCAGCGGCGGCTCTACGGGCTCGGCGACGCCGACGGCGAGGAGGCCGTGGCCGCGGCGCACCGGGCGGCGCTGGCGCGCCTCGCCGAGGCACGCGTCGTGCTGCTGGGCGTGCCCTCGGACGTGGGCGCCGGCTATCTGCGCGGCGCCAACCTGGGGCCGCAGGCCATCCGCGAGGCGCTGTGCGAGGCCGTCCCCGACTGGCCGGCGCGCGCCGCCGCCGCGGGGGTGGTCGACGCCGGCGACGTGTTCGTCGTACCTCAGCTGTTGCACGACGACATGGTCTCCGACGCGCAGAAGACGGCGACGCGCGCGGCGTTGTACCGCGGGGTCGCGCCGGCCGACGCCGCGGCGCTGCCCGTCTCCCCGCTGTCCATTGCCGAGCGCGCGCTCGACCTCGTCTTCCTGCGCGCCCCGCACGCTGCGCCGGTGGTGCTGGGCGGCGACCATTCCTGCGCGTGGCCGGTGGTCGCGGCGCTGGCGCGGTCGCGCGCGCGCGCCGGCGCGCCGCCCTGGGGCATCGTCCAGCCAGACGCCCACACCGACCTGCTCGCGGAGCGGCTGGGCGTGAAGTACTGCTTCGGCAGCTGGTCATACCACGCGAACGACCTGCTGGGCCGCGGCGGGCGGCTCGTGCAGGTGGGGCTGCGCGCCTCGCGCCACGACCGCGCTCACTGGGAGGAGACGCTGGGCGTGCGCCAGTTCTGGGCCGACGAGTGCCGCACCCGTCCCGCCGCCGTGCTCGACGACATCGTCACGCACCTGCGCGCCGCCGGCGTGAGCGCCGTCTACCTGTCCAACGACATCGACGGCACGGACGAAGCCTGGGCCGACGCCACGGGCACGCCCGAGCCCGGAGGGCTGGAGCCGGACTTCGTGGTGGAGCTCATTCGGCGGCTCGGGCGTGCGCCGGGCTTGTGCGGCGGCGACGTGATGGAGGTGGCCCCGCCGCTCGAACGCACGCCCGGCGGCGCCGCGCGCACGGTCGCGCTGGCGGCGCGCTACGTTCGCGAGACCATCGCCGCCATCCTGGGCCGCGCCGTCTAATCTCCGGTCCCAAGACGCTCGTCCGCTCCCGGCCGGCAAAGCCAGCCTTCGCTCCTAACCACCGCCGGCGCGCGGGACGCCGGGGCTGGTCATCGCCGCGGGATCGAGCACGCGGTCCAGCTCGTCGTCCGGCAGCACGGCGTGCGCGCGCGCCACCTCGCGCACCGTGCGCCCGGTCTTCGCCGCCTCTTTGGCGATCTTCGCCGCCGCCTCGTAGCCGATGATGGGCGCCAGCGCCGTGCACAACGCCAGGCCGCGCTCGACGACCGTCGCGCAGTGCTCGCGGTTGGCGGTGAGGCCCGCCACGCAGCGGTCGGCGAAGAGCCGCGCCGCGCTGGCCAGCAGCGCCACCGACCCGAGCAAGTTGTGGATGATGACCGGCAGCATCACGTTCAGCTCGAACTTCCCCCAGAGCCCGCCCGCCGTCACGGCGGCGTCGTTGCCGATCACCTGCGCCGCCACCATCGTCGCCACTTCGCTCATCACCGGGTTCACCTTCCCCGGCATGATGGACGACCCCGGCTGCAGCTCCGGGAGGTTGATCTCGCCGAGCCCGGCCCGCGGTCCGCTCCCCAGCCAGCGCACGTCGTCGGCAATCTTTGCCAGCGACACGGCGATGGTCTTCAGCGCGCCGCTCGCCTCCACGCAGCCGTCCTGCGCGCCCTGCGCCTCGAAGTGGTCGGCCGCCTCGCGGAACACCTGCCCGGTGGCGGCGTTGAGGCGCGCGATCACCAGCCGCGGGAAATCGGGATGGCGGTTCAGCCCCGTGCCCGTTGCCGTGCCGCCGAGCGCCAGCTCCGCGAGCGCCTCGCCGGCGCGCTGCGCGCGCGCGATGCCCAGCTCGATTTGCCGGGCATAGCCGGCGAGCTCCTGCCCCAGCCGTACCGGCGTGGCGTCCTGCAGGTGCGTGCGTCCCGTCTTCACGACGTCCCAGAATTCCTTGCTCTTGGCGGACAACGCCTCGTGCAAGCGCCGCAGCGCCGGCACCAGCTGCTCCTCGATGGCGCAACGCGCCGCCACGTGCATGGCCGTGGGGATGACGTCGTTGGAAGACTGCCCGAAGTTCACGTGGTCGTTCGGATGGACCTTCTTGGCGCCGCGCTCGAACCCGAGGATCTCGGCGGCGCGGTTGGCGATGACCTCGTTGGCGTTCATGTTCGTCGAGGTGCCGCTGCCGGTCTGGTAGACGTCCAGCGGGAAGTGCTCGTCGAGCTTGCCGTCCGCCACCTCCTGCGCCGCGGCGGCGATGCCCTCCGCCAGCTTGGCGTCCAGGTAACCCTGCTCGCGGTTCACCTCGGCGCACGCGCGCTTGACGAGCCCGAGCGCACGGATGAACGGGCGCGGGAAGCGCTGCCCGCTGACCGGGAAGTTCTCTACCGCGCGCGCCGTCGACGCCCCGTAGAGCGCTTCCTCCGGCACGGCCATTTCCCCCATCGAATCGCGTTCGACGCGCGTCTTTCCCACGGTGGCCTCCCGAGAAATCAGAAGACGAAAGAGAGCCGCGATTGCAGCGTCCACGCCGTCATCGGCAGGCCCGTCATGCCGCTCTCGTTCAGCAGCCCCGGTCCCATGAAGAGATAACCGAGCTCCAGCGTCGCCTCCAGGTGGTCCTCCCACCAGGCGTACTTCACCGCTACGTCAATCTCCGTGCCCAGGTACGGATGCTTGCGCTGTAGGTCGAGCACGCTCGGCGGCGGCGGCGTCGGGTTGGCGATGCGGCAGACGTCGTCGGCGTCGTAGATCGTGGCGCACTCGGGCTTGTTGCCGAACGCCGTGAGCACGCCGGCGATGAGCCGCAGGTTCTCACCGCCGATGGGGAAGACGCGCACCCGCGGGAAGAAATAGAACGACGAATAGACACCGCCGTTGGACCACAGGCCGCGCGAGTTGGGCCCCCAGTAGCGCGCCGTCCCTTCCGCCAGCACCTCCTCGTAAAGCAGGAGCCCGACGTTGTAATCGGAGTGAAGCGGCCGGCGCGTGAACGTCTCGTCCTGGATCTCGTCGTCGCCGGAGGCGAAGCCCGCCTCGGCGATCACGTGGAAGCGCTTCCCCAGCCAGCCGACGCGCCCGACACCGCCGTAGATCCGCGCCTTCTTGGCGCGCACGCCGAGCGGGATGGCCTTCGTCGCTCCGCGGATGGTGAGCCACTCGCCCTCGGCGTACCAGGGGCCGATGAGCAGCTTGCCGTAGAGGTCAACGATCAGGACCTTGGATTCGGTCGTCTGCTGCGTCCGGTAGACGATGTAGGTGCCGAGCTTGAGGTCGTCGTCGCGCGAGACGATCCAGGCATTGGGCTGGTTCCAGATCGCCACGAACACGTGCTCGTTCACGTCGTCCGACCCGGGGGGGTCCTCGTCGGTGAGGCCGTCGCCGTCGTTGTCGAGCTGGTCGATGGGGTCTTCGCCCTCGCGGCCGTCGCCGTCCTCGTCGCGGCGGCGGTCGAGCCACGCGCTCGAGGCCGCGCGGCTCAGCGGGTCTTCGTCGCCGGCGACGTCGAGCGGCGTCGTGGAAATCTTGTCGTAGGCGTATGCGATCGTGAACGGGTGGTCGGTCTTGTCGGCGCCGAGGATGGTCTTCGCAAGCGAGAAGGGCTTGGTGGCGAAGAGGATGCGGTCGTTCGTCGACCCGCCATGGTTCTCGCCGAAGTCGTCGTCGAAGCCGTCGCCGCCGTTGGCTAGCAGCCCCATGCCCCAGTTCGACGGCATCCGCCCGACGCGCAGCGTCCCCACCGGGAGCGCTACCTCCAGCCAGGCGCGCTTGACCAGCAAGGACGGAATGAAGGCCGCCCCCGTGGCGAAGTCGACGCCGGCGCGCGGCGTCACGCTGGTGTCGGTGGCGAAGAGCGCCACCGAGTTGAGCCCGGCGTTCTCTCCCCACAGCGCGCCGTCAAGCGCGTCCATCTGCACGTGCAGCACGACCATCGACGAGATGCGCACGATCGGCTCCAGCCGCAGCCGGTGCACCAGGAAGCTCGTGTCGCGCGTGGCCTCGCCCACCGCGCTGTCGCGCGGGAACAGGTTGTGGATGTAGTACGCGCGCGTGCGGTAGTAGCCGTCCAGGTCGAACGTGACCGCGAGCTTCTTGGGCTCGTCGGCGCGCGCCGCGCCGGCGCCGGCGGCTGCGGCGGCGAGCGTGCCCAGAAGCGCGGCCAGCGCCGCGGCGGCGGCGCGCCCGCTCACAGCGCCATCGCGTACGGCGCCATGTCGATGATGTCGATGGTGCCTGGCTCCACGTCGATGGGGCCGCACCCGACCAGCTGGGCGGGCGCGCCGGCGGTGAGCGAGCCCCAAACCTCGATGACCACGCGCGGCGCGGTGACGTTCGCGCCCAGCCACAGGCCGTCGCTGTTCAGGTCGGTCTGGTTCGGGTCGGGGTACTCGTTGCCGTCGAAGTAGCCGATGATGATCGAGAGCTGCTCGCCCGCGCTGCCGCAGACGTGCGGGTCGGAGAAGACGCGTACGATCCCGTTCGCCACGTTGGCCCGACCGCAGTCCTCGAAGGCGCCCGCGATTTGCCCGCCGGCCGGGTCGAGCGTGAGGTTGAACAGCCCGAGGATGATCTGCACCGTTAGCTGCGGCACCGTGAAGCGCTCCAGCATCGTTTCGTCGGCGGCGCTGGCGAACTCGTTGAACTCGTACGTGTCGACGTAGTCGGGGTCGTTGATGGTCGTGCGGTAGGCGACGCGGACGTTGCCCGTCAGACCGGGGACGGCGGCCGGGTCGAGGGAGATGGTAAAAGCGCCGTCGGCGGCCGTGATGCCGCTGACGCCGTCGGGTGTGCCGAGCTCCACGGAGTTGTCGAGCCACACCTCCACCGTGGCGCCCATCACCGGAACGTTGTCGAAGAAGTCGTTGACGATGCCCGTCAGCTCCAGCGTGTCGGGTGCCGTGATCGCCAGCGGCGCCGGGTCGAACGCCGTGTACAGGCAGCTGAAGTCGCACGGTCCCAGCCCGCCGGCGCCGTCGTCGCACTGCAGCGCCTCGGTGATGAACGTCCCCGAGTCGGTGCCACCCGCGTCGGTGGTGCCGCCGCCGCCCGCGTCGGTGCCGCGCGCGCCGCAGCCGGCCGCTCCCGCCATCGCCAGTGCCGCCGCGAGCGTCGCCCCGGTGGCCCGCGCCACCGTCAACGATCTGTCCGCATGGGTGATCAAGGAGTGCTCCTCTAGTTGCTGGGTTTCCAGGTGAGCAGATTGCGCATGTTGCCCACGATCTCGGAGTCGGCGTTCGGGCCCACCGAGTTGGTCTCCTCGTAGTGATCGCCGTCCGCTTCCTTCAGATAAGGCGTCTGCGGATGCAGCAGGAACTCGAACTCCGGCATGATGTAACCGAGCATGTCGCCCGTCAGCCCCCACATCATGCGGTATTCGCCTGTCATCAGATCGCGGAGGTAGGGGGGCGGGGGCGCGAGGGTGAGGTCGGGCGGGTTCGCCTCGGTGGTGTCGATGAGAGGCCACGTCCCCGCGTAGCTGCCGTCGTACCCGCCCAGGTAAAACTCCGGGAAGAGCTCCCCGGGGCAGGTGATGACCTCCGCGCGACCCAGCCGGAGATGCATGGCCTCGCTGTCGACCTCCGGGTAGTTGCCGTCGGTGATGGGTGTGCCGGGCGTGTAGTTGAAGACCTCGCGCTGCAAGACGCCCAGCAGCAGATAAAGATGGTAGCCGCGGTTCTCGATGTGGACGCGGAACTTCTCGTACGTGAAGCCGAGCTCCATCGTGTCTTCGGTGACCGAGCTGTTGGCGAGGGCGTCGAGCGCGAGGCTGGCAACCGCCCGCGCCGCGTACATGGCCTTCTCCGGGCTGGCCGACGGGAAGGTCATGGCGTCGTCGGGCGTGCGGGCGACGACCCAGCCCGGGCCGACCTGCCCGCCCAGCGGGCCATTGATGAAGACGGTCACGCCGCCGCCCACGCCGGGCACCGTGCCATAGGCGTCGGAGATGCCGTTCGTGATGTATTCGCGCAACCAGGCCGGATAGTCGCTCGACAGCAGGAGGTTGTCGCTGCCGAGGTACTCGGGGTGAGCTGCCCAGTTCACGAGGGTGGCGATCGTGCCGCCGTCCGACTCGCGCACGAAATGCAGCATCGTGAGCGTCGGGTCGAGCACGGTCGGGTGGCGCGTGTCCGAGACGTAAGGCTCGTAGCCGTAGGTGGGGTGCTCGGTTGCGGTGCTCGCGTACTCGACGTTGGCAGGCTCGAGCGCACCGACGGCGTCGGTGATGTTGGCGACCACGGCGTCGCGGATCCCCGCCATGAACGCGTCGTTCACGCCCGAGACGTTGAGCTCCGGTCCCCAGATGCCGATGGTGTCGGGGGCTTCGTGATCGTGCGTGGCGGCCACGACCACGAGATCCACGCCGAGCGATGGCGGCAGGGCGGCGCGGATGAGCTCGACTTCGTCGCGAAAGTAGCCGACGACGTCGACCGCGGTGATGGCGATGGTCACGTCGTTCCAGCGCAGCACCACCGTGCGTGCCCAGAGATCGTCCATGACGCCGTTGGCGGCGCGACCACCGCCGAAGCCCGCGATCCAGATCGCGTCGAAGACGCCGTCGCCGTCCGCGTCGGTGAACGTGTCGACGTCGGGATTCCAGGCCGCGTCGCCGTCGGCGTCGTTCCAGTTCTCGAACCCAGTCGGCAAGATCGAGCGCATCGCCGCGCCGACGTACAGGTTGCCGTCGCCGACGGTGCCGGTGCAATCGGGGTCGCCCGGGCAGACGCGGTCGGGGGCGAACGGCTCGGCGGCGTCGGTGCCGCCGTCGCCGGCGTCGGCGTCGGTGCCTGCTTTGGGGCAGCCGGCGAGCAGGAGCGTGAGGGCGAGGCCGCCCCCGATGAGCCACGACTTCATGACGACTCCTCGCTGGAAGGCCCTCACGCTACCACGGTGTTTTTCGAAACGAAAGCGCGCGAGGACGGAGCGGGGCGGCGCTACAGCGGAATGCCGCAGAGCGGATTCTTGCTCTTGCGGCAGTCGAGGGGCGGGGCGGCGGCCGGAGCGGCGCCCTTCGTGGGCGTCGCCGTCGCGGTGCCCTTCGGGGAGGCGTGCTTGCGCGGGAGAGGAGGCTCGGCGCCCGCGCGCGGCGGCGATTTCACGCTAGCCGGCTTCGTGGCTGTCGCCGAGGTCACGGTCGTCATCGCCGGCTTCGTCGTGTCGGTCGGCGCCGAAGTCGTCGTTGCGATCGGCGCCGCCCTCGCGGTCGCCGCAGTGGGCGTGGGCAGGGGCGCGGGCCCGGGCGCGGGCGCCGGTGTGGCAGCGGCGGCCGGGGTGGACGTGAGTGCCCGTGGCGGAATTGGGGCTCGCAGCTTCGGCGCCGGGGCCGCGGAGCGGGCGGGCGGGGTAGGCTCCTCGCCCTGCGCGCGGAAGACGAGTCCGCCGAGCAGAACGCCCAGGAGGGTCGCCGCCAGCACGAGCGCCGCGACCCGCCACGGGTTGGGCGGGCGATACAGGGGCGGAAGGTCCGCGGCGTCGCTCGACGACCACGAGGGCTCGCGCGTCCGCGCCGCGGGTCGGGGGGTCCGCTCAGAGGATGTGAATCTTTCCCCAAAGTCGGAGGCGACGCCTTCGGCGTGCCTCGACTCGGGGGGCGGGCTCGTCCGCCGGCGCGCCGCGCGGAGCACGGCGTCGCGCGGCACGGCCACGACGTCGGAGATGCTGCCCTCGCGCCGGAAGCCGACGCCTACTGCCGGGGGCGGCGTTCGGGCCTGCGCGCGCTCGTCGCGCCGCACGTTGGGGTCGTCGGCACGGGCGCGCTTCGCCAGGGCCACGACGGCGCGCTCTGCCGCGTCGAATGTGTCGAGTGGCGGCGGCCAGAAGTGCATCGTCGGCTCGCCCTTGTCCCAGGTGCGCCGGTCCGCCTCGGCGTGCAGCAGGTTGTAGACCTGTTGGGCGCGCAGCTCGGCCTCCTGCATCACCGACGTTTCGGCCAGCACCGGATCCGCCTTGCACCGCTCGATCGTGCGCTGCAGCCGCTCCAGCAGCTCGAATCGCTCGCGGACCCAAGACTCCTCGCCGCCCATCATAGGCTACGCCAATGCAACCCCGGCGCCACGGCGCGGCGCGGGTAGGGCGACCTGATCTCGGCTACTTGCGTTCGGCAGCCGCGCCCGCCCGCGTGAACGCCCCGCAACGGCGTCAACGCGCCTTCACAGCCACGCTACATGCAGCCGCCGAGCAGCGGGCAGATCATCGCGCAACTCGCGTCCCAGGCCGTCGTGCAGCAAGTGGGTGCGAGCATGCACACGGACGCCTCACAGGCACAGCCGCCGCACCCCGGCGTGGGGGTCGCCACACAGCCAGGCCCGGTGCCGCCCGAACAGTCAAACGGGCAGCTCGTCGCGTCCTCGGTGCTCTCGCAGACCCCGTTGCCGCACACCGCCATCGCGCCGCCGCAATCCGCCGGGCAGCTGGCGGCCGACTCGCCCACCTCGCAGAAGCCGTTGCCGCACACCGCCCCACCGCTGCAGTCGGACGGACAGCTCGCCGCCGACTCGCCCACCTCGCAGACGCCGTTGCCGCACACCGGGCCCGTACAGGCACCGCAGTCGGCGGGGCAGTTGCTGCAGGTCTCGCCCCCGCCGCACGTCCCGTTGCCGCACGTGGTGCAAGCGCCGCAGTCGGCTGGGCAGCTCGCGCAGCTCTCGCCGCCGCCGCAACTACCGTCGCCGCAGCCCGCGCAGACACCGCAGTCCAGCGGGCAGCTCGCGCAGGTTTCCGTTGCGCCGCACAGGTCGTCGCCACAACACGTTCCGCAATCGAATGCGCAGCTCGCGCACCCTTCGCCGGGGCCGCAGTCGCCGTCACCGCAAACCACCGGCGTCCCGCCGTCGCTCGCCGGCTGGCACCACGCGGCGCAGTCGGGGTCGTCGCAGTCGGCCAGGCCGTCGAAGTCGTCGTCCGCGCCGTTGGCGCACAACGCCTCCGTCGGCGCCGCGCGCGGGCCACAGGAAACCGCCCCGGGCACGCCCAGCGCGGCGGCGAGCGCCCAAGCGGCCGGCCGGACGATCGAGCCGCGCACGTCCCTCATCCGCCGTACCTACGGCGCGCGACGCGCCTTCCTTCCTCAGCAGCCCCCGAAGCACATCGAGCCACACGCCGCCACGCATCCTGCGTCCCAGCTGGTGATGCAGCACAACGGCATCATGAAGCACACACACGCCTCGCAGAAGCAGCCGCCGCAGCCGGCACCCGAGCTGGTGGTGCATCCCGGCCCGCCCATGCAGTCGCCCGGGCAGGTGGCGCTGGTTTCGCCGGGCTCGCACAGCCCGTCGCCGCACATCGACATCATCATGCAGTCGGCGGGACAGCTCGCCGCCGACTCCCCCGCTTCGCAAGTGCCGTTGCCGCACACGGGCCCCGTGCACGCGCCGCAGTCGGAAGGGCAGTTGCTGCACGTTTCGCCCGCGCCGCACGTGCCGTTGCCGCAGGCCCCACACGTCGGACAATCACCCGGGCAGCTCGTGCAAGTCTCGCCCGCGTCGCACGTGCCGTCACCGCACATCGTCATGCAGCTGCCGCAATCGCCGGGGCAAGTGCTGCAGGTTTCGGACGGCGCGTCGCACGAGCCGTCGCCGCAGCCTGCGCAGGGCCCGCAGTCCGCCGGGCACCACGAGCAGCTCTCTACGCCCGTGCAGTCGCCGTCGCCACAGGCCGTGGGACACGGCCCGCAATCCATCGGGCAGCTCCAGCATTCTTCGCCGGCGCCGCACGTCTCGTCGGGACAGCCGGCTGGACACGCGCCACAATCGAGACTGCAGCTGATGCAGCTCTCGCCGGGATTGCAGGAGCCGTCGCCGCAGGCGCCCGGGCAATCGGTCGCACACGTGGCGCTGTTCTCCGGCGTGCTGCAAAGCCCGTCGCCGCAGACCGCTCCGCATCCGCTGTTGCAGTCCGTCGGGCAGCTCGTGCAGCTCTCGTCGGCGTCGCACGTCCCGTCGCCGCACTCGGAAGGCTCGACGGTGTGCGCGCACCCTCCCGCGCCGGCGACCGCCGCCAGCGCCGCTGCGGTCGCGGCCGTTGCCGCCGTTGCCGCCGCGGCCAGCGCCTGCGCGCCGGCGAGCCACATCTGTCGCCGCTGCATGGACCGCATTGTAGAGTATCGCGCGGCTAGGACGAAGAGGCGTTCGGTCCGCCTGGGGCGTCGGGGTCGGTGTCGGGGTCAGGCGGGGCGGCGGCGGCGGCTGCTGCTGCGGCGGGCTCTTCCTCGAGCGGTGGAACCGCGGGCGGGGCCGTCGCGTCGGGCATGATCGGCACGTCGCGCAGGAAGTGGTGCCGGTAGAGCTTCAGCTCGGCGATCGACCAGCGGATGTCGTCCAGCGCCCGATGCGTGTCCGGCTTGCGCAAGGCCCCCGCCGTCAGCGTCGCGTACTCGGCGGGGTGCCAGCGCCGCAGCATCTCCTTGAACGAGCTGACGTCGACGTTGCGGTAATGCAGCCAGTCATGCAACGACCGCATGTACTTGTAGAGAAACGTGCGGTCAGTGCCGATGGAGTTCCCGCACAGCGGCGACTGCCGCGCGGCCTTGCACCACTGCTTCACGAACGCCAGCGTCTTCTCCCCGGCGTCCGCCAGTGACACCGTCGAGCGCCGGCACCGCTCGGTCAGGCCGCTCTTGGCGAACGTGTCCTGCGACCACGGGTGCATGTTGTTCAGCACCTCGTCGCCGTGGTGGATGGCGAAGCTCGGCCCCTCGGCGAGAATCTCGAGCTCGGCGTCGGTCACGATGGTGGCGATCTCGATGATGGTGTCGCGCTCGAGGTCGAGCCCGGTCATCTCCAGATCAATCCACACCAGCGGCGGTGTCTGCCCGATGCCCACCCGCCATCATTACCACCCGGGGCAGGGCGTCGGAAAGCTTGCTGGCGGGCTCCGTTGCCGGGGTCGCTTCGCGACCCGTTATGGTATGGTGCCGGCCATGCCCTTCGAGCCACGCCACGTGAAGGCGGGGGGGATCACCATCATCCAGAAGCACGACCCGTCGCGCCGGCGCGGGCGGCCGAGCAAGCTTGCGCTGTGCCTGGCGGGTGGCGCCATCACGGGCGGCGCGTACAAGGCTGGCGGGCTGCGCGCGCTGGAGCGCGTGCTCAGCGCCCGCCATGGCGACGGCGTACACGCCGAGCCCTTCAGCCTCAACGACTTCGACCTCTTCGTGGGGCTCTCCGCCGGGGCCATCCTCGCCGCCGCGCTCGCCGCCGACGTCAGCGCCGAAGAGATCTACCAGGTGACGATCGGCAAGTCGGGCAAGTTCGAGCCGCTCGGCCCGCTGGACTTCATGCGCCCCAACGTCGGCGAGCCGTTCGAGCGCGCGCGCCTGTTCGCGGAGAAGGTCTGGGAGGTCGCGTCGAATTGGGCGCGCGGCGACAAGAGCCCGTTCAGCGGGGCGCCGTACACGGCGGCCGGCACGGCGGGAAAGCTATTCACGGTGCTGGCGCGCCTCGCACCGACCGGGGCGTTCGACGCCGACGGGATCCGCCGCTACCTGGTGCGGCAGATGCGGCGCAGCGGCATCCCCGACGATTTCCGCGAGGCCTACCGCCGCACGCGCAAGGAGCTCATCCTCACGGCGGTCGACGTCAACAACGGCCGCAGCATCGTGTTCGGCCATTCCGAGCGCTACGCGGCCGTGCCCATCTCCCGCGCCGTCGCCGCCAGCTGCGGGTTGCCGGGTTGGTACCGCACTGTGCGCCTGCCGAACCCGCGCGCCGGCGAGCCGGGCGAGCGGCGCTTCCTCGACTGCGCCGACGGCGGGCTGGTCCGCACCGCCAACGTTCGCGAGGCCATCGACCGCGGCGCCGATCTCATCGTGGTCTACAACCCGTTCACGCCGATCGACTACAAACGCACTGACCGCTCGCTGTACGAGCACGGACCGTACACGCTCGTCAGCCAGCTCTTCCGCACGCTGCTGGGAACGCGGCTCGACTTGGCCAAGGAGAAGCAGCTCATCGATCCGGAGATGCGCGCCGACATCGTCTACGTCGAGCCCGCGGACGACGACTACAACTTCTTCCTGATGAACCCACTGAACTTCTGGAGCCGCAGGACCGCCGCCGAGCACGGCTACGCACGCGTACGGGACGCGCTGCTGCTGAACCTCGGCGCGCTGGAGCCGGTCTTCGCCAACCACGGCATCACCATGTCGCCGCAAGCGCTGTCGGCCACGGCGCTCGATCAGGATGCGCGTATCGCCGCTTGACGCGGGGCGGGGGCGCCGCCGGGCGGCCCCATGAGCGTCGATCTGCCGATTGACGGGCTTCCTGAGAATCTGTCGGAGCAGGAGGCGGTCGAGGCGGTCTACGGGGAAGACCTGGACTGGATCGTGCGGCGGCTGCGCCAGCGCCTGAGCGTGCTCGTCGAGTGCGACAAGGCGCTGGTGCCGTGCGTCTTCGTGGCCTTGCGCGCACGGGCGCGCGCGGGGGGCGCCGGCGCCGCCGGCGAGGTCGGTGCCGAGCCGCTGCGGCTGCAGCTCGTCGACGGGCACGGGGTGGAGGTGCCGGGCGGCGCCATCGCGCGCACCATCGCGCAGCTTTCCAAGGTGGTGGGCGAGGCGGGCGCGGGCGACGTGCTGGTGCTGCCGCACCTCGACCTCATGACCAACGTCGCGCAGGGCGGGCTGACGGCCGACGCCAAGGAGGTGCTGGCGGCGCTAGGCGAGAACCCGGAGCTGACGGTGGTCGGCTTCCAGGACCCCGGGCTGGAGATCCCGCGCACGGTGCGAGATATGTTCGAGGCGCGGCGCGCTCTGGTGGGCATCCCGCGCCACCGGCTGGCGGCGGTGGTGCTGCGGCGCGAGGCGCGCAAGCTCGGCGAGCGCACGTTCAACCCGTTCGCGCTCTACAAGTACGTATCGGGCACGAACGCCGTGAAGCTGCGGCGCATCCTGGGGCACTTGCACGGCGAGATCGACTTCGACCCGGCCCACCCCGAGACGGCCCAGCGGCTTTACCGCGCCATCCGCGACATGACGCTGTCGGCGCTGGAGGTGCCGCGTGTGGACCTGGCGCGCGACGTCGGCGGCTACGAGAAGGTGAAAGAGCGGCTGCGCGACGAGGTGCTGGCTCTGCTGGCGCACAAGGACCGCCTGGGCGCCGACGCCGAGGCGGTGGCGCGCATCGAGTCGCTGGTACCGCGCGGCATCATCCTTTCGGGGCCGCCGGGCACGGGGAAGACGTTCTTCGCCAAGGCCATTGCCACGGCCATCGACGCGACGGTGCAGGTCGTCTCGGGGCCGGAGCTGAAGTCGAAGTGGGTCGGCGAGAGCGAAGCCAATCTGCGGCGCGTGTTTCACCAGGCGCGCGCGTCGGCGCCGGCCATCATCGTCTTCGACGAGCTGGACTCGTTCGCCGTGCGGCGCGGCACGTACCTGGGCTCCGGCGTGGAGCACTCCATGGTGAACCAGCTCCTCACGGAGATGGACGGCTTCCGCAAGGAGGAGCTGGTGCTGGTGGTGGGAACGACGAACTTCGTGGAGGCGCTTGATCCGGCGCTGCTGCGGCCGGGCCGCTTCGAGCTGCTCATCGACGTGCCGTGGCCCGGGGAGGACGACCGGCGCGCCATCATCGACGTCTACCGGGGCAAGCTGGGGCTGGCGATGGACGACGCGGTGCGCGACGAGATGGTGAGGTTGACGGCCGGCTGGGCGGACGAAGCGGGGACGTCGCGCTTCAGCGGCGACCACCTGCACGCGGCGTGCAAGGCGATCAAGCGCGACCTGGTGCGGCGGAGCGAGGAGGGGCGCGCGGTCACGCGCGCGGACGTGGAGCGCGCGCTGGGTGACCGTTTCAAGCAGGCGCCCATCACCGAGGCGGAGCGTCGCACCATCGCCTGCCACGAGGCGGGGCATGCGCTGGCGGCGATGCTGCTGCCGCGCGCGACCGGTGTGCAGAAGGTGTCCATCGCCGGCGGCGACAGCTTCACGCTCGGCTACGTGCTGAAGGAAGTACGCCACAACCGCTACGTGCGCGTCGAGGCGGAGCTGCTCGACGACATCTGCGTGGCGTTCGGCGGGCGGGTGGCGGAGGCGATGGTGCTGGGGGAGGTGTCGATCGGCGCGTACGCGGACCTGCAGCAGGCGACCGAGCTGGCGCGCGCGATGGTGGAGGAGCTGGGAATGGGCAGCACCACCGGGCCGCGCGCGCTCGTTCGCGGCGGCGTCGAGGGGGGCGGCGAGGCGGGGCGCGCGGCGGTGTCGCCGGACACGGCGCGGCGCGTGGACGAGGAGATCGATCGTTTGCTGCGGGGGCAGTACGCGCGCTGTGAGGAGCTGCTGCGGCGGCACCGCGACGCGCACCGCCGGCTGTGGGAGGCGCTGCTGGAGCGCAGCGAGCTGACGCGCGAGGAGGTGAAGGAGCTGTTGCGGCCGGCGCTAGCGGTGGTGGCCGCGGCGGCGGGGGCGCGGGCGGGCGCGGTGGCCGAATCCGCGGTGGGTGATGGTGGCGAGGACGAGGACGAGGGCGACGGCGAGGGCGTGGGGCGGGAGCGCTGAGGGTGATGGCGAGCGCGCGTATCCGTTTCCGCTTCGATGTCGCCACCGGCAAGCAGGAGCTCGTCATCGAGTACGAGTCAGAGGGCGACGCCCTGCCGCGCGAGCACGAGGCCGCGCATCGTGCGCTGGTCGAGGAGCTGCGGCGGCGCGGCGTCCTGCACGGGGGAGCGGACGACGTGGCCGTGGTGCTCGAGCGGGTCGCGCCGGCCGCGGACGGCGGCGGGCACACGACGCGTGTGACGCCCGGCGGCGAGCCGGAGCGCGAGCCTGCCTGACGGCGGGCGCAGGCGCGACGAGCGCGGGCTGCGCGCCGGCGCCGCGCTAGCGCACGGAGTAGTAGATGACGAGACCGGTGACGACGGCGATGACGCCGACGGGAATCGGGCCGTACATCACGCCGGCCCACCGCGAGTAATGCCAGTGCCAACCCTCGGGCATGGTGTCCTCCTGGGTGCGAGAATCGGGCCAGTATAGACTGACGTCGCATGGGTGTCCCGCTCCACGTCACGCTGGCGCCGGCCGCGGCGGAGCCGGACCTTGCCGGCGGGACGCCCGTCACGGTGCGGTTTCCGGACGCCGGCCTGGCGGAGCGCGCGGTGAGGCGGCTGCTCGCGCTGGGCAACGACCGTGTGGCGGTGGCGGGCACGCTCGCCGACGGCGGCGTGCTGCTGCGTGTGGCGGGGCCGAGCTACTTCCTGGTGCAAGAATGGCGCGAGACGGAGGGCGTGACGGTGTACGTCGCGGCCGCGGCCGCGGGCGCGGCGGGGCGGGCAGAGCTGTGGGTGGAGTGGGGCTGGCGGCTGCGCGAGCCGGAGCCAGCGCGGCTGGGCGCGGACGGTGGGCCGCTGGCGGCGGATCGCGCCCGCGGGCTGGTGAGCTGGGAGGGGCTGGCGTTCCGCGACCTCTACGCGGCGCTTCAGATACACGCCGGGGTGCTGCGCGGCGCGGCCGTGGAGTCGGCGGGCCCGCCGCCGCAGTTCTCCTTGACGGTGCGGCTGGTGCGGCGGGCGGTGCCGGCGGCACCCGAGCTGTGGGTGCTGGAGGCGTCGCGCGCGGAGGAGCTGCAGGCGCTGCTGGACGCGGCCACGCGTGCAGAGCTGCGGCGGCTGGAGCTGGCTTGCGTGACGTGCGGGGCGCAGCCGCTGCTGATTCTGCGCGAAGTGGTGACGCGCGGGTCGAGTGTCGGCGCGGGGCTCCGCGGCGCGGCCTACGCGCGGCTGCGCGGCGGAGGTGACGTATACGTGCCGGTGGGATGGACGCTGTGGCCGGAGCTGCGGCGCGACGAGCTGGCGAGGGCGCTGGGCGCAAGCGTCACGGGGGAGGCGCTGACGATCGTAGAGCCGGCCGCGGGGCGAGAAGCGAACGGCGCGCCGGGTGCGCGTGCCGCGGGGGAGGCGGGGACGAACGTGGAGCGGGCCGGGGGGCGAGAAGCGAACGGCGGGCTGGCCGTGTGGCGCGTGCCGGCGGGCGCGTTCGGCGGAATCGACAGGCTCGTCGACTGGCGGATCGACGCGCTGGAAACGGACGTACGCGCGGCTCTGCTGGGCGCCGTGTTCGACGCGGAAGAGCCGAGCGCGCGGCCCGCTCGGTCGCCCGTGACGTCGTCATCCTTGTCCGCGCGCACCTCGGAGCTCGGGTCCGCTTCCCGCTCTGCGTCGCAGTCGCGGTCAGCGCCCGCGGAAGCGGCCACGGCCGCGGAGGCGGGCACGCCCACGGCCGCGGAGGGACCGGGCGGTGGCAAGCCCTCAGGCGCAGACGCGCCTTCCGGGCGGGAGCCGGCGCGGCCGACGTCTGCGGGTCCGGCCGCAGGTGCGGCGCCGAAGGCGGAAGCGCGCGCTGCCCCGACCGTGAGCCCGAGTGGCGGCGCGGCTCGGTCGGACGCGGGCGCGAACCAGCACGCGGCGGCTCGCCTGGCCGTGCTGGAGCGAGCGGTGCTCGACGCCCCGCTCGAAGCCGGGCGCTGGGTGGAGGCAGCGCAAGGGCACCTGGCCGCGGGGAGGTTGGCGGACGCTGAGGCGACCGCGGAGGTCGCCTTGTGCCTGCGGCCCGAGGGCGAGCCCGCCGAGCGTGCCTGGGCAGTCTTGCGCGCGGGGCGGGCCGACGGGCTGGGCGCGCGCCTGCGCGCCGTCGCCGCAGGGGCCGCGCGTGCCGAGGTGGTGGCGCTGCTCGAAGCGCTAGCGGCCGCTGACCCTGACTGGCCGATTCCCCGACGCTGGCTGGCCTGGCGCGAGCTGTCCCGGGCCACGGCCGACGCGGCGCTGCTGGAGCAAGCGCGTACCCGGATCCTTTCGGCGCTGAGTCTCGTCGGGTTAGAGGCGCGCGATCTTCCGGCCTTCGTCGCCGGCAGGCTCGCCGAGCGCAGCGCCGGCGGGGCGACGGGTCCGGCGGCGTCCGCCGACGGGCCGCCGCGGGCCCTCGCCGTTCTCGAAGTGCTCGAGGCGTGGAGCGGCGCACTCGCCGACGCCGACCAGCGTTTCGCCGCCGGCGCCGCCCTGGCCCGTGCGCGGCGCGCGCTTGGCCGCGCGGCAATGCCGGCTCCCGCGGCGGCAGCAGCGGCCAAGCTCGTGGCGCTGCCGCTGCGCGCGCGCGCCCTGATGGACGTGGCCGCGGCGATCGCCGCCGACGATCCGCCCGGCGCGGCCGCCGCGTTCGACCAGGCGCTCGCCACGCTGAGCGGCCCGGAGCTCGCTCACAGCGAACAGCAGGAAAGGCTGCTTCTGCGCGCGCTGGCCGTGGCCGGCGCGCTCGCGCCGCCGCAGGCCGCTCCGCTCCTCGCGCGTCTGCTCGCCGCCGTCGCGCCGCTGG
>DASYRF010000380.1:0-30501 GCA_036004705.1 Myxococcota bacterium
CGCCTGCCTGTCGAGCACCTCGGCGGCCAACAACATCTTCGTCCTGTGGGACGACCTCGACGCGTCGCTCGGCGGCATCACCTACTTGACGATGGGCACGGCCCCGAACCGGACGCTGGCCATCGAATGGCAGGTCCCCGCCTACACGGCGCCATCGAGCGACCCCATCGAGGTGCGTGTCTACCTCTTCGAGGGCACGGGCGAGATCGCCGTGTGCTACGTCGACACCACCAGCGGCACGGTGGAGGTCAGCGGCGGCGGCGCGACCACCGGCATCCACGGCACGTCGTTCGACTACATACAGAACACGTGCAACGGCACGGTGACCGCCGGCACGGTGGTCTACTACCTCCCGCTGTAGCGTTTCCGACGCAGGTCGCGGCGTCCGCGTCAGCCGCTCAGGGCTACACCCGCGCCCGCAACCGCAGCGGCCGCCGTGGCCTTCGGCGCGGTTCTACTTTCCTTTGTAACCTGCCGTCCCGATCGCGCGGGCGGCGAAGAGCAGGGCGCCGTCGTGCGTGAGCTCGGCGGGGAGCTCGACGACGCGGGCGCCCGGCACAGCCCAGGTGGGGTCGTTGGGGGCGCGGCCGTGCTCGTCGGGCTTCATGACGGTGTCGGCCGGCCAGTGCGTGCGCAGGTGCGTCACGTCGACGCCGGCCGCGGCGGCGGCGTAGGGCGGGAGCGACGTGCCGAGGTCCAGCAGGAACTTCGCCTCTTCGGCGCCGTCGGAGCGGCCCTTGCGCTCACCGGTCCCGGCGAGGGGCGCAGCCACGGTGACGACGTGCACGGGCGCACCGCCCGCGGGCACCTTGATGGAGGCCGCCGCGCGCGCGGCCAGGACGCCGCCCGCGCTGTGAGCCAGAATGACCACCGCCTTGGCGCGTCCCGCCAGACACTGCCCCAGTCGGCTCACGCCGCCGGCCAACGCCTCCACGAGGGCGTCGCGCCCCTCGTACGGCAGCCAGCGGAACATGTACATCGCCCCGGGGTGCAACGACGCCACCACGGGGACGACCGGCCACCACTCCGGACCGTCGCCCTTGATGCCGTGCACGAACACGTACACAGGGCCCGGCGCGGCGGCCGCCGCGCCCGCGCCCGTCAGCCAGTCGCAAGGCGGCGTGTAGCGCCCCAGCGGCACGGAGCTGAAGCGAGCCGCGTACACGTCCTCGGGGTCGGGCGCGCCGGTCAGCTCGATGGAGGCCGCGGCCACGGCAAACCAGCCAGTGAGGCCCACGTCGCGCGACGCGCTGGTGGCGTTGCTGTCCACCGGCCCGCATCCCGCCAGCCCGAGGAGGGCCGCCAGCGCCGCGCCGCGCGCGCCGATCATGCCGCGGCCCGCGGCACTCCGATGCGCGGCAGCCACGTCTCCAGCGCCCCGCGCGCCCGCGCCGCGTAGGCCTCGCCGCGCTCGCGCTTGCGCAGCCGTGCGCTCAGGGGCGAGAACAGGCCCCAGTTCACGTTGCTTGGCTGGAAGTCCGCCGCCTCGCGCCGCAGGTGCCAGAGCATCGCCCCCAGCGCCGTGTCGCGCGGCGGGTCCACCTCCAGCGGGTCGCGCCCCGACAGCGCGGCGGCGGTGAACAGCGCCGCGAGCAGCCCCACCGCCGTCGACTCCACGTATCCTTCCACGCCGCTCAGCTGCCCCGCGATGCGCACGCCGGGCGCGGCGCGCAGCGTGAGGTCCGGCGCCAGCAGTCGCGGCGCGTCCAAGAAGGTGTTGCGGTGCACCGATCCGAGACGCAGGAACTCGGCCTGCTCGAGCCCCGGGATCATGCGGAAGACGCGCGCTTGCTCCCCGTACTTGAGCTTGGTCTGGAAGCCGACCAGGTTGTAGGCCACGCCCGCCCGATCCTCGGCACGCAGCTGCACCACGGCCCATGGCTCGGGCCCGCCGCGCGGGTCGCGCAGCCCCACCGGCTTCATCGGTCCGAAGCGCGGCGTCTCGCGCCCGCGCTCCGCCATGACCTCGATGGGCAGGCAGCCCTCGAAGTAGCGCGCCCGCTCGAACTCGGCGAACGCCACGCGCTCGGCCGCCAGCAGCGCGTCGACGAACGCCTCGTATTGCGGCCGCGTCATCGGACAGTTGAGGTAGTCCTCGCCGTCGCCCTTGCCGTAGCGAGAAGCACGGAACACCTTGCCCAGGTCCACTGACTCGCCCGCCACGATGGGCGCGATCGAGTCGTAGAAGTAGAGCCGCTCCGCGCCCACGGCCGCCACCAGAGCGCCCGCCAGCGCGTCGGACGTGAGCGGCCCGGTCGCCACGATGGCCGGCGCCTCTGGCAGCGCCGCCGCCTCGACGCCCGTCGCCACCTCCACGAGCGGATGCGCCTTCACCTCCGCCTCGACGTAGGCGGCGAAGGCGTCGCGGTCCACCGCCAGCGCCCCGCCCGCCGGGACGCGCGCCGCGTCGGCGGCGCGCAACACCAGGCTCCCGGCGCGCCGCAGCTCTTCGTGCATCAGCCCGATCGCCTGCACCGGCTCGTCGGAGCGGAAGCTGTTGGAGCACACCAGCTCCGCCAGCCTGTCCGTCACCGCCGCCGCGGTGCGGCGCACCGGCTTCATCTCCACCAGGCGGACGCCCACGCCGCGCGCGGCCAGCTGCCAGGCCGCCTCGCAGCCCGCCAGCCCCCCGCCGACCACCGTCACGCGCGCGCCGCCCACGCGCTCCTCAGGCCGGCGCCACTGCCGCGCCCTCGTCCTCCGGGTCGGGCGCCTCGCCGACCCAGCCGCACCCCGCCGCCTGACACTTGAGCATGCGCGCGCGCCCCTTCTGCACCACGAACGGCGCGCCACACTGCGGGCAGGCCTGCTTCACCGGCCGGTCCCACAGCACGAAGTCGCACCCCTTCTTCTGGTAGTTGCTGCAGCCGTAGAACAGCTTGCCGCGCTTCGAGCGCTTCTCGCTGAGGAAGCCGCCGCACGCCTCGCGCGGGCAGGCGATGCCCAGCGAGATGGGCCGCGTGCTCTTGCACTCCGGGTAGCGCGAGCACGCCAGGAACGCGCCGAACCGCCCGCGCTTGACCACCATGGGCGCGCCGCAGTTCTCGCACGGGTCGGCCTCCACCACCGGCAGCGCGACGATCGCCACGCTGCCGTCGGCCGCCACCGACGCGTCCTTGGTATTCTTGCACTCCGGGTAAGCCGAGCAGGCCAGGAACCGCCCGTTGCGACCCCACTTCAGCACCATCGGGCTCCCGCACTTCTCGCACACGTGCTCGGTCTTGATCTCCTCGCGCTTCACGTCGCGCATCTCGCGCACCGCCTTGGCCAGCGACGCCTTGAACGGCGTGTAGAAACGCTTGAGCGTCTTCACCCAGCCGACCTTCCCCTCCTCGATCTCGTCGAGCTCCTCCTCCAGCCCGGCGGTGAAGGTCACGTCCATGATCTCCGGGAAGCTCCCCACCAGGAGGTCCGTCACCAGCAGCCCCAGCTCAGTCGGCTTGAGCTTCTGGCCTTCCAACTTCTCCACGTAGCCCTTGTCCTGCACCGTGGAGAGGATGCTGGCGTAGGTGCTCGGCCGCCCGATGCCCCGCTCTTCCATCTCCTTGACGAGCGTGCCTTCGGTGAAGCGCGGCGGCGGCTGCGTGAAATGCTGCTCCGGCAGCACCTCCAGCAGCTTCAGCTCCTCGCCGACCTCCAGTGGCGGCAGCGTCCCCTCGGCGTAGCCGTCGTCGTCCGCCGGCGGCGCGTCGGTCTCGCCGACCACTTCGTTCTCCACGCCCCAGGCCGCCAGCCAGCCAGGGAAGCGCAGCGCCTGCCCCGTGGCGCGAAGCCGGTACGCCCCGGCCCCGATCTCCGCCACCTGCTGGTCGTAGATCGCCGGGCTCATCTGCGAGGCCAGGAAGCGCTTCCACACCAGCTCGTACAGCTTCATCTCGTCGCGCTTCAGGAACGGCCGCACCGCGTCCGGCGGATAGTCCATCGACGTCGGCCGGATGGCCTCGTGCGCGTCCTGCGCGCTCTTCTTGCTCTTGTAGACGTTGGGCTTCTCGGGAACGTAGTCGGCGCCCCACCGTTCCACCACGTAGGCGCGCGCCGCCTCCTGCGCCCCTTCGCTCACGCGCGTAGAGTCGGTGCGCATGTAGGTGATCAAGCCGACGCTCCCCTCCTCGCCGACCTCCACGCCCTCGTACAGCCGCTGCGCCGCGGCCATCGTGCGCTTGGCGCCGAACCCGAGCTTGCGCGCCGCCTCCTGCTGCAGTTTGGCGGTCACGAACGGCGCCACCGGCCGGCGCTGGCGCTGCTTCTGCTCTACCTTCTCCACCAGGAAGCGCGCGCCCGCCAGATCGGCGCGCACCACCTCGGCCCCGGCGGCGTCGCCGATCTCCAGCTTCTCCTCGCCCCGCCGCAGCACGCGCGCTCTGAACGGCGGCGGTGCCTTGCCCTCCAGCCCCACCTCCACCGACCAGTACTCGCGCGGCACGAACGCCATGATCTCGCGCTCGCGCTCGACGATCATGCGCACCGCCACCGACTGCACGCGCCCCGCGCTGAGCCCGCGGCGCACGCGGTTCCACAAGAGCGGCGACAGCTCGTAGCCCACCAGCCGGTCGAGGATGCGCCGTGCCTGCTGCGACTCGAACTTGTTCTGGTCGAGCTCGCCCGGCGACTTCATCGCCTCGGTGATGCCGCGCTTGGTGATCTCGTTGAAGAGCACGCGGTAGATGTGCTTCGCCTTGCCGCGCAGCTCGTCGGCGATGTGCCAGGCGATCGCCTCGCCCTCGCGGTCCGGGTCGCTGGCCAGGTACACGGTGGCGCCCTTCGCCGCCTTCTTGATGTCGGCCAGCACCTTGGCCTTGCCGTGGATGACTTCGTACTCCGGCTCGAAGCTCTTCTTCACGTCCACGCCCATCCGCCCCTTGGGCAGATCCTTCACGTGTCCGATGGACGCCTGGACGGAGAACCCCGCCCCCAGGTAGCGCTTGATCGTCTTCGCCTTGGCAGGCGACTCGACGATGACGAGGCTCTTCGAGCTGGTCTTCGTGGCCATCAATTCCTCGCGAACCCGACCCCGTATTCGTATCGACACAGACCCTGCAACTCCAACCACACCAGCGCACTCCGCGCCACCCCCGGCTCCAACCCGGCCGACTCGGCGATGTCGTCCACCGGCAGCGGCACGCGGCTCAAAGCCCGCCAGACGCGCTCGGCCCCCTGCACGACCGGCAGCCCGGCCACCCCCGGCAGCTCGTCCTGCGCCATTACTACCTCAGATGCAGCGGGGATTCGCGGCGGCGCTCCCCGGCTCCTGTCCGCCAGCACGCGCAGCACGTCGCTCGCGTCCTCGCACCAGGCCGCCTGCCGGCCGCGCAACAGCCCGTGCGTCCCCGTGGAGAGCGGCGCCCCCGCCGCGCCCGGCACCGCCAGCACCGGCCGCCGCAACGCCCGCGCCTCGTCCGCCGTGATGAGCGCCCCGCTGCCGGGGCCCGCTTGCACCACCACGACCGCGTCGCTCAGCGCCGCCAGCAGCCGGTTGCGCGCCGGGAACTGTCCGGGCCGCGCCGCCGTCCCCGGCGGATACTGGCAGACCAGCGCCCCGCCCCCCGGCGCGGCGATCCGCGCGAACAGCCCCGCGTGCTCCGGCGGGTAGGCGATATCGATGCCCGTGCCGAGCACCGCCACCGTCGTCCCGCCGGCCGCCAGCGCCGCCCGGTGCGCCGCGGCGTCCACCCCGCGCGCGCCCCCACTCACCACCGCGACGCCGTGCGCCGCCAGCGCCCCCGCGATCCGCGCCGCGACGCCCGTACCGTAGGCGTCGGCCGCGCGCGCCCCCACGATCGCCACGCGCGGCGGCGGCGGCACCTCGCCCGCCACCCACACGGAGGAAAGCTCCGGCTTCAGATCAAGGAGCTCCCGCGGAAACAGCGGATCCAAGCGCATCCGCTCCACCGCAGGGGCGCATCCCTTATCGTCTGTGCTCGTGGACGTCAAGCGACACCTCCTACCGAGATTCATCGGCACGAGGTGCGCGGATGTTGCGGAGTGCGGCGGGAGGAGCTTGCGCGGTCGCGGCCGCGCGGCCGCCCGACTCGGCCACGCAATCCCGAGGCCACGCCTCCAGGCGAGCAGACCCCTAGTTCGCCGCGCGGATCTCGGCGGGCTTCTTTTCTTTGCGCTTCGACTTGGCGCCGTCGCCGTCGCCGTCGCCGGCACCCGGGGGCCGCGGGACCGGCCGCACCGGGTCGACCTTGGGCTTCTTCAGCTTCATCGACGCCGGCGGGTTCAGCAGCGCGTAGTACAGGACGTCGTTGACCTCCTGCGCGAACAGGAACTCCATCTCGTCCCGCGTCCTCTCGGGGATGTCGACGAGGTCCTTGCGGTTGCGCTCCGGCAGGATGATGCGCCGGATGCCCGCGCGGTGCGCCGCCAGCGTCTTTTCCTTCAGCCCGCCGATCGCCAGCACCTTGCCGCGCAGCGTGATCTCGCCCGTCATCGCCACGTCGTGCCGCACCTTCACGTTGCTCAGCAGCGACACCAGCGCCGTGAACAGCGTCACGCCCGCGCTCGGCCCGTCCTTCGGAATGGCCCCCGCGGGGATGTGCACGTGCAGGTCCTGCTCCTTCAGGAAGTCCTCGCTGATGCCGTACATCTTGGCGTTCGAGCGGATGAAGCTCAGCGCCGCCTGCGCGCTCTCCTTCATCACGTCGCCGAGCTGCCCGGTGAGCGTCAGCGTCCCCTTGCCCTTCATGCGGCTCGCCTCGATGAAGATGAGATCGCCGCCCGTCGGCGTCCACGCCAGCCCCGTCGACACGCCCGGCACGCCCGTCCGCTCCGCCACTTCGCTGAAGAACCGCTCCGGCCCGAGAACCGCCGCCAGGTCCTTCTCGGCGATGGTCTTCGGCTCGGTCTTGCCCTCGGCGAACTCGACCGCCTGCGAGCGGCATACGTCGGCCACGCGCCGCTCCAGATTTCGCACACCGGCCTCGCGCGTGTACGAGTCGATGATGGAGTACACCGCGTCGTCCCCGAACTTCAGGAACGTGTCGGTCAGGCCGTGCTCTTGAAGCTGCTTGGGCAGCAGGAACTTCTTGGCGATGAAGAGCTTCTCCTCGCGCGTGTACCCCGGCAGCTCGATGACCTCCATGCGGTCGCGCAGCGCCGGCGGCACCGGGTCGAGCTGGTTGGCCGTGGCGATGAACAGCACCTTCGACAGGTCGAACGGCACTTCCAGGTAGTGGTCGCTGAAGCTGTTGTTCTGCTCCGGGTCCAGCACCTCCAGCAGCGCGCTGGCGGGGTCGCCACGGAAGTCGCGCCCGAGCTTGTCGATCTCGTCGAGCATGAAGACCGGGTTACGGACGTTGGCCTTCTTCATGCCCTGGATGATGCGCCCCGGCAGCGCGCCGACGTACGTGCGCCGGTGGCCGCGGATCTCCGCCTCGTCGTGCACGCCGCCCAGCGAGATGCGCACGAACTCGCGCCCGATGGCCCGCGCGATGCTCTTGCCCAGCGACGTCTTGCCCACGCCGGGAGGGCCCACGAAGCAGAGGATCGGGCCCTTCATGTCGTCCTTCAGCCGCCGCACCGCCAGGTACTCGACGATGCGCTTCTTCACCTTGTCCAGGTCGTAGTGGTCCTGGTCGAGCACCTCGCGCACGTTCTTCGTGTCGAGGTTGTCCTTCGACAGCCGCTGCCACGGCAGCGTCGTCATCCAGTCCAGGTACGTGCGCGCGACGGTGTACTCCGCCGACGAAGGCTGGATGGTCTTCAGGCGCTTGAGCTCCTTGCGCGCCGTCTTCTCCACCTCCTCCGGCATGTTCGACTCTTCGATCTTCTTGGCGAGCTGCTCGAACTCGTCCAGCCCCTCGTCGTCCTCGTCGAGCTCGCCCAGCTCCTCGCGGATGGCCTTCAGCTGCTGGCGCAGGAAGTACTCGCGCTGCGTCTTGTTCATCTCGCCCTTCACCTGCGACGAGATCTTCTGCGACAGCTTCAGCACCTCCAGCCGGTGCGTGAGGTGGCGCAGCACCAGCTTCATGCGCGCGTTCAGCCCCACCGTCTCCAGGATCTCCTGGCGCTCGGCGATGGAGATCTCCATGTTGGCGGCGATGAGGTCGGTCATCTGCCCGGGGTCCGTGAGCCCCTCGATCATCGAGGCGGCCTCGTCGGGCACGTTGGGCATGTGCTTGATGACTTCCTTGGCGGTCGCCTTCAGGTTGATGGCGAGCGCCTCGGTCTCGACGTCCCCTGGTGCGTCCTCCTTCAGGACCTGCATCTGCACCTTCATATAGGGGTCGTACTGGATGAACTTGGTGGCGCGGAAGCGCGCCAGGCCCTGGATCACGACGTTGTAGTTGTCCTGGGCGAGCTTCACGGTCTTGATGATCCGGGCGACCGTGCCCACGTGATAGAGGTCGTCCTCGCGGGGGTTGTCCTCGGCGGGGTCCTTCTGCGTGAGGATGCCGATGAACGAGTCCTCCTTGTTGACCTCTTCGAGCAGGCGCACGGAGCCGGAGCGCCCGACCGCCAGCGGGATGATCAGGCCGGGATATAGGATGGTGTTCCGAACCGGGAGGATGCCGATCTCCTCCGGGAAGTCGAGGTCGTCGCGCCGCTCGCCGATGCCCCGCTCGCTTCGATCGCTCATGGATGCCCTTCTTTCGTCCGTCCAGCCGCGTTCGCTGCCGAGACTTCGCGTACCATAACCACACGGTTCTGGCCCCGCAACACACCCGTTCGGGTAGTGTCCGCGCGCCGCGGCCACTTCGCTCCGCCCGCGCGCGCCGCTTCTGTTATGGTCCGCTTCCGAATCGTTACCACGCCCGGACGCATCCATTAAATGAAAAGCACCCGCATCGTCGTGATCGTCAACCCGCGCGCCGCCGGCGGGCGCGCCGGCCGCCGCTGGCCGGCGCTGCGCGCGCAGGTCGCCGAGCGGCTGGGCGTCGCCGCCGCCGACCTCGAGGAAAAGCTCACCGACGCCCCTGGCGCCGCGACGCACCTCACGCGTCAGGCGCTGCGGGACGGCGCCGACGTGGTCGTCGCGCTCGGCGGAGACGGCAGCGTCAACGAGGTGCTCAACGGCTTTTTCGCCGCGCCGGGAGACGATCCCGCCGCGCCGCCCTTGCCGTTGCGCGAAGGCGCGATCTTCGCGCAGCTCCCGTTCGGCACCGGCGGCGACTTCCGCAAGACGCTGCGCCTGCCCGCCGACACGCTCGCCGCCGCCGAGGAGCTGGGGCGCCTGCTGGGGCGCGCGGAGCCGGCGCCGCGGCTCGACGTCGGGCGCGTGTGGCCGGCCGGCGGCGCGCCGCGACTCTTCGTGAACATCGCCAGCTGCGGGCAGTCGGGCGTGGTGGTCGAGCACACGCACCACATGCCCAAGGCGCTGGGCGGCCGGCTGACGTTCACGATCGCGACGCTCCGCGCCTTCTTCGGCTGGCGCAACCGTCCCGTGCGCCTGCGCGTCGACGGCGGCGAGCCCGAAGAGGTGGTCGTCAACACACTCGCTGTCGGCAACGGGCGCTACTTCGGCGCCGGCATGCAAGTCTGCCCCGGGGCCGACCCGCTCGACGGCGTCTTCGACGTCACCGTGCTCGGCGACATCCGGCTCTGGGGCTTCATCACGCAGAGCAAGCGCCTCTACGACGGCACCGTCGCGCAGGTGCCCGGCGTGACCCTGCGCCGCGGCCGCCGCATCGAGGCGGCGCCGGCGGGCGACGACCCGACGCCCGTGCTGATCGAAGTAGAGGGCGAGAGCGCCGGCCGCCTGCCGGCGACGTTCGAGCTCTTCCCCGCGGCGCTCCCCGTCCTCACCTCGTTGACACGTCCGCCTCGCTGATTGACGCTGCGGCCGCGCGTTAGGTCGCGCCGGAAGTCAAGCCCCCGTGACCGGCGCGGCGCGCGGGCTCTTGGCACCGCTCTGGTGGCTCGTGCTACGTTCCGTCCCCGTGCGGCGCCGGAGGAGCTAGGGTGGCCAAGCAGTTCGAGGGCAAGAAGCTGGGCGGGCTGGTCGACGAGGCCGCCGCCTTGCTCATCAGCGTGGGCGAGGAGAAAGACTTCCCCAAGCTGGAGACGTTCGTGCTCAAGGAGGTCGACCCGGTGCGCGGGCTGCTGGCGTTCCTCCTTTTCATGGAGCTGTCGGGGGAGAGCCTGGGCGACCCACAGATCTTGAAGAAGGCGCCGCCGGCGCGGCGTGCCCTGCTGGCCCGCGGAACGGCGCTGGTCGGCCAGTGGATGGTCGCGCGCACCAACGCCGCGATGGCGGACGCCGAGCAGCGCATGCGCGGCATCCCCCTGCGGTTCTTCGAGCTGAAGCGCGGGCGCGAGTCCCGGCGAATCGAGGGGCGCCTCACCGAGGCGACGATGGAGGCGCTGCGGGTGGTCAACGGGCTCTGCGGCGTGCTCGAAGCGCTGGGCGACGCGTCGCTGAAGAGCGCCGTGACCGTGCTGCGCGGAGGGGGCAAAGCGGCGCCGTCGTGGCCGCCCACCGGCGACCTGTCGGGCGGCGTAGTGCAGCGCTTCGTCCAGCTGAAGTCGGCGATGGTGGCCAACCCGGAGCTGTTCTGGCTGTTCGGTGGCGCGCTAGACGACGTGCTCGACGCCACAAACGCGCGACACGATGCTGAAACCTATACGATCCCCATCACCTGGGGACCGACCGCCACGTGAGGGAGTGATTTCCGTTTGACTCGCCGGCCGAACTGCTGGTAGGGAGGCGGCCGGGAAGCAAGGTGTGATTATCGTGCCATTCCTTCGGGAAGAGGAGAGAGCTCAAATGAGACTGTACAGTTTGACGGGCCTGGCTATCGCGTTCGCGTTCCTCGTTGGATGCGGGGGACCCAAGGAGTGCAAGGCGCTCGCGGATTGCTGCAAGAAGATGGCGAAGATGGACGACCTCAAGGGGTTCGACGAGGACAGTTGTGATGGCGTCGACAAGATGAAGGACAAGGATCAGTGCGCCGACACCCTCGAGGGCTTCGTGACGCTCATCGACGCCGCCGGTGAGGACGTCCCGAAGGAGTGCAAGGTCGAGTCCGGCGACAAGGACAAGAAGAAGAAGAAGGGCGACGACGACGAGGACGAGGACAAGGACAAGAAGAAGAAGGACAAGGACGAGGACAAGGACGAGGACAAGGGCGACAAGGACAAGGACGAGAAGTCCGACAAGGGCAAGGACGAGGGCGGCGGCGGCGGCGGCGGCGGCGGCTGCGAGGCCTACGGCAAGTGCGTCGAAGCGCTCGGCAAGGCCTACGAGGAGGCCGACTTCCCCGGTGCCAAGGACTCCGCCAAGGCGATGAGGGACTCGGCGAAAATGATGCTCGAGGCCAAGGGCGCTGGCGCCGACGCCGGCTGCACCGCGGGGCTCGACGCCCTCAGGAAGTCGGCGGACGCTTATAAGTCGATGCCGAAGTTCAAGTTCCCCGACGAATGCAAATGAGGCAGTCCCGTTCGTAGCATCCTCTCCTTTTGCTTCCTGCTGTACGCCGCCAGCGGGGGCGCGGCTTGCGCCCCCCGCTGGAGCGGCCCTGTTCGACTACTCCCCGCCAAGACCAACCTCGTCGTCGGGCTGGACGTCGTCCTGAGCAAGGACACGCCCGCCTGGGCCGCCGGCGAGGACATGACCAAGACGGTGTCGTCGATGCCGGGCGCCGGCGCGAAGTACGACGAGGCGAAGTCGGACCTGGCCGACTTCGAGAAGAAGACGGGGTTCGACGTGAACCGGGATCTGCTCGCGGTGGTCGTCGGGGCGGAGCTGAGCGACGCCGGCGGCGACCCGATGGTGGCCCTTGTGGTGAAGGCGCGCCACTTCGACGAGGTGGCCCTGGTGCACTGGTACGAGGAAAAGGAAGGCACGAAGCTCGTTCCGGAGGTGGTGGACGGGGCGCGCCTCTATTCGCTGCGGGACAAAGGCGGCGACAAGGTGGTGCTGGTCGCCTGCTTCGTCGATTCCTGGACGTTGGTGGCGGCCACGTCGGGGGACGCAGTGAAGGAGATGTTGGCGATCGCGCGCGGCAAGGCGCGCGGCGCCGGCGAGACGCGGCCGGAGCTGAAGGCGGCGCTGCGCAAGGTCGAGCGGGGCGCCAGCCTGTTCGCCGCGGCCGAAGTGGACGACGCCCTGCGCAGCAAGCTCTGGGTCGCCACGGGCAAGTGGATGGGCGACGTGGTGCACCTGGTGGCGTCGCTGAAGACGGATCATGGGCTCGACCTGGTGCTGCGCGAGGGGTTCAGCGGCAAGGGAGACGCCGTTTTGCGCGTGGCGGTGAACGAGGGGCTGCTGGACCTGATGTTGCGCGGCATGCGCGAGCGGGCGGCGGCGATGGCCGGCGGCGGTGGGGCAGGCGGGGCGGCGGGGCTGCCCTACGCGGCACCGGGCAAGGGGGCGGACGGATCCGGCGACGGGGACGGCGAGGGCCTGTACGGCGAGGGGGACGACGGCGGCGGGGACGACGACGTGCCCTATGACGGCGGTTCGGACACCGGGGCCGGAGGAGGCGGCGGGCCGGCCTGCACCGCCTACGTGCGGTGCATCCGCGCCCTGGCGGACGCCTACCGGGTGTCCGACTTCCCCGGCGCGGCCGACGCCGCCAAGGCGATGGAGGACTCGGCCAAAACGATGGCCGGCATGAAGGGCGATTCGGCGGAAACGGCCTGCAGCTCCGGGCTCGACGCCATGAAGAAGGCGGCCGACGCCTACAAGTCGATGCCGAAGTTCAAGTTCCCCGCCGCGTGCCGTTGACGGCGCACGACGGTTTCCATTGACGGCAAGTCGCAAACCGGGTAGGCAGCGGGCCGTCCTGACGTATAAGGGGCCCAGACGGAGGTGCAACGTGCAGCAGCAGATCATTTGTCGGACCCGTGTCGCGGCGCTTGTCGCCGTGGGGCTGTTGGCCGGTTGCGGCGGCGGCGGCGGCGCGGCGCTCAAGATGTTCCCGGACGACACCGCGGTGGTCGGCGGCTTCGACATGTCGAAGTCGAAGGGCACGCCGCTGTGGAGCGCCGGCGAGGACCTCGTCAAGACGTTCGCCAAGGACGACGCCGTGAAGGCCGGCCTCGAGGAGGTCCAGGACAAGCTCAAGAAGTTCACCAAGAAGACCGGGCTGGACCCGCTGAAGGACATCCAGACGGTGACGTGGGGCTTCACGATGCCCGAGAAGGGCGACCCGCAGGGCGCCGCCATCGTCACCGGCGCGGAGTTCGACGAAAGCAAGCTGGTGGACTACTTCGAGGAGGAGAGCAAGACCGACCTCGACAAGGACGAGGTGAAGGGCGTCAAGGTCTACAAGGCGAAGGACATGGAGTTCGCGTTCCTGGACAAGAAGACGCTGATCGTCGGCTCGCCCGACTTCATCGACGCGATGCTGGAGCTCAAGGGCGGCAAGGGCAAGAGCGCCGCCGAGAACAAGGAGCTCGCGGCCGCGTTGAAGAAGGTCGAGAGCGGGGCTGCGGCCTACCTCGCCGGCGCCGTGACCGAGGAGATGCAGAAGAGCATGAAGGCGGGGCCCGTGAAGGGGCTCGATGACGCCGTCGACTTCGCCGCGTCGCTGCTGTTGGCCAAGGGCGTGAAGGTGGTGGCCAAGATCGGCTTCGAGAAGAAGGAGCAGGCGTCCGACGTGGTCGAGGGGATGGAGAAGGCGGCGAAGGAGTACAAGAAGTCGGCCAAGGACGCGGGCGAAGCGATGCCCTGGATGAAGGACGTCGTCGAGTCCTACACGCTGGAGGCCAAGGGCAACGACGCCGTCTTGACGGTGGACATCAGCGAGGACCTGCTCGGCAAGATGGTGAAGTGGGCGAAGAAGGAAGGCAAAGACACGCTGCCGATGATGATGATGGGCATGATGGGCGGCGCGATGCCGAAGCCCGACGGCGGCGGGGGCGGCGGGGGCGGCGGCGGGCTCGACCTGGGCGGCGGCGGCGGCGGCATCAAGGACGGCGCCAAGCTCACCGGGCACGGCGCGGAGGCCGGCTCCGACTCGATCGACGACCTCATCAGCAACGTCACCCACGGCGAGCGCATCAAGGCGGCCGACGAAGACGCGTTCCGCACCGAGCTGAAAAAGCTGCTGGACGACATCAGCTCGGGCAGCTCGTCGCTGGCGAAGGGAAAGAAGTTCGACGTCGTTTTCATCGTCGACTCGACGGGCTGCTGCTCGACGGGCTGGGTCATCAGCACGCTAAAGACGATGAAGCGCGACTTCTCGCCGTTCCTCGACGCCGGTAACCGCATCGGGGTGGTGTCGCACCGCGACGAGGGCGACGAGTACGTGGCCAAGACGATGGCCGGTCTGACCTCGGACGCCGGAGCGCTGATGGACGGCATGGACAAGATGAACAACGACGGCGGCGGCGACACGCCCGAGGGGCAATACGACGGTATCGCCGAGGCGGCGAAGATGGACTGGGACAAGTCGTCGGGCAAGGTGATCATCCTGATGACCGACGCCGAGATCCACGCCCGCGAGCCTGCGCGCGCGAACGCCTACAAGTTCATCGACGAGATGGCGCCCGGCGTGGCCGTCTTGTGGACCGGCATCTAGGCGCGCGACCCCGTCGCCGCGCTCTCCCCCCCTCCCCACTAAGCGTTCCGAGAAGGGCTCCTCCTAGCGGGCTGGCCAGGCCGGCCTTCGCTCGGGCGGGCTCCGCCCCTCGCCGCCGCGGGGAGCCGCGACGCCAGTCTACCTCCGCACCGGCGCGGCGGCGCTAACCGAAGATCAGCTTGACCGCTGAGACGATGCGCTGGAAGCGCTTGGGGGTGTAAGGGAACCACCAGAGCTCGCGGTCCATCAGGCGGACGAGCTCGGTGTTCACGTGGCGGGCCTGACAGAGATCGCGCAGGCCGTCGTCGGAGTGCACGCGACCCAGACCGCTCTGCTTGACGCCGGCCCACGGCGTCTCCGGTGCCCCGTAGGTCGCCAGGACGTCGTTCACCATCACGGTACCGGCCTCCACGCGCTCCGCCAGTCGGCGCGCGCGGGCCCGGTCGTCGCTGAAGACGTAGCCGAGCAGGCCGAGGTGCGAGTCGTTCGCCAGCGCCACGGCCTCGTCCTCCGACGCCACCTTCATGAAGGGCATGAGCGGGCCGAACGTCTCCTCGCGCATGACCTTCATCGTCATGTCGCAGCCCACCAGCACCGTCGGCTGGAACATCTGCCCGCCGGGAACGGCGCGCTGGCCTCCCGTGACCACGCGCGCACCCTTGGCCACGGCGTCGCGCACGTGCTCTTCGACGATCTCGACCTGCTTGTCCCAGCACATCGGGCCGACGTCGACGCCGTCTTCGAGCCCGGATCCCTGCTTCAGCTTTCGCGCCAGCTCGGCGACGCGGTCCACGAGCCGGTCGTGCACGGCCGCGTGCGCGTACACGCGCTCGACCGAGGCGCAAACCTGGCCGCTGTTGGCGAAGGCGCCCCACACCAGCGCCTGCGCGGTGCGCTCCAGGTCGGCGTCGGCGCAGACCACTGCCGCGGCCTTGCCGCCTAGCTCCACGGTGCAGGGGATGAGCCGCTCGCCGCAGGCGGCGGCCACGCGCCGCCCCGTACGTACGCTGCCGGTGAAGATGACCATGTCGACGCCCCCGTCGATCAGGGCCGCGCCGGTCTCACCGTATCCCGTCACCACCTGCACCAAGTCCGGCGGCACGCCCGCCTCGTCGAGAATTTCCTTGCCCTTGAGCGCGATGAGCGGCGTGTGCTCGGACGGCTTGAGGACGACGCCGTTCCCGGCCAGCAGCGACATGATCGTCTCGCCGAAGGGGATCGCCAGCGGGAAGTTCCAGGGCGCGATGATGCCGACGACGCCGCGCGGGACGTAATGGACGTAGGAGCGGCGGTGCTTGAGCAGGTGCAGGGGGATCTTGTGCGGCGCCAGCACCTTCGCCGCGCGCGACCCGTAGTAGCGCGTCAGGTCGAGGATGGTGAGGATGTCGTGCGTGTAGGCTTCCGGTAGCGTCTTGCCCTGCTCGCGCGAGATGAGCTCGGCCATCTCGCGCCCGCGCGCCACCAGGCGACGCCGGAATTCCTGCAGGATCTCCCCGCGCTCCTTGACCGGCAGCGTGGCCCAGCCGCGCTGCGCCCCGCGGGCACGCTCCACGGCGGCACGCACTTCGGCGGGCCCGTGCACCGGCACCTCCCCGAGCACGTCACCGGTCGCGGGGTTGCGGCTGACCACCGTGGGCCGCGGCGTGGCGGAGGCGGCGGCGGGCGCGGCGGCGGCGACGGCGGCGACGCCGATGGCGGCCGAGTCGCCCGTGCCGGCGCCGGCGGTCACTTGGGCCCCGCGCCGCGATCAAGCTCGGCCATCGCCACCTCCTCGAGCCCGATACGCGCGGCGCGTGCGCTGAGCGGGTCGGCCTCGCCCCCGTGGTCCACGACCTTCTGGTACTCGGCGCGCGCCCCGGCGAGATCCCCCACACCCCAGCGCACGCGTCCTAGCAGCACGCGGCACTCGTGGTTGAGCGGCTCCTTGCGCAGGGCGGCCCGTATCACCGCCTCCGCGTCCGCGTGTCGCCCCTGCTCGCTCAGCCACTCCACGTATGCAGAGACGGACTCACCCGTCTCGTCCAGCCGCACCGCCTCATCGTAGCTGCGCGTCACCTCCGCCACGTCGCCGCCGGTCTTGGACAGCGCCAGCGCCAGGTTGCGGTGCACGATGGCGCTCGCCTTCCCGCCTTCGAGCAGCGCGCGCGCGGCGTCGCGGTGGCCGACCTCGTCGCCGGCGCGGATGAAGAAATTGAAGAGGCAGGCGTAGATCGTGTCGTCGCGGTACTTGCGCGCCAGCGCCAGCAGCTCCGCCTTCGCCGCGTCGCGCCTCTCGGGCATGAACGCCAGCAGCGACAGGTAGACGGCCCGCGCGCTCACGCGGTCCTTCGCCTTCTCCAGCCCTTTCTCGTAGAGGCTGATGGCGAGCGGCACGCTCTTGAACTCCTGATGGGCCAGCGCCGCCGCGCTGAACAGCACGTCCGGCGAGGCTTCCAGATCCACCAGCTGCTCGAGGTAGAGGATGGCCTCGCCATGCGTGCGTGCCGTCTCGGCCGCCACCAGCAGAACGCGCGGATTCTTGTCGGCCTGCTCGAGCCGCGCGTAATGATCGAGGTCGCGGCGCAGGCGCTCCACCGCTTCTTTCAGCCCCGGGAGATCTCCACGCAGCCCGTCCACCTCGGTTCGCGCGGTGCGCAGGCTGAGGGCCGTGGCCTCGGCCTCCGACGCGGACTCGATGCTCTTGAGGGAGCGCTCGAGCGCCTCGTCGGTGCGCGCCTTCAACATGCGCAGCGAGTCTTCCACGCGCTCGATCGTGCGATCCTGCGTGTGCGTGAGCACGCTGTCGATGTCGCGCCGGATGTCGCGCTGCAACATGAACGAAATGCCCAGGAACACCGCGAGCAGAATGCCCATGATGACGGCGATGCTCGTGGCGACGTTGTAGACGGCGTTGGCTTCGGGGATGCGCTTGTCGAGGAACATCTCGGTCGTGTCGCTGCGCACGCGCAGATCTCCGACCAGCGTCTCCAGCTTGGCCAGCTCCTCGTGGATGCGGCGCGTGTCTGCGTCGAGCGAGTCCAGCCGCTCCTTGGCGTCCTTGAAAACGTCCACGAGCCGCCGCCGTAGCGCCTCGTGAGCCGCGCCCATTTCCTCGATGGTGGTGGGCACCTCCGGAGGGCCTTCGGCCTCCGGAGGGATCTCCACGGCCGGCAAGGCAACCGGCGCGCCGGTCCCCGCCGCGGGCGCGGCCGCGTCGGCGTGCGCGGCGGCGCCACCGAGCACGACCAACGCCAGGACGATCGCCGGCACGACACCGCTGCGCGCGCGCATCATGCCGCTTATCCGGCGAACGGCGCGGGGTCGAACTTGTCGCGCTTGTTTTCCACGGCCTTCCAGTCGTCGGCCCCCGGCATCGCCTCTTTCTGGGCATCGATGTTGGGCCACTTCTTGGCGTACTCGGCGTTCAGCGGCGTCCACTCCTTCCACTTCTCCGGCAGCTCGCTCTCCTCGAAGATGGCGGTGGTCGGGCACTCCGGCTCGCACGCGCCGCAATCGATGCACTCGTCGGGATGGATGACGAGGAAGTTCACCCCTTCGTAGAAACAGTTGACGGGGCACACCGCGACGCAGTCGGTGTACTTGCAGTTGACGCACGGCTCCGCGACGACGTAGGTCATGAAGGTTAGGTCTCCTGTGAGCTGCCCTCGGCGTGGGCACGCCATACGATGTCCCCGAACGCCCTCCGGGATCAAGTGACTTATGATTCCGGGCGCTTCAACCTGTCACAAGCAAGGGTGGCTCGGGCACGTCCCAACCGGGGACGACCAACACGCTGTGCTCCCAGGCGGCGCGCTCTTCCGCAGTGAGCGCGCGCGGCGGATGCAGCGGACGGGCCACCACTTCGGCGTACAGCGCCCGCGCCAGGGTGGGGTCGCCACCCGCCAGCGCCAGCAGCAGGCGCGAAGGCGCCACGCGACCGATGTCGCCGCCGCGCATCTGCCGCCAGGCGGACAGCACCAGGTGGCGGGTGGTGAGCGGCGCGCCCTCCTGAGCGGCCAGCGCGGCGGCGTCGGCGACGAGCGCATCGCCGGCCTCCGGCGCCGCGGCGGACCGGGCAGAGGCGGCGGCGCCCGCCGGTGGCGGCCGCAGCCAATGCACGGCCGCTGCCAGCTCGGAGCGCACCAGCTCGGCCAAGCGCCCACCGAGCAGCGTCCCGAGACGGCCGCGACCGCCCAGTCCCACGGCGCTGCCGGGGTCGAGGTACAGAGCCAGCACGAGCAGCCGGGCGGCCTCGGTCACGCGCGCCCCGCCCGCGCGCAGCCGCGTGTAGAGCGCCAGCGCGCGCTCCGCGTTGGGCGTCACCTCTCTCACGGGCGCGTCACTCCGAGCGACGCCCGCTCGCTCGCTTCGTTCGACGCCGGCGTCATGGCGAGACTATACTGGGGGGCGTGACCGCGCCGCCACGTCTCGCGCTCGCCGCCGCGGTCGCGGCCCTCGCTGCTGCCGCGTGCCGCGAGCCGCCGACTCCCGACCCCGGCGTCTATCGCATCGGCATCGCGCGGGCCGTCATCACGCCCACCGACGACGGCCGGCTCTGGGACAAGGCGGGCGAGGGCACGAGCAAGGTCGCCAAGAAGCTGGGCGGCCTGTTCGGGTCGAAGAAGGAGGGCAAGACCGACCCGGTGGCGCTGGGCCCCGCCGACGGCGCCGACCCCGACCCGATCGCCGTGATCGACATCTACGGGCGCAAGTACGAGACCGAAGTGCTGCACGACACGGACGCTCCGGCGTGGACACGCCCTATCGAAACATATTTCTTGTTCGACGACGACCAGTTCATCGACGTGCTGGTGTGGGACCTCGACCCCGAGGGCGTTCACGACGAAATCGGCATGGTGCCGCTCGATCTTCGCGCGGTGCTGGCCGCGGGCGGACGGCTGGTGGTGAAGCACCCCGAGGACGCGCTGCGGGAGCTGGAGATCACCGCCGAGCGAGTCGGCGAGCTGCCGCGCGCCGAAGCGGAGGGCGCCTGCAAGCTCTGGTCGGAGGTGCTGTGCGCCGGCGGCGCCGGCACGTTCAAGGCCATCTTCCGCGACACCAAGGGCGCCCTCGACTGCAACAAGGCGCGCGCGCGCGCCTCCACCGCGAAGCTCACCACGAACTTGCGCTGCCTCGAGTACCTGCGCTCGGCGTCGGGAGACGACGCGCCGGCGCCCGTCGCCACCAAGGCACCGCCCGGGACGGTGCCCCGGTCGGCCGCCCCCGCCACCGCGGCGCCCGGCAGCAGCGCCCCCGCCACCAGCGGCTGGGAGATCGACGACAAGCCGCGCACGGCCGCGCCGAAGGGGCCGATCTGAGCGGGCCGGATGCAGCCGATCGACGCGCGCCATGGGTGAGCCGCGCGGCGCGGGCGGCGCCGGGGCGGAGATCCGCATCGCGCGCGGCCACGTGTTCCTCTATCGCCTCTACGACGTCGGCGAAGAGATCGACCTGGCGCGCGCCCACGCGCTGCTGAGCGCGCGGAAGGACGCGGCGGCGCGGGTAGGGCTGCGGCCGATGCGCGGCATCGTGGTGCAGACGCCGCCGCTGTGGGCGTCGCTGGGAGGCGTGGAGCTGCCGCTGGCGGGCGCCACGCTCTCCGGCACGGCGCGCGGCCGCGTCTTCGACTTCGGGGTCGTGTCGGTGGCGCTCCGACTGGCCATCCCCGAGGGGACACCCTGGGACGTGCTGGTGCGCTGGTCCGGCGAGCTGGGCACTTCGGCGGCGGACAAGGTGGCGGCGCTGAGCGACCGCCTCGCCAGCGAGCTCGCGGCTCTGGTAGGCCCGGCGGTGAAGGAGCCCCGCCGCGCCGCCACGGCCGAGGACTACACGGTGTTCCTGCTGCAGGCGCTGGAGCCCGCCCTGGAGGCCGACGACGTGCGCGAGCACGCCGAGGTGGCGCGCCTGCTGCTGCTCGAGCCGGACCCCGGACGATTGCACGCGAGCGAGCGCGCCAGCATTCTCTCGCCGGCCCTGAGCTACACGGCGGACGACCTGACCGTGATCGACTGGAACGCGGCGCTAGTGCTGATGCCCGCGGAGGAGTCGGACATCCCCGACATCCTGGAGTTCGCGACGGCGCAGCTGCTGGAGCTGCGCGTGTACGACGAGTTCCTCGACCGCGAGCTGGACCGACTGTACGACGCGGTGGGCGATCGGCGCGTGCGACTGGGCGAGAGGATGCTGGGCTTGCGCCACCCGTACCGTGCGCTGGCGCGCAGCGCCATGCTGCTGTTGCTCGACGTGCTCGACGTCACCGAGAAGAGCGAGAACGCCCTGAAGATCGTCGGCGACCCGTTCCTGGCGAAGGTCTACCTCGCGGCGGTGGAGGCGTTCGGGCTGCCGCGCTGGCGGGCGTCGCTCGACCGCAAGCTTGCTACGCTCGACCGCATCGCTTCGCTTCTGAACGACCAGGCCGACGCCAGCCGCGCGAACCTCCTGGAGCTGACGGTCGTCGTGCTGATCATCATCGAGCTCATCGCCATCCTCATCCTCGGGAAGTAGGATCGCGCGGGTGGAGCGTCACCACCGTCGCTCCCCAGTTGGCGTCGAGCGCGAAATGGGCCACCGCCGGATGGCGCGCCAGCGCGGCATGGACGATGCGCCGGAGCGTGCCCCGCCCTTTGCCGTGGATGATGCGCAGCGCCAGTACGCCGGCCTGCTGGCAGGCGGCCAAGTACTCCGGCACGAGGTCAGGCACGTCGGCAGGGGCGAAGGTGTGCAGGTCCAGCACGCCGTCCAGCGGCACGCGCAACGCGTCGCCCTCCCCGTCACCGTTTCCCGCCGCGCCGTCCGTCCCTTCGCGTTTGGCGCCGCCGCCGCGGCTGCCGCCGTGCGCGCCGCTCACGAGCGCGCGCCGCGCGCCTCGCGCGCCTCCAGCTGCTCCAGCACGAGCCGCAGCTCCGGCGGCAGCGACGCCTCGAGCCGCAGCGGCGCCCCGCGCGACGAGCCACCGGCAGCCTCGGCCGGGAGCGTGAGAACGGCGGCGTGTAGGAACGGCCGCGCCAGCAGGAGCGACTCCGCGAAGTGTCGGTTCGTCGGCGGATGGCCGTGGCGGGCGTCGCCCACCACCGGATGGCCGATGCCGGCCAAGTGACGGCGGATCTGATGGAAGCGCCCGGTTTCCAGGCGCAGCCGCAGGAGCGCGTGGCCACCGACGACGCGCTCGCGCACGTAGCGGGTCGTCGCGGCGCGCTCGCGGCCGTCGGTGCGATCGCGCAGGGCGCGGTCCACCTTGCCCTTCTGGTGCGGGATGCCCCGCACCAGCGCCAGGTACTCCTTGTGCAGCGTGCGCGCTTCCAACGCGGCCCCCAGGCGGCGAAGCGCGTCGCCGCGCGCGAACAAGAGAAGCCCGCTCGTGCCGCGGTCGAGGCGATGCACCGGCGACATGCCCGCGCCCGCACCGCCGGGCAGCGCACGCACGCGCGCGACCAGCGAGCGGCCCGGAGGGAACTCGGTCGACAGCGAGGCGGGCTTGTTCACGCACAGCACGTCGCGGCCTTGCCAAACAACTTCCGGCGGCGGCAGGGGCGCCGGCTCGAGCAGCGCCACGGCCTCGACCTCGTCGGTCAGTGAGAAGAGGTCGATCGGCACGACGCGGACCGCGCGCACGCCGTGGAGACGCAGCACGTCCAGGTCGCGCGCCAGGGTCAACGGCGCGCAGGAGACGTACGCCACGCGGGGCGCACCGAGGGCGGCGACCGCGGCGAGCACGCCCGCCGGCACGCCGCGGCGCGGCGGATCGAGGATCACGCGGTCGGGCCGCTCGGCCGGCAGCTCCTCGCCGAGCATGTCCTCGACGCGCGCCTCGGCGAAGCGCACGTCCGCCTGGCCGGCGGCCTCGCTGTCGCCCGTGGGCGCCGTCCCGGCGACAGCGGCGCGGCCGTCCGCGACCGCCGCCGCCACCGACTCGATCGCGGTCACGCACGCCGCGGCGCCGGCGCGCCAGAGCGGGATTGCCAGCGCGCCCGCCCCCGCGTATAGGTCCCACAAGTGCTCGCCGGGCGCGCCGTCCGCCAGGTGCGCAGCCAGCAGCGGCAACAGCAGCTCCGCCGCCCCCGGGTCGGCCTGGAAAAACGTTCCCGGCGACAACCGGAACGTCACCCCGCCGAATCGTTCGAGGAGCGTCGGTTCCCCCGCGAGGTGGCGGGTCTCGCCCGCCAGCGCCCGCGGCGTCGGTCCCCTCCCCGTCTCGCGTGCGCCGACCCCAGCCACCAGCGGGCTGCGCATCAACGCCGCCGCGAGCTCGACCAGCCAGGGCGGCGCGTCCGCGAGGGGCACGCCGGGGGGACCGGCGCGCGTCGCCTCGCCCGGCACGGTCGCACGGGAAGGCGCCTCGACGACAAGAGTCACATGCGCTTGACCCTGCGCCCTCGACCAGCGCAGGTCCACGTGCCGCAGCGCTCCTGCCGTCCCTTCGGCCGCCGCTCGCAGCGCGCCGCGCACTACGTCCGCCACCGCGACGAGACCCGGCGCGAGAACGCGGCAGCCGGGGATATCCACGACGTCGTGCGTCCCGGTCGCGTAGAGCCCGACGCGCGCGCCGCTGACGGCGAGCTTGGCGCGCGTGCGGTACCCGGTCGGAGCTGGCGCGCGCAGGAGCGGCGCCACCTCCACGCCCGCCAGGGCAGGGAAGCGGCGCAGCGCATCCTCGACGAGCGCGCGCTTGCGGAGCGCCTGCGCTTCGAAATCGAGCGCGATGAGCGGGCAGCCGCCGCAGGGCGGCACGTGCGGGCAATCGACGCGTTGCGCGGCCACGGGGCGGCTGCCATTCTTGCCGCCGCGATGAGAAAAGGAAAGCCGGCGCTGCACCACGTCGCCCTCGGCGTCTCGGACGTCACGCGCGTGGCCGCCTTCTACCGCGACGTGCTGCACCTGGGCCCCGCGCGCCGCGCCACGCCGGACGTCGAGCACGCGGGTAGCGACGCGGACGGCGCAGGCCCCGGCGGCGCCTCGACGCCGGTGGACGCGGGCGGCGCGAGCAGCGGCAGGAGCGCCGGGGACGCCTCGACGTCCGCGGACTCTGGCGGCGCGCCCCAAGCCGGCAGCGTGTGGCTCGCGCTCGGCGACGCCATCCTGATGATCGAGCCGGGTCCGCCCGCCGCGCCACGCGCACTCGTGCTCGCCATCGATCGGGCGGCCCGCGAAGTGTGGCGTGCGCGCCTCGCCGCCGCCGGCCACCCCGTGACCGACGAGACACGCTTCACGCTCTACGCGCGCGACCCGGCCGGCAACCGCGTCGGCCTCTCGCACTGGCCCGACGAGGCCTGACGATGGCGGCGGCGAGCCTGCGCCCGCGCCACGGCGCGCGCTTCCTGCTCGACCTGGTCGCGCCCGCCGACCCGTCCGGCGCAGCACGCTACCGTGCCACCGTCGTCTGGCCCGACCGCGACGAGCCACTCGACCTCGTCGTGCAGCCCGACGGCCGGGCCGACCTTGCCCCCGATCCCGCCCTCCCCTGGGCCGCCGACGTCCTACGCGCCCTCGCCCGCACGCTCGCCTCCAGCGCGCGCGCCACCGCCTGGCCGCGCCGCCTGAACCGCTGGCGCGCCCCGCGCTGAGTCGAGGCACGCCGAAGGCGTCGCCTCCGACTTAGGGAACGATTCACGTCCTCTGAGTCGAGCCGAGGAACGCGGCGCGGCGCCTCGGCTTCGGGATCGACGCCCCGCTCTGGCACGACGAAGACGTCGCCTCCGACTTTGGGGAAAGAGTCACATCCCTGATTCAGACTCTGAGTCGAGCCGAGGAGCGCGGCGCGGTGTGACGCCACGAGCCGTATTCACCACCACACAGAAAAACGGGCCCGGCCTGACGGCCGGACCCGTGTTGGTAGCGGGGGTAGGATTTGAACCTACGACCTTCGGGTTATGAGCCCGACGAGCTACCAGGCTGCTCCACCCCGCAGTGAACCGGGGCGTTTGATAGCCCCCGCTCAGCGGCCTGTCAAGCGATTCCGGCGCGCGCGGGGGCCGCGCCGGGCGCCTCGCGCGGGCGCCTCGGCGGTAAAGAGGTTCGGCGGCAGGGCGCCGCCGCGCCGCGCCGCGCGCGCGCCGCGTCGCGGCAGGGTCGTGCGCGTCTCGTCGACGCCCGCGGCCACGCCGGCCTTCTTCACCTGGCGGCGCAGCCCGTCCACCTCGTGGTCCTCCAGCAACCGCCAGTCGCCGGGCCGCATGCCCTCGACGGTCAACCCCGCGAACATCGGCCGCCGCAGCTTCAGCACCGTCTGGCCGAGCGCGCCCGCCAGCCGCTTCACCTCGCGGTTGCGCCCCTCGTGCAGCGTCACCTCCAGCCACGTGTGGCCGGCGTCGCGCGTGCGCCGCAGGATCTCAACCGTGTCGGCGCGAGCGAGCCCGTCCTCCAGCCGCGCGCCCTCGAGCCAGCGTAGCGCGTCCTCCTCGCCAAGCCGTCCTTTCAGCTTCACGTGGTAGGCACGCGGCGCGCCGTAGCGCGGATGGGCGAGCGCGTTGGCGAGCGGCCCGTCGTTCGTCAGGATGAGCGCTCCCTCCGTGTCCCAGTCCAGCCGCCCGACCGGGAAGAGGCGCGCCTCGCGGGCGAACGCCGGCAGCAGATCGTGCACCACGCGCCGCCCCTCCGGGTCCTTCAGCGTCGTCAGGCACCCCGCCGGCTTGTACAGCAGCAGATACACCTTCTCCGGCGGGTCGCCGAGGGGCTGGCCGCGCACGGCGATCTCGTCGCGCTCGGGATCGGCCTTCACGCCCATGTCGGTGATCGTCTTGCCGTTCACCGTCACGCTGCCCTCGCGGATGAGCGCCTCGGCGGCGCGGCGCGAGGCCACGCCGGCACGGGCGAGGATGACCTGTAGGCGAAGCTCGGGCATCGTCGGTGGGCGGGCGCGCGCGGCGGGCGGCGCTACTCTTCCGTGCCTTCCGCCGCGGCCGCGGCCGCGCCGGCCACCCCCGCGGCTTCCGCCAGCGCCGCCGGCGACGCCGCGTCCACCGCCCCGTCCTCGGCGAGCCGGTCCACGCGCGCGCGCTCCTCTTCGGTCAGCTCGTGGAACTCGCGCAGCGTCGGCAGCTGACGGAGATCACGCAGGTTGAAGAACTCGAGGAACTCGCGGGTCGTGCCGTAGAGCAGCGGGCGCCCCGGCTCTTCCTTCTTGCCCAGGATGCGCACCAGGCGCCGGTCGAGCAGCGCCTTCAGCACGGCGCCCGAGTCCACGCCGCGGATGCTCTCCACCTCGGCCCTCGTGACGGGCTGGCGGTAGGCGACCACCGCCAGCGTCTCCAGCGCGGGACGCGACAGGCGGCGGGGCTTCACCTGGAGGAAGCGCGCCACCTCGGCGGCGACGCGCGACGACGAGCGCAGCTGGTAGCCGCCCGCCACCTCGGCCAGCTCGAAGCCGTGGCCGGCCAGCCACGCCTCCGCCTCGTCGAGCACCGCCTTGATCTGCGCGCTCGACAGGTCGCGCGCCGCCACTTCACGAAGCTGCCGCAGCGTGACGGGTCGATCCGCCACGAAGAGGATCGCCTCGAAGACGGCGCGCAGATGCGCGGCCTCCTCGGGCGTCAGCGGCGCATCGGCGAGCGGCGCTACCGGCTCGGTACCGTCCCCGACCGCCCGCTCGGTGAGGTCGTCGGCGCGCAGCAGCTCGTCGATCGACACGGGCGACACGGGCGACACGGGCGACACGGGCGACACGGGCGACACGTCCGACTCGTGCGACTCGTGCGACTCGTGCGACACAGTCGACTCCGTCGACTCCGCCGACTCCGCGGACTCCGCGGCCGGAGCCTCGGGCGCGCTGGCCGCGTCCTGCTCGTGCCCTTCCTCGTGCTCGTGCCGGTGCTCGTGCTCGTTGTCAGCCATCTCGGGTCCCGTCGCCCTCGTCGAAGAGCGCCGCCGACGCGCTGTCCACGTCCACGTCGTGCACGCTCGGCTCCAGCGTTCCGGCCGCCACGGCCGCGCCGACGCGCGCGGTGCCCTCCTCCACCGTGCGCACCTGGCTCGTCAAGTAGATCGCCCCGCCACGGTCGATCTGCGTCACCTTCAGGATCTTCAGCCGGGCCATCTCCAGGATGGCGAGGAACGTCACCACCAGGCGGTATCGCGTCAAGGTCCCGTGCGCGAAGAGGTCGGTGAAGGCCAGGTCGCCGCGGCGAATGAGCCCTTCGAGGATCTCACGAACGCGGTCGGCCACGGAGATGCGCTCGATGGCCACCTCGTGGCTCAAGTCGATCTTGGCCTTCTTCAGCACCTCGGCCAGCGCGGCGATGAGGTCGAAGATGGAGAGGTCGACCCCCGGCTCGGGGCGGCGCTCGGCGCCGGCTTCCCCGCGCGTGAAGACGTCGCGCCCCAGGCGCGCGAACCCCGCCAGGCCTTCGGCCGCGTCCTTGTATTTCTTGTACTCCAGCAGCCGCCGCACCAGCTCGGCGCGCGGGTCCTGCCCCTCGCCGTCGGCCGGCTCGTCCTGGCCTTCGGGCGCGCGCGGCAGCAGCACCTTCGACTTGATGTGCACCAGCGTGGCCGCCATCAGCAGGTACTCGGCGGCGACGTCGAGATTCAGCATACGCATCAGGTCGAGGTAGCGCAGGTACTCTTCGGTGACGAAGGCGATGGGAATGTCGAGGACGTCGAGCTCGTGCTTCTCGATGAGGTGCAGGAGCAGGTCGAGCGGCCCCTCGAAGACCGGAAGCTGCACGTGCACCGGCGGGGCGCCGTACTGGCTCCCGATGGTATCGGCGGTGACGGCGGTCGCACCGGCGGCGGCCGTGGCCCCCTCCCCGCCGCGCGCGGGCGACGATCCCGCGGGCGGGGCCAAGGCCGGCGACGGCGCCATCGGGCGCTCGGGATCGTGGCTCATGCGATGAGTCCGGAGATGAAACCGGCCAGACTGAACAGCAGGCGCGCCATCGCGTCGCGCGGCCACATGAGGACATGCGCGACCGGCGCCGCCGCCAGGAACAACACCATCAGGATGATGAAACCGTAGCGGGCCAGGAACTCGTTCTCCAGCAGCGCATCGCCCATTCGTCGCGGCAGCACGCCGTACAGCACCTTGCTGCCGTCGAGGGGCGTGATGGGGATCAAGTTGAAGACGGCCAGCGCGCAGTTGAGGAAGATGTAGCTTTGGGCGAAGCCCTCGAACGCCGGGTACCAGGCGACCGCCGCGCCGCGGGCCATCAGGACGCTCTGGATGCCTCCGAGGACCCCGTAAACGAGCGCGCCGAGGACGGCCTGCACCACGTTCGACATCGGGCCAGCGAGCGCCACGAGCATGACGCCGGTTCGCATCGTCAGCTTGCGCGACAGCGCCACCGGATTGAACGGAACCGGCTTGGCCCAGCCGAAGAAACCGGCGAACAAAGGCACCAGGATCGTGCCGAACGGATCGATGTGGACCAGCGGATTCAGCGTCAGGCGCCCCTGCAGCTTGGCGGTGTTGTCGCCGAGCCGATACGCCATCCAGGCGTGCGCCCACTCGTGCACGCTCAGCGAGATGATGAAGAGCGGCAAGTAGAGCAGATGCTCGAGGATCGTCTCCGGGCTGAAATTGAGCAACCGCATCGCGCCGCTTCCTTAGCCCAGCACACCGCGCCCTGCAAGGGCGAAGGGGGCGCGCGCGACTAGCCGCGCGGGTGGTGGCGCACGATCACGTCGCGCAGGCGGGCGCGCGCCACGTGCGTGTAGATCTGCGTCGTGCCGAGGTCGGCGTGGCCGAGCATCGCCTGCACGCTGCGCAGGTCGGCGCCGCCGTCGAGCAGGTGCGTGGCGAACGAGTGGCGAAGCACGTGCGGCGAGACGGGCCGCGTGATGCCCGCAGCGCGTGCGTAGCGCCGCAGCAGCTTCCAGAAGCCCTGGCGCGTGAGCGGGCGGGCCCGGCGCCCGAGGAACAGGTGCGACGAGCGGCGGGCGCCGAGCAGCGCCGCACGGCCACTGGCCAGCCAGCGCCGCAGCGCATCGAGGGCCGGCGTTCCCAGCGGGACCAGGCGCGTCTTGCGGCCCTTGCCCGTCGTGCGCACCCAGCCCGCTTCGAGGTTCACGTCCGCCACCTCCAACCCGCACAGCTCCGACACGCGCAGGCCCGCCCCGTAAAGAACCTCGAGCATGGCGCGGTCGCGCAGCGCCGCGGGGCGCTCGCCTTGCGGCGCCGCCAGCAGCCGCTCCACCTCTGCGCCGGAGATGACTTTGGGGAGCGGACGTCCGGCGCGCGGGCGCGCGACCCGTGCCGTCGAGGCGAGGTCGCTGAGCCGCTCGTCGGCGAGGAAGCGCAGGAAGGAGCGCAGCGCGCTCAGCACGCGCGCCTGCGAGCGCGGCGCCAGGCCCGCCGAGGACGCCAGCCACAGCGCATGACTGGCCACGTCGCCGGGCTGCAGGGCCGCCAAGGGCGTGTCGGCGCCGCGCCAGCCGGCGAAGCGCGCCAGGTCGCCGCGGTACGCCGCCACCGTGGCCGGGCTATAGCCCGCCTCGAGGGCGAGGTGCTCCACGAAGCGTTCGATGGCGAGGACGAGCTTCAAGGTGCCGGCCTGCTTCACTGGTAGGGGCGTGCGCGGGCGCGGTCAAGGTTTTGCCGCTCGCGGCCGCCCCGGCCGGCCGGGGTTGACAACGGACCGCCTGGCCACTAGGGTACGCCGCCTCTCGGGAAGGACGTAGCCATGCCGAACATCATCGACCGTATCGCCCAGCTGGAGCAGCGCAGCGACGTGCCCACGATGCGCTCGGGCGACACCGTGCGCGTGCACGTGAAGATCGTGGAGGGCGACAAAGAGCGCATCCAGGTCTTCGAGGGCGTCGTCATCAAGCAGAACCGCGGCGGGGCCGGCGCCACCTTCACGGTGCGCAAGGTCAGCTACGGCGTGGGCGTGGAGCGCATCTTCCCGGTGCACTCGCCGCTCATCGAGAAGGTCGAGATCAAGAACCGCGGGCGCGTGCGCCGCTCCAAGCTCTACTACCTGCGCGACCTGCACGGGAAAGCGGCGCGCATCCGCAACGCCGAGCGCGACGCCGAGCTGACCGCCATCGTCACGGGCAAGACGCCTTCCTGACGCCGCGCCCGGGCGCGAACCGCCGTGCGACAGCACTTCCGCTCCGGCTCCCCCTACGAGGATCGCATCGGCTTCGCGCGCGCCGTACGCGTGGGCGGCCGCGTCCTCGTCTCCGGGACGGCGCCGGTGCCGCCGCCGGGCCAGGCGGTGGCGCCGGACGCGTATGATCAGACGATGCGCTGTGGGGAGATCATCGCCGCGGCGCTCTCCGAAGCGGGGACGTCTATGGCCGACGTGGTCCGGACGCGGATCTTCCTGGTGGACGCCGCCGACGCCGAAGCCGTGGGGCGCGCCCACCGGGCGCTTTTCGGCGAGGCCCGGCCGGCGGCCACGATGGTCGTCGTCGCGGCGCTGCTGGACCCGGCCTGGCGCGTCGAGGTCGAGGCCGAGGCGCTGGTGGGCTGCGGCGCCGATCCCCGCGACGGCGGCGAAGCGGGACCGCTCGAATAGCGACCGATCCGTACGGAAGATCGCTGGGCTGGCCGCCAAGGTCGCTGCCTCGGGCGCTTCTGCCCAGCTCCCCACACCCGCGAAATTTACTCCTTTTCGGGAATTGTTAGTTTTGGTATTCTTAGCGGGCAGTCCATAGACATAGGATCCCAGCGGGGCGTCCCGCGCCTTTCTCTGCCTGCGGAGGACCATGAAACGTCGTTCCGTTCCCTGGCGGTGGATTCTCAGCGGTTGCGTGGGCGCGGCCTTGCTGGGAGCGGCCACCGCCGGCGCAGTCGTGTACCAGGTGACGGGCGAGGTCATCCCCAACGACAGCGGCACGACCGGACTGCTGGCCACGGCGCTCACGCCGTGGGAGGGCGACCCTGCCACCGACCCGCTCGCCATCAACACCGTGGTGGACGCCGAGACCACGCCCGAGATCTTCCTCCCCGACCTCGCCACGCCGGTGGAGTTCCGCGACATCACCGAGGGCACGGGCTTCGAGACGACCTTCGGCTGGTACAACGTCGACAACCCCAACGTGCTCTACCGCGTGCTGACGTGCGGGAGCGAGCCGAGCCCCACGCCGTACGGCTGTGGCAGCGCGACCGCCTGCGCTT
>DASYRF010000381.1:0-11658 GCA_036004705.1 Myxococcota bacterium
ACGCCCTCGCCGACGACGCCCTCCTCGTCGGCCTCCATGTCCGCCATCGCCGCGCGCGCGGCGACGACGTCGGGATCCTCGGGTATGGCGCCGTCGCCCGGCGCAGACGCGGTGTCCTCCGCAGGGATGGCCGCCGCCGCCGCCGCCTCGGCCTCGCCGGTGCCGAGCCCGTCGCCCGCTCCGCCGGCGGCGCGACCCGCGTCTTCTCCGCCCGCCCCGCCATTGCCGTCGCCCGGGGCGGTCACGCGCAGGGCCGCCGATTCGAGCGCGCCCGGCAGCTCGGCGGCCGGAGCGTCGTCCGCGACGTCGTCCGCAGCGCCGTCCTCTTCCGCCTCCTCCAGCTCATAGAAGTCGAAGTCCGACCCGCCGCCGAAGATCTCGGTGACGTACAGGAACCCCGCGCGCTCCAGGCCGATGTCGACGAACGCCGCCTGCATCCCGGGTAGCACGCGCGTGACGCGACCCTTGTAGATGTTGCCGAGCACCGAGCGATCCTCGGGGCGCTCGTAGAAGACCTCGGCCACCAAGCCGTTCTCGATGACGGCGACTCGGGTCTCGGTCTCGCTCGCGTTCACTACCAGCAGGTCGGCCATGGGGGTCCTGAGCGTACTCCGGCGTGTGTGCGGTGGGTATGGCCTGACGGCGCCCTCGGCGTCAAGAATCAGCCACGCGCGCCGATGTTCGCGTTATACTGCCGAGCCGGCTCGGGGCGGTGCCGAGCGCAGAGGACATGACGGCGAACGATCCGAAGTACAAGCTGCCTCTCGTGCTCCCCGACGACGACGACATCGGCGGCGTCGACGTGGAATTCGAGGAGAAGCTCCCCACCGCGGGCGTGCGTGGGGATCCTGGACGCGACTCACGCCGCGATCCGACGCCTTTGCCCTTCCCGGTGCCGCCGGCGGGGATGCCGAAGAACGTGGGGACCCTTCCGCCGGTGCCGCCGGCGCCCGCGCGCCCCGCGCCCACGCCGGGCGACGTCGCCGCGCCCAAGGCCGGCTCGCCCGTCGCGCCCATCGCGCCCAAGGCGGCGGTGCCCGTCGCGCCCCCAGCCACCGGGCCCGTCGCGCCCAAGGCCGGCTCGCCCGTCGCGCCCATCGCGCCCAAGGCGGCGGTGCCCGTCGCGCCCCAAGCCGCCGCGCCCGTCGCGCCCAAGGCCGCGGCGCCCGTCGCGCCGCAAGCCGCCGCGCCCGTCGCGCCCAGGGCGGCCGCGCCCGTCGCGCCCCAAGCCGCCGCGCCCGTCGCGCCGGGGGCGGCCACCGGCCCGAAGTCCCTTGCCGCGACGCCCGCGGGGCCAGCATCGCCGAAGCCGCCCGCCCCCGCTCCCACGGCCGCCAGGCCTCCGCCTCTGCCGCCACCTGGCCCCACGACGGCGGCGGCGACCGCCTATGCGAAGGCGCCGCCGGCGCCCACGGCGGCCGCGGCGCCGGCCGCGCCCGCGCCGCCCGCCGCAAGGCCCGCGACGCCGGCCCCCGCACCCGCGGCGTCCGCCGCAAGGCCCGCGACGCCGGCCCCCGCACCCGCGGCGTCCGCAAGCGGTCCCGTGCCCACCGCGAGCGCCACCGCGACCCCTGTCGCCGGGATGCCAGCCGCGCCGCGCGCCGATCGCAGCATCGCGCTGCAAGGACTCGTGCGCGTGAAAGGCGGCGGACTCGACCGCATGATCGCGCACGGCGCCGCGCGCCTCTCGCCGTCGAGCCTCTTCCTCCCCATGGACCGGCCGCTGGAGATCGGCACCGCCGTGGACGTCGAGGCGCGCACGCCCACCGGCGTGCTGCGCTTCGAGGGCGTCGTCCTCGCCCAGGTGACGAAGAGCGGCAAGGACGCCGGCGGCGTCGAGGTCAGCGTCGCGCCCGCCGACGCCTTCACACGCCGCTATCTGCAGCAGCTCGCCAGCACGACGCCCAGCTGACGTCAGCGTGCGCGCGGCGCCTTGGCGCGCCACAACCGCTGCATCCAGGCCTCGACGTCCTTCGTTTCGCGCGGGATGTCGTCGCTCAGGATGCGGCAGCCGCGCGTCGTCACCAGCACGTCGTCCTCGATGCGCACGCCGACGCCACGATAGCGCGCCGGCACGGTCAGGTCGTCGGTCTGGAAGTACAGCCCTGGCTCGACCGTCAGCACCATCCCGGCCTTCAGCTTGCCCAGCTTGTAGGCCTCCTGGCGCGCCTGGGCACAGTCGTGCACGTCGATGCCGAGCATGTGCGACACGTTGTGCAGCGAATATCGCTTGTAGAACTGGTGCTCGTCCTTCAGCGCCTCCGCGGCGCTGTCGAGGATGCCCAGCCGCTCGAGCCCGTCGGCCAGCACCTGCATGGCCGCGCGGTTCGGCTCCATGAAGTCGTTCCCCGGCTTCACCGCGGCGAAGCCGGCGCGCTGCGCCTCCAGAACCAGCTCGTAGATCACGCGCTGCTCGCGCCCGAACCGCCCCCCGATGGGCAGAGTGCGCGTGATGTCGGCGGTGTAGAGCTCGAGCCCCTCGACGCCCGCGTCCAGCAGCAAGAGGTCGCCCTTGACCACGGGCCCGTCGTTGCGCGTCCAGTGCAGCGTGCAAGCGTGCGCGCCGGCGGCGGCGATCGTCCCGTACCCGACGTCGTTTCCTTCGACGCGGGCGCGCAGGTTGAAGACCCCCTCCACCTCGCGCTCGCTGTGCGCCCCGCGCAAGGCGCGAATGACGTCCTCGAACCCGCGCTTGGTCGAGGCGATGGCGCGCTCGAGCGCCGCCACCTCCAGCGCGTCCTTGACGAGCCGCATCTCGGACAGCGCCGTCGCCAGCTCCTGGTCGCGCGCCGCGTCGTGGGTCGCGGCCTTGTCCACCGCCGGCGCGAGCCCGCGCAGCACCCGCCACGGCGTCCCCGCGGCCGCCACTTCGCCGGCGACCTTCTCCAGATCCGCGAGCGGCATGGCGCGCTCGACGCCGTAGCGGGCGCGGCTTTCGTCCACCCCGAGCCGCGGGCCGACCCATAGCTCGCCCTTGACCCGGTCGGTGAAGAACGTCGGCGACGTCTTGCCCGGGTTGGGCTCGACGAACAGTACCGCGTCGTGGCCCGCGCCCGCGCCCGCCCGCGGGGCGAGGGCAAGCACGCAGTCAGGCTCGGTGTTTCCAGTGAGGTAGTAGAAGTCGCTCCCCGGGCGGAACCGGTAGAACGTGTCGTTCGCGCGCACCCGCTCGTGGCCCGTCGGGACGAACAGCCACTCGCCCGGGAAGCGCGCCGACAGCGCCGCCCGCCGCGCCGCATGACGCTCCGCCGCACGCACACGCGCCACCTTGCCGGAGCGCGGCTTCCAGCGCGCCGTCATGAACTCCAGCAGCTTCGGCGGCGGCGTCGTGTCGTGGCTCGCGGCGGGCTTGGCCTCGGGCGTAGGCTCGGAAGGCGTGCGCAGGAAGGTCATGGTGCAGGATTAGATCGTGGCGGCCCCGACGGCAAGCCCTGCGGGCACGATTGTGAGTTATTCCGTGGGGCGAATCGCAAAGCCGTCCTCCCCGCCGCTGCCGGACCGGGCCGCCTCGCCGCGCGCCAGCACGGCGACCTCGCTTACGTGCGCGCCGCGCGGCCCGTGCCTGCACCAGCTGGCGAACGCCTCAACGGCCTCCGCGGAGCCCTCGGCAAACGTCTCGACACTGCCGTCGCGGCGGTTGCGCACCCAGCCCGCCAGGCCCAGGCGTGCCGCCTCGGCCTGCGCCTGGTAACGGTAGCCGACTCCCTGCACGACCCCGCGAATGCTCAGGTGCACGCGTTCCGCCGCCACGATGCCGCCCCTTTCGCCCCGTCATTCCGCCCACATGAAAGCCGCTTGACAGCCCCCGGTCGACGCACTAGGCTAACTGACGAAAACGCCCCGCGTCCATGTGGCCGCCCCTCGCGCGGCTGCTGTACGGCTCGCAGAATCGCCAAGGTTTCGGTAACGGAGTAACGGACGACCGTAGGAAGTTCAACTCACCCAGGCGCGCACTGACCTCGCCCCGCGATCGCGGGTAGCAGCGTCGTCGACGTACGGACGTCACCCGGCTCGGAGCCCGGGGGCGTCACAACCCGGAGGAATCCCCTGAACCACCAAGAAAACGGCCGACCGCGCCACAACAACAACAACAACAACCGGCGGCGCCCGCGCGGCGGCCGCGGTGGCGGCGGACTCGATCGCACCATGGCCGGCGCCCGCGCTCAGCCCGAGGAAATCGCTCCGCCGAGCTTCGACGAGACCGACATCGTCACGCGCGACGAGAACGCCATGAACCTCAAAGAGCTCAAGGAGATGCCCATCCACGAGCTCGCCGACCTGTGCAAGGACTTCGGCATCGAGGGGCCGGGGGGCATGCGCAAGCAGGAGATGATCTTCGCGCTCTTGCAGGCGCAGACCGCCAAGGGCGGGCAGATCTTCGGCGAGGGCGTCCTGGAGTGCCTCCCGGACGGCTTCGGCTTCCTGCGCTCGCCTGACTACAACTATCTGCCGGGCCCGGACGACATCTACGTGTCGCCCTCGCAGATCCGGCGGTTCAGTCTGCGCACCGGCGACACCATCAGCGGGCAGATCCGCCCGCCCAAGGACGGCGAGCGCTACTTCGCGCTGCTGAAGGTGGAGAAGGTCAACTTCGAGGACCCCGAGGCGGCGCGCGAGAAGGTGCTGTTCGACAACCTCACGCCGCTCTACCCGGACGAGAAGATCAATCTGGAGTTCGCCAAGGCGAACTACTCCACGCGGGCGATCGACCTCTTGTGCCCGATCGGCAAGGGGCAGCGCTGCCTGATCGTGTCGCCGCCGCGCGCCGGGAAGACGGTGCTGCTGCAGGACATCGCCGCGGCCATCGCGCAGAACCACCCCGAGATCTACCTCATCGTGCTGCTGATCGACGAGCGGCCCGAGGAGGTGACCGACATGCAGCGCCACGTGCACGGCGAGGTCATCTCTTCGACCTTCGACGAGCCGGCGGTGCGCCACGTGCAGGTGGCGGAGATGGTGCTGGAGAAGGCCAAGCGCCTGGTGGAGCACCGGCGCGACGTGGTGATCCTGCTCGACTCGATCACGCGGCTCGCGCGCGCGCACAACACGGTGGTGCCGCCGTCGGGGAAGATCCTGTCGGGCGGCGTCGACTCCAACGCGCTGCACAAGCCCAAGCGGTTCTTCGGCGCGGCGCGCAACGTCGAGGAGGGCGGGAGCCTGACCATCATCGGGACTGCGCTCATCGACACCGGCAGCCGCATGGACGAGGTCATCTTCGAGGAGTTCAAGGGCACCGGCAACAGCGAGCTGCACCTCGACCGCAAGCTGATGGAGAAGCGCATCTTCCCGTGCCTCGACATCAACAAGAGCGCGACGCGCAAGGAAGAGCTGCTACTGAACGAGGGCGTGCTCCAGCGCGCATGGATCCTGCGGCAGCTGCTGCACCCGCTGAACGTGATCGACTCGATGGAGTTCCTGCTGGACAAGCTGAAGAAGACGGACTCGAACGCGGATTTCCTGGCGTCGATGAGCGCCTAGCGAATCCCGCCGGCATCTAAGGTAAGAGGAAGGAAGCGAGGGCTCATGCGTCAGGTTCATCCCGAGTACGAGGTGGTCACGATCACGTGCGCTTGCGGGGCGTCGTTCCAGACGCGCAGCACGCGGACGGGCGAGATGCAGGTCGAGATCTGCGCCGAGTGCCATCCGTTCTACACGGGCAAGCAGAAGATCGTCGACCGCGCTGGCCGCGTCGAGCGCTTCAAGAAGCGCTACGACGAGGCGGCGGCGGCGGCGCCGGCGGTGGCGGCGGCAGCGGCGAAGAAGAAGCCGGCGAAGGGGCCGGCGCTCAAGAAGCCGCCCAAGATGGGGAAGGTCGTTCCCATCGAGGTCAAGCCGGCGGAGCGCTTCGGCGACGACAAGGGCCGACGCGGTACGCGCGGCAAGAGCGGGCCGGGCGACCGGCGCGGGCGCGGGGCGGCGCCGGCAGCGGCCGGCGCGGCCGCACCGGCCGAGGGCGTGGCGGCGGACGCTGCAGCGCCGGCCGAGGGTGCCGCGGCGGCGGCGCCCGAGACGAAGGAGTGACGTGGGCGGCGGCCGCACGAACGAGCCGCTCTCGTCGATGAACGTCGGCGGCCAGGCCGTGCTGGAGGGCGTGATGATGCGCTCGCCCGGCGCCCTGGCGATCGCTCTGCGGCAGAAGGACGGCCGGATCCTGGTGAAGGATGCGACCTGGGCGTCGCTCGCCGGCAAGGCGAAGTTCCTTCGCTGGCCGTTCTTCCGCGGCGCGCTGGTATTCGGCGAGGCGCTCTACAACGGCATGGCCGCGATGCGCTTCTCCGCCGAGCAAATGGAGATCGATCAGGGCGACGACGAGTCGGACGCCCCGCGCTCCGGCCCAAGCGCGCTCTCCTCCGCGCTCCTCGCTCCCTGGCTCCTCGCCAACGCCGCCTCCGACGATCCCAGCCATCCGCCTGTTCCAGCGCCGGCGCCGGTTCCGGTTTCGGTTCCGGTTTCGGCTCCGGTTTCGGCTCCCGCTCCGGCTCCGGTTTCGGCTCCGGTTTCGGCTCCGGTCCCGGTTCCGGCCACGGCTGCGGCTCCAGCCCAAGCTTCGCGCATGGGCCGGATCGGCGTCTATCTGACGATGGCGCTCGGCGTCGTCTTCGCGCTGTTCGTCTTCAAGGGGCTCCCGCACCTGCTCACGTGGGCCCTGACGACGGCGCTGAACACCGGCATCACCGTCGCCTCGCCCTGGTTCCACCTCATCGACGGCGCGGTCAAGGCGGCCGTGTTCGTGGGCTACATCGTCCTCATCGGCCGCCTGCCCGACATCAAGCGCGTCTTCGAGTACCACGGCGCCGAGCACAAGGTGATCTGGTCGTGGGAGCGCGGCCGCGGACTCACCGTCGCCGGCGCGCAGGCGCAATCGCGCCGCCATCCGCGTTGCGGCACGAGCTTCCTGCTGATCGTGATCCTCGTCTCCATCGCGGTGTTCGCCGCGACGTTCCCGTTCTTGCAGCGCTACGTGACCTTCTTCGACAGCAGCTTGCTGAACGCCCTGGTGTACATCGTGGTGAAGGTGCCGCTCATGCTTCCGGTCGCCGGCATCGCCTACGAGATCGTCCGCTTCAGCGGACGGCGCGCGGGGCAAGCCTGGGTGCGGCCGCTGATCTGGCCGGGCCTGGCCATGCAGGGGCTTACGACGCGCGAGCCCGCCGACGACCAAGTCGAGGTCGCACTCGCCGCGCTGCGCCGCGCGCTCTGGCGCGAGCGCGTCCAGGCCGCCGGCGGCGCCGCCGGGGCGCCGGCAGGCGAGGTCGCCAGCTACGCGCGCGCCGAGGACATCCCGCTGCCCGATTCTGGCATCGAGGCCGCCTTTCCCGCGGCGGCCTGAGCGCCGGCCGCCAGCGCCCACGCCGTCATGGCCGACGCCCCGAACATTCTCGCCAAGCTGGACGAGGTCGTCCGGCACTACGAGGACCTCTCGCGCGTGCTGAGCGAGGCGGACACCGCGCGCGACCGCAAGCGCTTCGCTTCGCTCTCGAAGGAGTACAAGGACCTCGGCCCGCTGGTCGACACCTACCGCGAGTACCGCAAGGTGCTGGCCGAGCAGGAGGGCGCGCGGGCGCTGGTCGCGCACGAGAAGGACGAGGAGCTGCGGGCCATGGCGCGCGAGGAGCTGACCGGGCTCGGCGCGCGCGCCGCCGCCCTGGAGGAGCGGCTCAAGGTTCTGCTGTTGCCGAAGGACCCCAACGACGAACGCAACGTGATTCTAGAGATCCGCGCCGGCACGGGCGGCGACGAGGCGGGGCTCTTCGCCGGCGACCTCTTCCGCATGTACCTGCGCTACGCCGAGCGGCGGCGCTGGGGCGTCGAGGTGCTGTCGGCGTCGGAAGCGCCGGCCGGCGGCTTCAAGGAAGTGATCGCGCTGCTGCGCGGGGACCGGGTCTGGTCGCACCTGAAGCACGAGGGCGGCGTCCACCGCGTGCAGCGCGTGCCGGTGACGGAGTCTGCCGGACGCATCCACACGAGCGCCGCGACCGTGGCCGTGCTGCCCGAGGCCGAGGACGTGGACGTCCACATCGACGACAAGGATCTTCGCATCGACGTCTATCGTTCCTCCGGACCGGGCGGACAGTCCGTGAACACGACCGACTCGGCCGTGCGCATCACGCACTTGCCGACGGGGCTCGTGGTGGCGTGCCAGGACGAGAAGTCGCAGCACAAGAACAAGGCCAAGGCGCTGAAGATCCTGCGCTCGCGGCTACTGGAGCGCGCGCAGGCGGAGGCGGCGGAGAAGGAAGGCGCCCTGCGGCGCGGCATGGTGGGCAGCGGCGACCGCAGCGAGAAGATCCGCACCTACAACTTTCCGCAGGCGCGCGTCACCGATCACCGCGCCAAGGTGACGGTGTACAACCTGCCCGAGATCATGGACGGCGGGATCGACGGCTTCCTCAGCCAGGTGCAGGCCTTCTTCCAGGCCCAGGCGCTGCAGCGCGAGACCGGAAGCGCCGGCCAGCCGCCTCCGGCCGCCGGGACGCCCGGAAGCTCCGGATCGGACGACGATTGATGGCGCGCGCCCGCCGGCGTGCCACGGGCGCGCCGCCCTCCAGGACCAGGCCGGCAGCGGCGCGGGCGCCGGCGCGTCCGCTGCCGCGTGAGACCGGAGTGGCCGTCCTGGGCGCGGGACTGGCGGGCCTGTCGACGGCCCACCACGTCGGCGGCGGCGACGCGCTCGTCATCGAGCGCGAGGCGCGCGTGGGCGGGCTCACCAAGACCGAGGCGCGCGGCGAGTTCCTGTTCGACCACACCGGCCACTGGCTGCACCTGCGCGACGCCGAGATGCGGCGCTGGGCGGAGGGCCTGCTGGCGGGGCGGTTCATCGAGGTCGAGCGCAAGGCCCGCATCTACTCTCACGGCCGGTTCACGCGCTACCCCTACCAGAGCCATGCCTACGGGCTGCCTCCGGAGGTGGCGAAGGAGTGCGTGCTCGGCTTCGTCGACGCCTGGACACGCCGGCAAGCCGCCGCCGCGGCGGGCACCCCGCTCCCCGAGCCCGAGAACTTCGACGAGTGGTGCCGCTTCCACTACGGCGAGGGCATCAGCCGGCATTTCATGGTGCCCTACAACTGCAAGCTGTGGGGCGTGCCGCCGACAGAGATCACGGCGGCGTGGTGCGATCGTTTCGTCCCCAAGCCCAACCTCGCGGAGGTGGTAGGGGGGGCCGTGGGCGCCAACGAGGCCGAGGTCGGCTACAACGTGCGCTTCCTCTATCCCGCTGACGGCGGCATCGAAGAGCTTCCGCGCGCGATCGCGCGCACCCTGCCGGAGGAGTCGGTGCACACCGCGCGCGCGCCCAGCGCGATCGACTGGCGGCGTCGCGTGCTGCGCTTCGGCGGCGGCGGCGAGGGCGAGGCGCTGCGCTACGACCGTCTGGTGTCGTCGATCCCGCTGCCGGGGCTGGTGGACCTGTGCGAGGACGTGCCCGACGGGGTGCGCGCCGCGCGCGCGCGACTGCGCGCCACGTCGATCTGTTACCTGAACGTGGGCATCAAGTTCCGCCAGGAGCAGGACTTCCACTGGCTGTACGTGCCGGAGGAGCGGCTCCCGTTCTACCGCGTGGGCGTCTTCTCCAACGCCGCGCCGCATATGGCGCCCAAGGGGCGCGGCTCGCTCTACGTGGAGCTGGCGCCGCGCGGGGCGTTCGACCGCGCCGACGTGCTGCGCCGCGTGATCGACGGGCTCGTCGAGATCGGCCTCATCCGGCGCGCTGCCGACGTGCTCTTCGCCGACTTCCGCGAGATCCCCGTCGCGTACGTGATCTTCGACCACCACTACTTCGAGGCCACCGCGACGATCCAGGGCTTCTTGAAGGAGGCGGGCATCGACTCGATCGGCCGCTTCGGCCGCTGGACCTACAACGGGATGGAGGACGCGCTGCTCGACGGGCGCGACGCCGCCCGCCGCTGGCGCGAGGGCGGCGCGCCGCGCGGGATCCCTGCCCCCGCCGCTCGTCCCTGACCGCGATGCGCCTCGCCGATTTTGCCGCCATCACCGAGCTGGCGACGGCCGGCGACGAGCTCGTGCTCGCGTCGGAGGCGGGGCCGGCGCGCTGGTCGGCCGCGCGAGGCTGGGAGGACCTGCGTCCGGCCGCCGGCGGGCCCGTGGCGCGGCTGTTCGCAGGCGCCGGCGACGTGTGGGTCGCCGGCGCGTCGCGCATCGCGCGCGCCGCGCCCGGGCGAGCGGTGTGGGCACCGGGGCTCGACGGCGGCGACGCGGGCCGCGAGGGCGCGGGCGTGGCCGCGGCCACGGCGGTGGCCGCCAACGGGCAGCGCTGGGCCGCGGCCACAGCGACGGCGGTCCTCGTGGGCACGCTACCGGCGCCGCCGCGGAGCGTCGACGCGGAGGAGGAGCCGGCGCCCGCGCCCGCGCCCGCCCCCGCCCCCGCCCCCGCACCACCGCTGGCCGCGGTTACGGTGGCGACCCATGCGGCGCCGCCCGGAGGCGCGTCCCTCCTGGCCTGGTACGCGGGCCAGCTGGTCGCCGCCGGGGCGGGGGGGCTCCATGCGCTTGATCCCGCGGCGCTCGCGCCTGCCTGGCGCCCGCTGCGCGCCGCGCCGCCGGTGGCGAGCGTGCTCGTGCACGACGGTGTGCTCTGGTTCACCGACCGCGCCGGCGCCCACGCTCTGGTCGGGGCCGACCTGGCGCCGCAGCCGGACGTGCGCGAGGCGTTCCGCCTCGACGGCGGGCGCCTGTTTGGCGGCCCCGGCGGGCTGGTGGGGCTGCGCGATCGCCTGTTCGAGCTGGCGGGCACGCCCGCGCGGCGCAGCTTCGTTCCGCTCGCCGAGCCCAGCGCGACCATCCGCGAGTTCGCGGGCGGCACGCAAGTTCGCGCCGTCCACCCCGGAAGCGCCGGCACTTGGGTCGCGCTGGACGGCAGCGGGCTCATCTTCCTGCCCGCCGGGGAGCCGCGCTGGGAGCGCGTTCCGCTGCCCGGGCTTCCGGCCGCAGATGCCGTGCGCGCCGCGGTCTTCGCCGGCGCCGCCGAGGCGCTGTACGTCGCGTGTGGCGCAGCGCTCTGGGTATCGCCCGACCGCGCCGGCACTGCGCCCGACCCGCGACCGCTCGCCCGCGCCCTGGCCGTCTTCCCGCGCGGCCCGGATCCGGCGCTGCAGGAGTCGACCGTCTATCCCGACGGCGCCGGCGCGCTGGCCCGCGGCGCACTCTTTGCGCACGACGCGATCTGGTACGCGGCCCTCGCCACACCGGGCAGGCCGGGCGTGCTGCACCGCGCCGACGCGGCCGCCGACGTGCCGGTGTGGGACGGCGCGCCCCCACCCGCCGCCCAGACGCTGCAGTACGACGCCTCGGGTCGCGCCTGGGTCGTGGCGCCGCGCCACGCGTTGGAGCTGGCCACGTTCCTGGCGACCGGGCCCTCCGTCGAGGCCCGCCGCGAAGCCGCGCGCGAAGCCTCCGCCCGCGCCGCCTACGAAGCGCACGTGGCCGCGCACGGCGAAGACGCCGACCCCGACGCCGATGCCGACGCCGAGGCCGACGCCGACGCCGACGCCGACGCCGACGCCGACCCCGAGGCCGACGCCGACGCCGACGCCGACGCCGACGCCGACGCCGACGCCGCCTCTCCGGCGCTCCCACCCTTCGAGGTCCTCGCAACGACCGGCCCCGGCGCCACCCGTGCCGCCCTCCCCCCGGTGCCCTCAG
>DASYRF010000382.1:0-17269 GCA_036004705.1 Myxococcota bacterium
CTGCAATTGCGGATCGAGTCGATGGTCGACGAGATCGGCACCGCCGGGCTGCACTCGTTCCGCGACGACGCGCTCCGTCGCGCGCGCTACGAGGCGCTGTTCGCCTCGCCGCCCGCCGACGCCGACGCCGCCGGGTCGGACCCCCCAGCTGGCACTCCGCCGGCGCTTCCTCCCTCGCAGGGCTGACGCCCTCACCCCTCCCGCCTCTCAGCCCCCGCGCGCGCCGGCGCGCGGGGGCTTCCTTTTTTTCGTTCCTCACCCATTTTCCCGCGAGGACCCGACCGTAGTTCGTGAGGCGGGTCTCGCTCAAACGAACGTCGGTCGAGTCTCGCTTTCGAAATTCCACACGCGCGGCGAGCGTCGGTTCGGTGTAATCGAGGCCTACGTGCCCGAACGGTGTGGATTCACCGAACTGTACACGAAGGACCCAGTGGGAGGCACAGCACGACAACGCGCTGATGCAGCAAACCCACGTTCCGTCTCAGTTTCAGTCGATGATCTTGTATCCGGCAAGCAGGACTGCTCCCTTGCAGCGGTTGCTGCCGTCGCGTCCTGACCTGCACTCACTATTTCGGCGCGGCCCCGCCGGGGGGTTCGACGTCTTCGGTGTCCCCGCGGGCCCCGCAACAATCACCGTGACCAATGGCAGCAACACGCGGGTGCGCGTTGTTCATGCGTTTGCCGGTGCCGCCCACGTAGTCCTGGTGCCGAGGTGACGAGTATCGAATGAATCCGCGTGAGTTTGGCTTGCGAGGTCAATGAAGCTGACGACCCCTCGCACCACCCAGCTTGCGATCGTGGATCTTGCGCGGTTCCCACGCTTGAGGAATGATCGGACCACCGAGTCGGGGTCGCGGCTTATTGCCAGGCGTTGGGCAACCTGAGGCACCTTACCTGTCCGAGGCGGCGGAATGCGAAAGCTCGTTTACTCGACCTCCCTGTCATTCGATGGCTATATCGATTCTGCGTCCGGAGACCCCAGCTGGGTCGTGCCCGATGAGGAGCTCCACAGGCATTTCAACGACGTTGAGCGAGAGATCGACACCCTCCTGTACGGTCGCCGCATGTACGAGCTCATGGCCGGTTATTGGCCGACGGCCGACCAGGACCCTTCGGCGCCTGGCTCTATAGTTGAGTACGCTCGGATCTGGAAGCCACTCCCCAAAGTTGTTTTCTCATCGACGCTCGAAAGAGTCGACTGGAACTCGCGGCTGATAAGAGGGGATGCGGTCGCCGAAGTCGCACAACTCAAAGCGCAGCCCGGCGGCGGGTCCATCGGCGTCGGGGGCCTCCTCCTCGCCTCAGCCTTGGCATCCGCCGGCCTGATCGACGAATACCGCCTCTACTATGTCCCGATCTTCCTGGGTTCCGGCAAGGCAGCGTTCTCGCAGATTCAGAACAGAGTCAGACTCAAGCCGGTCGAGACCCATACATTCTCTTCCGGTACGGTACTCCTGAGATGCGCTCCCGTCACTCCGTAGTCTGTATCTCTAGTCCCGGAGATCGTATTCGAGCACGCGCTCGTTGAACTCGTCGAGGACGACGAGGCGGCCGGTGGCGGGGTACTCCCGCCCGGGGCGAACGGCGTCACCATTGCGCGTTGGGCGGGTCCGGCGCGGCAGCGGGCGCGCGGTGCTGAAGGTGCGGCGCGGTCAGCCGGCGCCGCAGGTCAGGGTCACGGAGCCGTCGGTGCCGTCGGCGCAGGTGCCGGCGCAGGGGGGGGCGGCGTTCACGCAGGCACAGTCGGCGGTCATGCAGGGGGGCATGGGCATGCACGTCCAGGTGTCGGGCATGCCGGTGTCGTCGATGAGGTGGTAGCAGTACTGGGCGCCGAGGGTGCAGAAGCGGCTGCCGCAAGAGAAGTCGCCGGGCGGCGGGGTGCAATTGCCGAGCGTGCTGACGTCGACGCCGGCGGCGGCGGCGATGCAGTCGTTGTCGTAGACGGTGCCGTCGCAGGCGCAGACGGGGTCGAAGACTGTGTCGCAGCCCGTCGGGCGCGGCTGGCAGGTGCCGCTGCCGTCGGCGGCACCGCAGGCGCCGTCCGGGTAGTCGCAGTACTCGGTCGCCGCGCACGTGGCGCCGGTGAAGCCGCCGCAGACGGCGCCGCCGCCGGCGTCGGTCGACAGGCCGCCGTCGGTGCCGCTGCCGCCGCCGTCGGTGGCCGCGCCGCCGCCGTCGGTCGACGCGCCGCCTCCGTCGCTGCCGCTGCTGTCGGTTGCCGTGTCGCTTGTGGTGGTGCCTCCCGTGCAGTGGCAGCCGCCGCCGAGGGCGGCCGCGGCGACCAGCGAGGCGAGCGCGAGGCGGGCTGGATGGGTGGCCATGTGAGTCTCCGATGCCGCGGCATCGCACGCCGCTGAGGAAAAAGACGCCACGTCACAGGCGCAAGTGCGCGTGCGCACGCGCGCCGCGGCGGAGGTGGTGCAACGATCGCGCCACAGAGTAGCCCGCACAGCGAAGCGTCAGTGCTCCCAAGCGCCCTACGGCTTCCGCCGTGGCGGCGGCTGGCAGCGCGGACAGAAGACGCTGGTGCGGCCGCCGAGAGTGAGGGCCTGGAAGGGGGTGCGGCAGCGCGGGCAGGGCTCGCCGGCGCGATCGTAGGCGAAGTAAGGGTTGGGGGCGCCCTCCTCCAGGTACTCCGGCGGGACGGCGGCGCGGGCGCCGGCGCGCGTGGCGGCGCGCAGCAGGCGCAAGCCGTGGGCGAGCGCGGCAGGGATGGCGCGGGCGAGGCCGCGCAGGGCGGCAGCGTCGGCGGCGACGGCGGGGGCGGGGACGGCGGGATGCAAGCGCGCGCGCCACAGCGCCTCCGTGGCGTAGAGGTTGCCGACGCCGGCAAGCACGCGCTGGTCCATGATGGCCTCCTTCACGCTGCGGGTCGTGGCGGCGAGGGCGGCGCGCAGGTGCGCGGGGCTCGTGGCGGCGAGGGCGTCGGGGCCGAGCGAGGCGATCTCGGGGCGCGCACACAGCGCGTCGTAGCGCGCGGCGGCGATGAGCCGGCCGAAGCGCCGGGCGTCGACGAAACAGACGCGCGTGCCGTCGTCGAGCGCGAACACGGCGCGGGTAAAGCGCGGAAGGAGCGCCTGGCCGGCGGCAAGGCGCGCGTACTTGCCGGACATGCCGAGGTGCAGGCCGAGACCGGCGCCGCCGGAGAGCCGCACCAGCGTCCACTTGCCGCGGCGATCGACGGCTTCGACGCGGCGGCCGCGCAGGCGTGCGGCGAAGGCGCGCGGCGTCAGCCCGCCGGCCTCGCGCCGACCGGGCGGGGGCGTGACGGCGACGATGCGCCGCCCCACCGTCCAGGCGCGGAGGTTGCGGGCGTTGGTCTCGACCTCGGGAAGCTCGGGCATGGCAACGGCGGCCGATGGTAGCGGCGGGCGCACGAAGATGCTATGCGGCGCGCGCGCCGGGCCGCGAGAAGGTCGCGGATGAAGGAAGTCGGGGGCTCGTCCGTCCGTAGCACGCGGGCGGCCGTTCGGGGCCGGGGCGCGACGACAGGAGGAGAGGCGATGCGAGGGAGGAGTTGGGCGGCGGCGGCCGTGGCGGCGCTGCTGGGAGTGGCGGCGGTCACGGCCACGGTGCGGGACGCGGCCGCGGGCGGCGATCTGGAATGGCCGTCGCGCCGCGCGCTGAAGTCGGGGAGCTACTTCTATTATCCCGACGGGGTGATGCTGGCCTCCGGCACGAGCTACCTCTATTACGCGACCGGCACGATGATGCGGTCGGGCACGACCTACCTGTATTACCCGTCGGGCGTGATGTTGCGCTCGGGCGGCGACGTCTACACGCCGGACGGGGCGCGCGCCTACGAGGGCTGGGCCGGGCGGCTGGTGGACCTGTCGGACGGCGGCACGACGCTCGTTGTACAGCGCGCCAGCGACGACAGCCCACTGCAAGTGAACATCACTGTCGTGGGCGACGGCTACCAGCTGGAGCACATGGAGTTCGGCGACCGCCATGGCACGCGGCTGTGGGCGATCGGGCGCTGGATCACGGTGGACGGCGACGTGGGGCTCTTCGCCGAGGCGGCCGCGGCGGGCGGGAGCGGGAGCGGGAGCGGCGGCGGTGGCGCGCGTCCGGGCGCGGGCGGCGGTGGCGGCGACGAGGGGACCGCGAGCGGCGGCGGCGCCGGACTGCGGCGCCTGTGCGGGTACGACTTCGACGCGGTTGACTGGGCGCGCCCCGCCGACAACGAGGAGGTGCTCCTCGACCGCAAGGGCCAGCTCTGGCTGGTGGCGCTGGACACGTGCCACGGCGGCCTGCTGGCCGGCAGCGTCGACTCGTTCGTCAACGTCGACGGCATGACGATGTACCTGCTCGACGACCACCGGGCCTGGCTGGTGGCGAGCGGATCGTACTTCTTCCTCGGCAAGGGCGTCGCCGACATCAAGGGCGGGAGCGGGACGTTCTCCACCAAGCTCAAGGGCGAAGGGTGGTACCGCTTCGACGACGTGGCGCTCGTGAAGGGCTGGCTGCGCGCGACCGACGGCACGCTCGGGCGCGAGGTCTGGTTCCAGCCCAAGGAAACCTTCCACACCACTTTCTAAGGAGGCGCATGCGCAAGAGCGGGACGGGGGCGCGCCTCCGGGGCGCGGCAAGAGCGGCCGCGGTGGCGGTGCTGGCGGCGGTGGCGGCGTGGCCGGCGGCGGCGGCGCTGGGCGGCAAGGATCTCGACTGGCCGGGCGGAACGGCCTTCCGGCGCGGAGGCAAGTTCTACTACCCCGACGGAAAGCTGCTGCACGAGAAGAAGAAGCTCTACTACCCGAGCGGGAAGCTCCTGAAGGACGCCAAGGAGCTGTACTACCCGAACGGGAAGCTGATGCGCGACAAGAAGAACCTGTACATGCCCGACGGGCGCGTGGCGTACGACGGCTTCGACGGGGTGCTGGTGGACCTGACCGACGGCGCGGCCAAGGTGAAGATCCAGAAGGAGCGCTTCGCCGTGCGCATCGACGTGCTGGTCGAGACGGCGGACTATCGCCTGGAGTACCTGCGCGCGGGCGGGTTCGACGGCGCACGGCTTTACGCGCTGGGCGGTTGGTTCACGCTGATGGGAATGCCGGGCTTCGTCGAGGCGCCTTACGGAGCCGCGCCGGCGGCTGCGCCGGACGAGCCGGACGAGCCGGCGGCGGCGGCGGCGGCCGCGCCGGCGCCGGCCGCGCCCGCGGGCAGCGCGGGGCCGTCGGGCTGGGTGGCCCCTCCGCCTCCTTCTTCCGCACATCACCACGGCCACGGCGGCGGCGGCGGCGGTGACGGTGGCGGGGGCGGCGCGGGCGGCAGCGGCGGCGGCGCGGGCGCCGGGGACGGCGGCTACGGCCCGCCGTCGGGCGGCAGCGGCAAGCTGCACCTGTGCGGCTGGGACTTCGACGCGCTCAAGACGGACGACGCGGGGCGCGACCGGATCGTCCTCGACCGCAGCGGGCGCCTGTGGCTCGTCGAGACGAAGAGCTGCCGCGGCGGGCTCGTCGCCGAGGGCGTCGATTCGTTCGACGTGCTCGACGAGCTGGTGCTGTACGTCCTCGAAGACGGCAACGCCTGGCTCCTCGGCGGCGACTACTACTTCTTCGTCGCGAAGGGCGCGGCCGACGCCAAGGCGGCGAAGGGAACGCTCGCGGTGAAGCGCAAGGGCGAGGGCTGGTACCGGCTCAGCGACCCGGAAGTGATCAAGGACTCGCTGCGCGCCCAGGACGATACGCTCGGCGCCGAGATCTATCTGCTCAGTACCGGCACCTTCAGCTTCACGTTCTGACGGACGCGCACGCCTCCGCCGCGCGCGCGCCCGGGGTGCGAGCGCGCTACTTCTTGCGGGGCGGCTTGGGGGCGGGGCCGCCGGGGCCGGGTGCGGGCGCGGGCGCCGGCGCGGTGCCTCCGGACGCAGCACCGCCGCGCTTGGCGGCGGCGGCTTTCTTGGTGCCTTCGATCACGAGATCGCCGAGCTTGGAGCGCGTGGGAGCGCCCTTCCCGGCTTCGCCGGCACCGTCGGAGGCCCCCTCGGGGCCGAGCTCCTCGCGCGTCAACCCCTCGTGCAAGCCGCTGCGCGCGCCGGCGCCGACCGCCGCGCCGGACGCGCCCGATGCCTTGCCCACGACCGGCGTCCCGGTGCTGGGATCGATGCGGTCGAACTCGCCCATCGTCGCGGCGGCGATGGCGCGCCAGTGCAGCTCGACCTTCTCGTCGGCGTTCGTCGCGATCGTGTTGATGACGATGCCGCGCGCGCGCGCGATGCGGGCGGCGTCCACGTAAGTGGGCTCGCCGGCGTAGTCCATGTGCGGCGGCGCGTCGCCGACCAGGAACACCACGCGCGCCGTGTTCTTGTCGAGGTCCCAGTTGAGGCGTGTGACCGTCACCATCAGCGCGTGATTCACGTCCTCGGGCCAGTCGGCGCCGCCGCCAGGAGCGATGCCCAACAGGTAGCTGTAGGCGGCGTCGAGGTCGCGCGTCAGCTCCACGTAGCGCACGCGGTACGTGTCGCCCTTGTCGCGGTAGGTGACGATGCCGAGCCGTAGGTCCGGCGGCGGGTCGGTCGCGCGCAGCTCGGCGAGGATACGCGCCATCTCCGCCTTGGCCAGCGCGAGGACGCCGCCCATGGAGCCGGTCGAGTCGATGACGAAGACGAGGTCGATGCGCGCGCCGGGCCTGGCGCCGAGGCTCTCGGGCGCGTCGGCCGGCGCGGCGCCGTCGGGCGCGGTGACGGCGCCGGAGCCGGAGCCGGGGCTCGGCGCGGGGCCGGAGCCAGAGCCGGAGCCGGAGCCGGGGCTCGGCGCGGGGCCGGCGCCGGAGCCGGAGCCGGAGCCGGGGCTCGGCGCGGGGCCGGAAGATCCGTCGGCGGCGCGCGCGGCCGCCGGCGCCGCCGCGAAGATCAAGACCGCGACCAGGACCCCTGGGAGCCCCGCCCCGCCCGCCGCGCACCGCCCGCCGCGCCTCACGCGCCCAGGATAGCGCACCGGCGCGCGTCGCGCACGGCCGCGCGCCGCTCGACGGCGCCGCTCCGCTTGACGATGCCGCGGGGGCGAGGCCATGCTCGATGCATGCGACCCGGTCGTCTCGCTTCGGTCGCCCGTCGGGGCGCGCTCGCCGCCTGTCTGGCCTCCGCCGCGGGCGCCGCGGCCGCCGCGGCCATGGCAGCCGGGGCAGGCGGGTGCACCTGCCAGACCACCGAGGGCACCGACGCCGCCGAGCCGCTGCCCGCCTGCAGCGACACGCTCGACAACGACATCGACGGCATCATCGACTTCCCGTTCGACCCCGGCTGCATCGACGCCATGGACGAGGACGAGACGGACCCGCCACTGCCGCCCATCTGCGCCGACGGCCTCGACAACGACGGCGACGGCACCATCGACTTCCCGCTGGACATGGGCTGCTACGCCGCCTCCGACTCCAGCGAGGACGAGATCCGGCAGTGCAACGACGACGTCGACAACGACGGCGATGCGCTGAGCGATTTCCCGTTCGACCCTGGCTGCGCCGCGCCGGGCGACGACGACGAGACCGACCCGCCGCCCCCGGCCTGCAGCAACGCCATGGACGACGACGGCGACGCGCTGGCCGACTACCCGAACGACCCGGGCTGCCTGGACGCGAACGACGACGACGAAGACGACCCCGACCCGCTCCCCGATTGCGCGAACGCCGTCGACGACGACGGCGACGCGCTGACCGACTTCCCCGACGACCCCGACTGCTTCGCCGCGTCGGACGACTCCGAGGACCCCGTGATCCTCGGGCCGTGCGGCACGGACGTCGAGGTCGAGGAGCTGCCCGCCGACGGCGACGTCACGAGCGCCTTCTTCGGCGGAACGAACCGGTTCACCGGCTCGTGCGGCGGGCTCGGCGGCGAGCGCATCTTCCACCTGTCGCTGGCGACGGGCGGCAACATCCTCATCACCACGGATCACGCCGAGACGGCGCTCGATACGGTCGTCTACGTGCGCACCGACTGCACCGACTCGTTCAGCGAGCTGGCGTGCAACGACGAGACCGACCCGGTAAACGACCCAGGCAACCACGCCTCGACGGTGATGCTCGGCTTCGCCGCCGTGGGCGAGTACTTCATCTTCGTCGACACGTTCGCGCCGACGTCGTCCGGCCCGTTCCGCTTGACGGTCGACCGCCTGATCGCGCTCGGCGACGCCTGCGACACGACCGACCTCCTGCAGACGTGCGAGGCGGGAACCGTGTGCCGCGAGCTCGCGCCCGGCGCCGGCACGACCTGCGAGCTGCCCGTGTGCAACGACACGCTCGACAACGACGGCGACGCGCTGGCCGACTACCCCGCCGACCCCGGCTGCCTCGATCCGTTCGACCCGACCGAGCTGGACCCTTCGGTGGCGCCCGCCTGCGCCAACGCGCTCGACGACGACGCCGACGCCCTCACCGACTGGCCCGCGGACCCGGGCTGCGCCGCCGCTTCCGACAGCCTCGAGGCCGAGACGTGCGGCGCGCTGGCCGTGCCGCTCGCCGACCTGGACCTCGGCGGCAGCGCCTCAGGGACCGACGCGGACATGATGACGCCCGGCTCGGGCAGCGGCACGTGCGGCGGCGGCGGCGGCCCCGACCTGGTCTACGCCTTCCATCTGGACGCGCCGGTCTCGTCGGTGACGGTCGACTCGGCCCCCGAGACGGACCTCTCCACGGCGATCTACCTGCGCACCGATTGCGACGACATGGCCTCGCAGCTCGCCTGCGACGTCGGCTTCTTCGGCGACCACCCGGCCTTCACCACCGGCCCGCTCGCCGCCGGCGACTATTACCTGTGGGTGGACTCCGTGTTCACGGGCCTAGCCGGCAACTGGGCCGTGCACGTGACCGCCGACCTCGTGCTCGGGGCCGCTTGCGACCCGGGTCACCTGTGGCAGCGCTGCGGCAGCGGAACGGTATGCGCGGACGACGCGCCCGGCCCCGACTTCACTTGCCGCGTCGCGGCCTGCGCCAACGGCGTGGACGACGAGGCCGCGCCCGACGGCGCGGTCGACTGGCCCGAGGACCCCGGCTGCGACGACCCCAGCGACGACGACGAGACCGACCCCCCCGTGCCGCCGGTGTGCGCCAACGGCGCCGACGACGACGGCGACGGGCGCACCGACTTCCCCGCCGACCCGGGCTGCGCGGCGGCCTCCGGCGGCGACGAGGCCAACGAGTGCGGCCCCATGGAAACGCCCGTGGAGATCACCACGCCGGTCGTGACGGCGCCCGGCATGGAGTACTCGTTCATGGGCTTCACGCCCACCGGGCCCTCGCTCTTCGCCGGCACGTGCGGCGGCGCCTCCGCCCCCGAGTCGGTCTACATGGTGGAGGTCGGCGCGGCGGCCACCTCCCTGCACGCCTTCACCGTCATGACGGGCGGCGGCGCCTTCAACGACACCGTTCTGTACGTGCGCAGCGGCAACTGCCTCGCGGGGGCGCAAGCCGCCTGCAACGACGACACCGTCGCCTTCTACAGCGACGTGACGGTCGCCCCGGTGGCGCCCGGCTTCTACTTCATCTTCGTGGACGGCTACTCGGCGTTCCAGTTCGGCGACTACGAGCTGCACGTCGAGCTCACCCCCTAGAGGCCGCTCGATTGACGACCCTCATGGCAGCGCGTACGCTACCCGGCAAGCGAGGCACGACGATGAGCAACACGAAGGCCTTCGTCCTTTGGCGGGCGGCGGCGCTGGGCCTGCTCGGCGCCCTGGCGTCCGTCTCCGGATGCACGTGCGGACACACGCCCGACAACCCCGCGAGCGATTCCGCCGTCCCGTCACTCGACACGGGCCTGCCCGACGACGCGGCGTCCTCGGGGCCGGTGCGCATCTTCACCATCAATCCCGACAACGGCCCCTACACCGGCGGAACGCTGGTCACGCTCATCGGCACGGGCTTCACCGACGGCGCGCAGGTCATCATCGGCGGCAACCTCGTGGACCCGCTGGACGTCGTGGTCCGCGACATGAACGTCATCGAGGCCGTCACCCCGCCCGGCACGCCGGGGCCGGCCGACGTCGTCGTCAGCGACTCGATGGGCCTCGACACGCTGTCGGGTGGCTTCACCTACGACGCGTTCTACGTGGACCCGAACAGCGGCCCGGCCTCGGGCGGCACGTTCGTCACCATCACCGGCAGCGGCACCAGCTTCGCCGCCGGGGCGACCGTGCTGTTCGACAACCAGCCCTGCACGAGCGTGAACGTCGCCTCCGCCGAAGTGCTCACGTGCCTCACGCCGCCCGGCTACACCGGAGACGCCGACGTGTCCGTCTCCACCGACGGCGTCGCCAGCCACGGCTACACCTATTACGACTCCTCGAACCCGAACGGCGGGCTCGCCGGCGGACCGATCGTCGGGACCGTCACGGTGACCGTGTACGACGCGGGCACGGGGGAGCCGCTGCCCGGCGCCTTCGTCATTCTCGGCACCGACCCGACGACGCCCTGGCAAGGGCTGACCGACTCCGCCGGCCACATCCCCTTCTCCGACCCGAGCCTCACCGGCCCGATCTCGGTGACCGCCGCCAAGGAGGGTTACGAGGCGACGACCATCGTGGTGTTCGACGCCGCCGACGTGTCGATCTACCTGGTGCCGATCCCCGACCCGATGCCCGGCCCGCCCCCGCCGGGACGGCTGGCCGGCCTCATCAGCGGCAACATCCTCTTCGGCGGCTCGACCGGCATCGGCGACCCCGAGTGGTCGCTCGTCCCGGCGCCGCGCTACGAGACCGAGATCAAGGTGGCGCTGGTGTTCACCACCGAGGCGGACCTCTACGTCGACCGCGTGCCGCCCGGCACCGGCGGCACGGTGGAATGGGACGCCACCGGCGGGACGGCCGCCTACCCCTACACGATCAACTCGCGGCTCGGCTCGCTGTCGGTGTACGCCCTGGGCGGGCTGCTGGACACCGCCACGGACGAGTTCGAGGCGTTCGCCTTCGGCGCCCACCGCGCCGTGCTGGTGGGACCGGGCGACGTCATCGGCGGCATCGACGTCGTCGTCGACACGCCGCTCGACCAGGCCATCACGCTGCAGCTCGACGCCCCGCCGCCGTTCGGCAACCCGGGGCCCGACGAGTACCGAGCCGAGGCGTACGTCGACCTGGGCGGCGAGGGCGTCGTGCGCCGCACCGACGCGCTGGTGCGCGACCCCAGCGGCGCGACGACGCTCGTGGTCCCCGCGCAGAGCGGGCTCTTCGGCGACGTGTCCGACGGCACCTACACCGTGATCGGCTCGGCCTTCACCGGCGAGGCCAACCCCTTCTCGGTGGTGCTGGTGCACGGCGTCACCGACCTGACCTCGCCCATCGACGTGGGACCGTTCCTCGGCATCCCGTCGCCGGTGGATCCGCCGTACGGGGGCGCGGTCACCGACTGGCACTTCGAGTTCGCCGAGGACGGTGCCCCGCCCGACTTCCACGTGGCGCTGATCTATGCGCTCGACCAGACGCCGGTGTGGCGGCTGTTCATTCGCGGCAGCGAGCGCTCGTTCGACCTGCCCGACCTGGTGGCGCTCGGCGTGCTGCCCTCGCTGCCCACGGGGCAGTACCTCGTCTGGGTCATCTGGTCGGTGCAGATCCCCAGCTTCGACTTCGACAGCTTCTCCTACCGCGACCTGCAGCAACGCTACTGGACCGCCTACTCGGCAGACGCGTTCCTCATCCAGCTGTGACGATGCGAGACATGACGAAGCGTTTGGCGGCACGGGCGGCGGCGCTGGGCGCGCCGTCGGCGTCGCTGCTCATGGCGGCGGCGCTCGGCGTGGCGGGCTGCCAATGCAAGCCCGAGGCGGGCACGGACGCCGGCACGGTGTGCAACCCCGGCGAGCTGCTCTGCGACGGCGACGTGCTGCAGGAATGCGACTCCACCGGCTTCCCCCTGAACGTGATGGACTGCGGGTCGGGCGGGCAGGTGTGCGTGGAGCAGCGCGGCTGCCTGGCCTGCTACCCGAACGCGCTGGTGTGCGACGGGCTCGACATCTACCAGTGCAACCCCGACGGCACGTCCAATGATTTTCAGGGCACGTGCGACGGCGAAGCGGGCGACACGTGCGACGCGGGCCTGTGCGTGAACGCCTGCGACCTGGCGGGCCTGAACCGCAGCAACATGGGCTGCACGTACTGGGCAGTAGACCTGGACAACGCCGACGTGGGCTTCGGGCTGAACGCCGCCGCCCAGCAGTTCGCGGTGGTGGTCTCCAACCCGACGCCGCTGCTGGCGCTGGTGGAAGTCTCGGTCAACGACGCGCCCTACGGGTCGCCGCCGTCGGAGCGCGTCGTGGAGATGGCGACCGTACCGCCGCAGTCGCTGTACGTGTTCGAGCTCGACCCGCGCGAGGTGGACGGGTCGCCGCCGTTCCAGTTCGACAGCGGGACGAACTCCGCCATCACCAGCAACGCCTACAAGATCACGTCGACCGCGCCCATCGTCGCCTACCAGTTCAACCCGCTCGACAACGCCAACGTCTTCTCCAACGACGCCTCGCTGCTGGTGCCGGTGGAGGCGCTCGACACGCGCTACCGCGTGATGGGCTGGCCGCAGACCATCGCCGACGTACCCGGGCAGCCGCTGCTGGACATGGGGCAGAACTTGCGGGCCACGCTGTCGATCGTGGGCGCGGCGCCCGACACCACCGTCATGGTGACGCTGGCGACCGACATCGTCGGCGACGGCGGGATGATCACGCCAGGCGGGCCCGGCGACACGCTGACCTTCACGGTGGGCCCCTACGACGTGGTGAACCTCGAGACGGGATCGTTCGGCGCCGACTTCACGGGCTCGGTGGTGTCGAGCGACAAGCCCGTCGCCGTGTTCAGCGGCAGCGAGGCGGCGGACGTGCCGACCTGGGCGACGCTGCAGACGCGCAAGTGCTGCGCCGACCACCTGGAGGAGCAGCTCTTCCCGACGTCGACACTGGGGCTGAGCTTCGTGGGGGCGAAGAGCCCCGCGCGCACGCCGATGGTGGACGCCGCCGGCGGGGACGTGGCGATCGTCCCCGAGCCTGAGTACTGGGTGGTGCTGGCGGTGTCGGAGGGGACGACGGTGACGACGTCGCTGCCGCCGCCGCAGGACCAGTTCGTGCTCTTCGAGGGGCAGAGCGTCGTCATCGAGGCGTTCGAGGACTTCACGATCGAGGGAACGGGGCCGCTCATCGTCGGGCAGTTCATGGCGAGCCAGGAGACGACCGGCATCCCGTTCGACCTGCCCGGGGGCGACCCGGCGATGCTGCTGGTGCCGCCGGTGGAGCAGTTCCGCGACCGCTACCTATTCCTGACGCCGGACAAGTACGCGTTCGACTTCATCGTCATCACGGCGCCGGTGGGCGCGGTCATCTCGCTGGACGGGACGAGCCTGTACGACGCGCCGTGGGCGACGCGCTGCTCGTCGGCGTCGGCCGGCGCGCTCATCGACAACATGACGGGGATGACGACGTTCTACGAGGCCATCCGCTGCCAGCTGAGCTTCCCGGTGATCGTGGCCGGCTCGCCGCCTGACAACATCCTCCCCGGCGAGCAGAACGACGGCGTGCACCTGCTCGTCTCCGACGTGCCGGTGGGTCTCACCGTCGGCGCCTTCGATGCGTTCGTCAGCTATACCTACGCTGCCGGCCTCGACCTCGCCCAGATCAACATCCAGTAGCGTTCCCGCGGCGTCGGCGTCGTGCTCGGCGTCGGCGTCGTGCTCGGCGTCGGCGGGGCGCGCGGCCCAGTCTACTTGGGCTTCTTCTTGGTCGCTGGGGCGGGCGTCGGGGCGTAGACCGTGCCCTTCTTGGCGGCTTCGGCCTTGATGGCGTCGGTCACGGTGCGGCCGAGCCCGCTGCGCGGCGCGTCGGCGGGGGCGCCAGCGACGGCGGCGGCGCCGCTGTAGTCGTGCTCTTCGTAGACGTCGCCGTCGGCGCCGGTACCGGAGCCGGGGTCGGCGCCGATCACGCCGCCGCCTGGGCCGAGGACCTTGTACGTCCCGCCCGTGATCGTCGCGATGCGCTTGAACTGCTTCTCCAGCTCGGCGTCGTACGACGCGAGCGCGATCGTATGAATGACGATCTTGCGGTCGCGCGCGATCAGGGCTTCCTTCTCGAAGTCGAAGCCGTCGGCGTAGTCGGTGTGCGCCGGCGCGTCGCCGATGAGGAACATCATGCGCGCGGTGTTCTTGTCGAGGTCCCAGTTCATGAGGCTGACCGCGACGTGCATGCCCTGCGACACGGCCTCGGGCAGGTCGCCGCCGCCGCCGGCGAAGATGGACTTCAGGAAGTGATCGAAGGCCACGTAGTCGCGGGTCAGCGGGACGTTCTTCACGACATAGTCGTCGCCCTTGTCGCGGTAGGTGACGAGCCCGACGCGCAGGTCGGGGCGCGGATCGCCGGACATGATGGTGTCGATGATCTTGCGCATCTCGCGCTTGCCGTCGTCGATGATGCCGCCCATCGACCCGGTCGAGTCGATGACGAACACCACGTCGAGGCGCGGTCCGAGCCCGCCGCTGAGGCGCTCGCCGGGCAGCGCCTCGCCGGTGATGGGCTTGGTCGCCACCGGCTTCTTGGACGGCTTCGGCGCGGGCGCCACGGGCGGCGCCGCCTGCGCCGCCGCGCCCAGCACGAGGCCCACGCCCGCGGCGGCCGCCACCGCCGCGGCGGTCGCCACGGCGCTTGCCCACTTCGCGCGCCGGATGGTCATGGCTACTTGGGCTTCTTCTTCGGCGCGGGGGCCGGCTTGGCGCCCTCGTAGACGGTGCCCTTCTTCGCGGCCTCGGCCTTGACCGCCTCGGTGATGGCCTTGCCCATGCCGCTCGACGGCTTCGCCGCGGCGGGGTCGCCGGACCCGCTGTAGTCGTGCTCCTCGTAGTGATCGCCGTCCCCGTCGCCGGCCCCGACCGCGTCGCCCGAGCCGGTGCCGATCACCTTGTAGGCGCCGCCGGTGATCGACGCGATCTTCTTGAACTGCTCGGCGACCTTCGGGTCGTCCACCATCGCGAGCGTGTTGACGACGATCTTCTCGTCGCGCGCGATCTTCGCTTCTTTCTCGAAGTCCCAGCCGTCGTCGTAGTCGGTGTGGGCCGGGGCATCGCCGATGAGGAACACCATCCGCGCGGTGTTCTTGTCGAGGTCCCAGTTGAACTTGCTGATGGCGACGTGCATCGCCAGGCTGACGTGCTCCTCCCAGTCGCCCCCGCCGCCGGCCTCGACGCGCGACATGAACTTGTAGAACGCCTCGAAATCGCGGCTCAGGGGAATGTACTTCGTGAGGTAGTCGTCGCCCTTGTCCCGGTACGTGAGCAGACCGACGCGCAGATCGGGTGGCGGATCGCCGGCCTTGATGTCGTCGACGATCTTGCGCATCTCGCGCTTGCCGTCGTCGATGATGCCGCCCATCGAGCCGGTCGAGTCGATGACGAACAAGAGATCCAGCCGCGAGCCCACTTTGCCGGGGAGGGCCTCGCCGATGATGGGACCGCCGACGGCCGCCTTCTTCTTTGCGCCCACCGGCGCCGCTGCGCCCTTGGCTGGCGCCGCGGCCCCCGCCACGCCGCCGAGCGCCGCCACCAGCGCAACGCCCGCGCCCACTGCCAGCCAACACCGCTGTCTCGTGCTCATCGTCCTCCGTCCTGTGCGGGCCGTCCGAACGGGCGGCTCGTCACTTCATAGGCGCGAGGCGCATCCACGCGCCCCGTCGCTGCAAGATACCGTTTCTGCGAGGCTCGCGCCATTCGAGCGCGCGCCGGCGGCGGGCTACTTGCCGCCGGCGCCGAGCCGCCAGCCGGCCAGAAGCCGCCGCAGCGCCGCGACCCGCGCCGGGTCGGCCGCGGCGAGGTCGCGCCGCTCGCCGGGGTCGGCGGCCAGATCGTACAGCTCCACGCGGCCCGTGCGCAGGTCCTCGATGAGCTTGGCGTCGCCCGCGATGACGGCGCGCATGTCCTGGGGATGATCGCCGTCGGGGACGAGGTCGGCGAAGACGCCCGCGCGGGCGGCGAGCGGCGCGCCGGCCAGCGCCGGCACCAGGCTCCGGCCGTGGAACGTCACGCCGGCCGGGCGCGAGAGGCCGAGGAGGTTCAGCACGGTGGGCGCGACGTCGACGAGCGTCACGGGCGCGGGGACCTCGTGCGGCGCCGCGCCGGCCGCGCGCACCAGCAGCGGCACGCGCAGCTCCTCGTCGTAGAGGTCGAGCCCGTGGAAGCGGTTGCCGTGCTCGCCGAACTCCTCGCCGTGATCGGCGGCGAAGACGACCAGCGTCGTGGCGGCGAGGCCGGCGCGGTCGAGCCAGGCCAGAAGCCGGCCCACCGCGGCGTCGGTGAAGGCGACCTCGGCGGCGTAGCGGTCGCGGTCGTCGCTGCCGAAACGGAAGCGGTCATTGTCAACATAGGGATAGTGAGGGTCGGTGTAGTGGACCCAGGCCGCGAAGCGGCGGGCGGGGTCGCGCGCCGCGAGCACCTCGATGGCGCGGTCGGTGAGGAGCTCGGCGCGCGCCGCGCCTTCCGCCATCTCGCGCACGGCGGGGGGGGCGTCGGCGAGCGTGTGCGCGCGCCATCCCTGCAAGAAGCCGTTCACCTTGAGGAAGTAGCGGCTGTAGTGGAAGGCGTCGGCGTCGAAGGCGCCGCCGGAGGCCGCGGCGAGCAGCTCGGGGAGCGACTGGTTGTCGGGCTTGAAGCCGGGGTACTTGGGCTCGGCGCCGAAGTGGATGCCGGGCGGGTAGCGCCCCGTGAGGAGCGCCGGGATCGATCGCAGCGAGCGGGTGGACGGTGCGTAGGCGCGCGTGAAGCGCACCATGCCGGCGGCGGCGGCGGTGAGGGCGGGCATCAGGCGCGCCCCGGTGGTGCCCTCGGTGTAGTCGGCGCGCAGCGTGTCGACCGTGACGAGGAGCACGTTGCGCGCCGCGGGGAGCGCCGCCGGGAGCGGCGTCCAGTCTTGCGGGAAGACGAGGCGCTCGGCGGCGGCGAGGTCGGCGCCGTCGCAGTCCTCGTCGACGCGGTTGCCGGGGACGTCGAGCGCGCCGGGATGCACGGCGCGGTTGTGGTCGTCGCAATCGGCGCCGAAGGGCGGCGCGGCGAATCCGTCGCCGTCGCGATCGTCGAGGCGCGCGAGAGCCGCGACGGCGGTGCCGAAGAGCGGGAGCCCGGGGGCGAGCGCGTCGCGCAGGGCGGGACGGCGGGCGAAGGCGGCGCTGCCGGCGGCCAGGAGCGCGGCCGCCGCTGCCGCCAGGATCCAGCCGGCGCGCCGAGTGGCCCCGCGGCGAGGTGCCCCGACGGCGGGGGCCGGCGCAGACGCAGACGCAGACGCAGGCGCGGCGGACCGCGCGGGCGCAGGCGCGGCGGCGGA
>DASYRF010000383.1:0-3825 GCA_036004705.1 Myxococcota bacterium
CCCGACGGCGCGGACGGCGCGACGGGAACAGACGGTACGGGTGGCGGGGGTGGAGGCGTGGGGCGCTTGGACGTTCGCACGCTCGACGGCACCTTCACGACCGTTGCCGTGGTGAGCCCCACCGTCTCGGTCGCTCAGGTCACGACGATGCCCTAGCCGTCGCCCCTCGCCGCTGTCGGTGAGGTCGCGACGATGCTCAGGTCAGGACGACGCCCTGGCGGCGGTCTCTCCCGCAGCCGGGCTGCCGGCGGAGGAAGTGGCGGCGGCAGCGGCTGTCTCTCCAGCAGCCGCGCTGCCGGCGGAGGAAGTGGCGGCGGCGGCGGCGGTCTCGGCGCCGGTAACGGCGGCGGCGCGCACGGCGCGCTCGTAAAGCTGCGCGTTGCCGAGCGCGATGGCGCACTGGTCGGCGATGGAGCTGAGGTAGAGGATGTCCTCGGGGCGGAAGGCGTTCTTTGCCGACCGGCCGAAGTTGATGACGCCGATGACGGCGCCGCGCGAGCGCGCTGGCACGCATAAGAGCGAGCCCGGCGCGGGCGGGCCGCCGGGGATGGCTTCGTAGCGCGCGTCCGAGGCGACGTCGTTCGCCACACACAACTCGCCGGTGCGGGCCACCAGCCCGGCGATGCCGCGGTCGACGGGCAGCGCCAGGCGGTCCACCTGCGCGCGCGGCTCGACAAAGCCGTGCGCCGCGCGCACCACCAGGTTGGCGCGCCTCTCGTCAAGCAGCATCAGCGTCAGCTCCTGCAGGTCGAGCCGCTCGGCCACGACGGTGGCGATGCCTCGCAGCACTTCGTCCAGCTCCAGCGTCGAGGTGATCACGCGGCTCACCTCGAACAGCAGCGCCAGCTCGCGCACGCGCGCCTCCAGCAGCCGGTTCGCCGACTCCGCCGTGCGCTTCTGCTCCTCGAGCGCGGCCTTGAGCTGCAGCTCGCGGCGCGTCTCGTCGAGCTCGCGCCCCGTGTCGATCGCCGACACCGAGAGGTCGGTGATTCGCGCCAGGAGCCGGTTGAAACGCTGCAGCAGCGCGTCCACCTCCGCGCAGCGGTCGTGCGCGGGGAGGGTAGGGCGGCGCACGAAGTCCCCTTCGAGGTTGAAGGCGATGGCGTCGTCGAGCGCGGCGAGCGGGCGTACCACATGGCGCCGCACGGCCCGGCGAAGCAGCAGCAGCCACAGTACCAGGAGGGCGAGCGGCGCCGCCAGCGCGGCGACCGCGAGCGGCGTCACCAGCGGCGGCGCCACGGCGTAGACCACGACCACCTTGCCCACGCCGGCGACAGGCTTCTCTGCCGCGGCGGCGCCCGCCGGGAGCGGCGGTGCACCGCCCGGTGGCCAGAGCGTCCGCCCATCCGTCGACACCACCGTGATGGCGTAGGTGCCGGGCACCGCGTCGCGCAGCTGATCGAGCACGTGGAACGAGCGCCCGCCTGCGCGCGAGAGGTCGGCCAGGATGGCGGCGGCGGCCAAGGTGGCGGCGCCGCGGCGGTGAGCCTCGGCCACGCGCGCGGCGCGCACCAGCCACAGGAGCGTGCCGGCGGCGGCGAGCGCGGCTACCAGGCTGGCGGCGAGTGTCGCGGTGAGCACGCGCCGCGCGGCGGGCGCCGGGCGCGGCGCGCCGGCGCCCGCGTCGGTCGCGACCGCCACGGCAAGCGGCGAGCCTGTGCGAGGCGGACCCTTCGCGGGAGGGCGCCGCCGATCTTCGCCACTGGGTACCGCTGACGGCATCGCGCGCGCAGGATAGCACTCCTGCGCCGCCGCGGCGCGTTTGACACGCAGGGGGCGCCGGCCATACGACCCGCAGATGGCCAATGTCGCCGCCGGCCCGACGCGCCCGTCCGCCGCGGTACCGGCCGCGCCGGCTGCGCCGGCAGCCAACGGCGCCGCGGGCGCCGCCGCGCTGGGCCGCTGGGCGGGCTGGTTGGCACGCCGCCGGCTCGCCGCCGCCGTACTGGTGCTGGCGGCCGTCGTACCCCTGGCCGCCGGGCTGTCGCGGCTGCACCTGGGCGGCGACCCGCTCGCTTTCCTCCCCGCCGACCACCCCGATGTGGTGGCCTTTCGCAGCATGGCGGCGCGCTTTCGCCTGCTGGACAAGATCGTCGTCACGCTCGACGTTCCGCCGCCCGAGGGCGACGGCCCCGTGGCCGTCGCCCCGTCCACGCCGCCCGACGCGGCCGGACTGTTCACGCCGGACCGCCTGGCCGCGCTTCGCGCCGTGACCGAGAATGCCGCCGCCTTGCCGGGCGTGGGCAGCGTACTGTCGCTCGCCAACGTGCTCGACCTCGCGCCCGGCGACGGCGCCGAAGGCGGCCTCGAGGTACGCCCGCTACTCGATCTGGGCTCCGCGGCTGCCGCAGGCGCGCCAGACGCTGCCGCGCTGGCGGCGCTGCGGGCGCGCGTGCTCTCTCGCGAGCACATCGTCGGCACGCTCGTCTCGCGCGCCGGCGATGCTGCCCTGCTGCTGGTCACGCCCGCGCCGGGCGTGGACCCTGCCTCGCTTCTGCCCGCGGTGCGCGCCGCCGCCGGCGCCGCAGCGCCGCATCTCGTCGCCCACGTCGGTGGCGCGCCCGCGATCGCCGCCGCCGCCTCCGCGCTCGGTGGTGATCCGCCCACGGTGCGAGCGTTCGCGGCGCTGGCCGTCGCCCTCCTGCTGCTTTCGTGGCTGGGCCTCGGGCGCGCCGGCCCTCTGGCGCTGGTGCCCGGCGCGCTTGCCGCCGCCGCCTCGCTCGGGCTAGCCGGATGGGTCGGCGCCGGCACCGGAGGCCGGCTCGACCCCGTTGTTGTGCTCGGCGCGCTCGCCATGCTGGGCGCGGGTGCCGCGGTGGCGGCGCCCCTGTGTGCGGCCCGCGCCGGCGGCCTCGGCCTCGGTGCCGCCCTGGCTGCGGTGGGTGCGGCGCCCCTCTGCGCGCCCCTCGCCGCTGCCGCGCCCTTCGCCGCGCTCGCCGTCGCCGCGCCCGGGCCGCTGCGCGCGCTGGGCGCGGTCACCGCTTCGGGGGCACTCCTCGCCGGCGCACTCGCCGTCCCGCTACTCGCCGCGCTGCTCGGCCCCGGCGCGCCACAAGCGTCCAGGGCGCGGCTTCCGTCCGCGCGTCCGCCCGCACCGGCGCTGGCGCGCCTCGCGGATCCCCTCGGTCGCGCGGCCGCGGCCCTACACCCGGTGCTTGCCTTGGCCTTGCTCTTGGTGGCGCTCAGCGGCGCCCTCCTCGCCGCCCGTGCTCGCCCGCGGGCCGACCTGTCGCTCGCCGCCGCCTTCCCACGCGGCGCCGAGCCTCTCGTCGTGGAGCGCTTCCTCGACACGAAGGCGGGCGGCGCCAACCTGCTGCACGTACACGTGCGCGGCGACCTGCGTGACCCGCACGTCCTGCGCGTCGTGCGCGCGTTGCAAGATCGCATCGAGCTCCTGCCGCGTGTGCGCGTCACACGCTCCGTCGCCGACGTGATCGAGCTGGTGGCCGGCCTGATGATCGGCCGGCCTGGCCTTCCGGGCACGCGCGGCGCCCTCGGCGACATGATCGGCTTCCTCGACGGCGATCCGACCGTACCCGCGATCGCCACCGACGACCGCCGCGAGGCGCTCGTCCTGGTGGAGCTCGATGGCCCCGACCACGACGGGGCGGGCGCCGCTGCCGTGCGCGACGCCATGCATACGGTGCTCCCTGCCGAGCCGGCCGTCGCTACGCTTGCCGCCGTACCGATCGATGCTCCCGGCGCACGCGCTGCCCTCGCCGTCGAGCTCGCCTACCGGGTGGCCGCCGCCGTGCACCGTGCCGGCGCGCCCGTTCCCACCGACGCGGCCGTACGCCTGGTCGCCGCCGGACTGGCCGCCGAGGC
>DASYRF010000384.1:0-25071 GCA_036004705.1 Myxococcota bacterium
CCGTCGCCGCCGCCGGCGGTGCGCTGCGCTCGGGCGCGCCGCCGCCCGCTCCCTCACGCGAAGGCGCGCCGGCGGCGGACGCGGCGCTGCCGGCGCCGGACGGGAGCACGCCGCTGCACGAGCAGATCGCCGCCTTCGAACGGGCCGCGGCGCTGGACGCCTTGCGCCGCTGCCGCTGGAATCAGCGGGAGGCCGCCCGTGTGCTAGGGTTGAGCTACGATCAGTTCCGGCATCTTTACCGCAAACATAATCTGCGAGAGCACGAAGCGTAGGAGACGCGAGATGAGCATCCTGGATCGCATCAGCACCGTGGTGAAGTCCAATCTCAATTCGTTGCTCAGCACGGCCGAGGACCCGGCCAAGCTCGTCAACCAGGCCATCGTCGACATGGAGGAGAGCCTGCGCGACGGCAAGAAGGAGCTCATCGGCATCATGGCCGAGGAGCGCGTGGTGGGAAAGCGCGTGGAGGAGAAGGGCGCGGAAGCGGACGAATGGGAGCGCAAGGCGATGCTTGCGCTGAAGGCCAGCGACGAGGCGCTCGCGCGAGCCGCGCTGGAGCGCAAGCAGCGGGCCCTCACCGAGAAGGCTTCGCTCGAAGCGACGCTCAAGGAGCACCGCCGTTACATCGACGACATGCGCATGAACCTCGACCTTTGCGAGAAGAAGCTGCAGGACGCCAAGCTGAAGAAGGATTCGGTCATCGCCCGCGCCAAGGCACAGGGGGCGGGTGGCTACGCAAAGCCGTCGGGGCTTGCCTCCAGCGAGGCGTTCGAGACGTTCGACCGCCACGCCGCGCAGATCGAGCGCATGGACGCGGAGGCGGCGGCGCAGGAGGAAGTCGGGGCCGCGCTGAAGGATCCCAAGGCGGACGACGTCGAGCGCCGCTTCCGCGAGCTCGAGCGCTCGGGCGCCAACCCGGCCGTCGAGGACGAGCTGGCCGCCCTGAAGGCGAAGCTGGGCAAGTAGCGCCGCGGGCGGCGCGGCGCGGAGACGGAGCGGGCGTGGGCATCCTGGAGCGAGCGCGGTCGGTGCTGCGCGTCGACGCCATCGAGCTGGTGCGTGGCACGGAGGATCTGGTCGGGTCGCTGCAGGCGCTCGCGGAAGACCTGGACGACGACCTCGCCGAGCTGGAGGAGGCCGCGGCGCGGGCGGCGCGCGAGGCGGAGCGCCTTCTGCACGAGGCGCGCGAGGCCGACGCGCGCGCCGCCGACGCGCTCGACCAGGCGCGCGACGCCTTGCGCGACGGAGACGAGGCGCGCGCGCGACGGTTGGTCGGCACCCACGTCGACGCCCATGCGCGGGCGAGGCGCATCGGCGAGCGGGCGGCGGCGCGGCGGCGCGACGCGCGCGACCTGGAGGCGCTGGTGCAGCCGCTCGCTCATCGGCTGGACGAGGTACGCAACTTGGCCAAGCGCCCGCCCGACGACGGCGGCGAAAGCAGTACACAGCCCCGGGCGGCGCCCGAGCCGGACGACGGACCCGCGCGCGTCGAGGCGATCCTGACGAAGCTCGCCGAGGAGCTCCGCGAGGAGCCCGATACGGCGCCGGGCGTCCCTCACGCCGCACAGCGTCATCCCGACGACTGACGCGGCCGCGCGGCGCCGCCTGCGTTGATAATTGTCCTGTGGGCGTGTGCAGGTTATAGTCCCGCCGCTCTAATGCGCGCCCGGCCCGTCGGTGGGCGCGGGTGCGGTCGCGCCGCCGTGTCGCCGGCTGGCACTTCACGGAGACCATGATGCCGGAGCAGGACGACAAGACGCTGGTGGAGGCCGCCAAGAACGGCGACCGGCGGGCTTTCTCCGCGCTCGTCGAGCGGCACAAGCGGCGGGTGTACCTGACGGCGTTTCACATCGTGGGCAACCACGGGGACGCCGACGACGTGGCGCAGGACACGTTCCTGCGCGCGTTCAAGGGGATCGCGGAGTTCGACGGGCGATCCACCGTGTTCACCTGGCTGTACCGCATTTGCGTCAACGCGGCGCTCAATCAGCTGCGCAAGCGTGACCGCCGCAAGCAGGTCTACATCGAGGACTACCCGCTTCCGCCCGAGGTGGAACGCGACGCCGGCCGCGACGAGAAGCGCCGCCTGGAGGCGCGTGCGTTGTGGCTGCGCGTGGCCAGGGCCGTGGATGCTCTTCCCGAGGACCTGAAGGTGGTCGTGGTGCTCGGCCAGCTTCAGGGGCTGTCGCAGAAGGAGATCGCCGACGTGCTGGAGGTGGCGGAGGGGACGGTGGCGTGGCGGCTGCACCAGGCGCGCAAGACGCTGCGCGCGCAGCTCGCCGACGCCATCACGGCGCTGATGCCGAAGGCGGCCCCGGTGCCCGCGTCTGCCCCCGCTCCCGCCCCCGCCCCGGCGCCGGCGCCGTCCGCCGCCATCTCTTCCTCGGCGCCGGCCCCAGCCGCTCCCGCCCCGGCGCCGTCCGCCGCCGTCTCTTCCTCGGCGCCGGCCGCAGCCGCTCCCGCCCCGGCGCCGGCCGCAGCTCCTGCGCCGGCGGCCCCCGCCTCGGCCTCCGCACCGGCACCGGCCGCGGTCTCGGCTCCGGCGGTCGAGCCCGCCGCGCCTGCCGCCGGAAGCGCAGGCGGTGAGGCAGGCCCATCTTCTGGCGGCGAAGCGCCAAAGTCCGAGCCCGCAGAGGCATCCAAGGGGGCGAGTACGCAGACCGCCGAGAGTACCGCGGATCCGAAGACCGAGACGGCGGAGGCGCCGGCGGCGGGTGCGGAAGGCGCGGGCGGAAAGCCCGCCGGGGAGTGATGCCGTGAGCGAGGTTCGCAACAAGGCCGCCGAGCCGTCCGGACCGCCTCCCGCCATCGAGCCTGACCCCGGGCTCGACCGGATGCTGGAGATGCTGGGGACGGCGATTCCGCCCGCCGCGTCCGAGGGCGGCGGCTATTTCGACAACTTCGGAGCGCGTTCCGACGACCGTATCAATCAGAACCTGATGCGCTCGGCGCTGGGCGGGGGATTCCCCAGCGCGGTCGACCTGAGCGTGGACGGCATCCTCATCCCCAAGAAGCGCACGCCGGCGTGGGTGTACGCCGTCGGGGGCGGCGGCGCGGCGGTCGCGCTCGTGCTGCTGGGGGCGATCGGCTACGTCCTGTACCTGCGAATGCACGCGGGGCCGGAGCTCGCGTCGGTCGATCGCGTGCCGGGCGCCGAGTACGTTCCGTCGACCGCGGTGATGACGGCGGCGCCGACGGCGGCGCCGGCCACCGTCGCGGCGATGACGGCTGAGGTGGACACGGCGATGCCGGAGTCGGCCCCGGCGAGCGCGGCCACCGACGAGATCGCCTACGACCCCGACGAAGAGACGAAGAAGACCATGGCCGCCATGGGCGCGAAGGGGAAGCCGGCCGGCGGTGCGAAGAGGCCGGTGCTGGCGAAGGGGGACAAGTCGGTCGCGCCCGGGGGCGACGGCGACGCCGCGGCGGGCGCTACGGCCGCGGCCAAGCCTGCCGGGCCGGCCGGCACGAAGGTGCTCGATTCGAGCAAGAGCGGCGCCTTCGGTGAGGACCTGTCGTCGCTGCTGGAGAAGAAGAAGGACGACGCCGCGACCGCCGCGCCCGCGACGGCGGCTGCGGCGGCGAGCACCGGTAGAGTGCTCTCGTCCGACGAGGTAAAGGCTGCCCTAGCCAAGATCAAGAGCCGGGTGGCGTTGTGTGGCAAGATCGAAGAGACGGACATCACGGTGACGTTCGAGATTGGGCTGGACGGCGTGCCCGCCAAGGTCACCGCCAAACCGCCGCACGCCGCTGACGCCGTGGGTGCGTGCGTGACGGGTATCATCAAGGCCGCGAAGTTTCCTGAGCACGACGACAAGCCGAAGCCCGTCAGCGTGTCCTACAAGCTCGTGGGCGCAGCCGAGTAGCGCCGCGCGAAGCATCGGGCGTCCCGGACGCTACGCCGGGCGTCGTCCGCCTGTCCCGACTCAAATGACTCAGCGGTCGAGCACCGACAGGTTGACGCCGGCCACGAGATCCGTGCGGTCGGTCCCCGTCATCGGGGCTCCGACTGCGAGCTCCAGGCGGAAGGCTCGGCCGACACGCAAGCGCAGCGCGCCCGTGATGGACACACGCTCCACCTGGAAATCGCCGCCGCTCGTGCGGCCCAGGAAGTCGACCTGCGCGACCACCTGCAAGTACCGGAAGAGGATCCCGACGAATCCCAGCGCCAGCGTGGGCCCATGCCAGAAATGCGTACCGCCGCCGTCGAGCGACGCAGTACCCCACGCGGCGTAGCCGAACGACCCGTAGACGTCGAGGCTGCGGACGGGGCGCCCAGCCCAGACGAGCGCCGGGTCCACGCCGAACGCGCGCGCGCTGTGGTAGGCGGTGGAAGTGGGCAACAGCAGCCGCAGGGCAGGAACGAAGCGGGCGCCGTCGCGCTCGAATCCGAGGTCGTGAAAGACCGCGCCGACGGTCGCCATTCCGGTGCCGAGGGACGTGCGTGCGATCGACGCGTTCTGGACGAACTGCCACGCCACCACGTCCATGGCGGCGGTCAGCTCGACGGCGCCCGCCGCGCCGGCGCCGCCGCCGACGCGTACCGCCCAGCGGCCCCCGACCAGCACGCCGGCGCCGAGCCGGCCGTAGAACTCCGGGACGGCGATGAGGGCCGCGCCGTGGGGCCGCACGAAGACCCCGCTGCGCGGACAGGCCGCGCGCACGTCCAAGAACCCGGCGTCTTCGAAGCCCAGCGCGGCCGGTTCCTCCAGCGGCGGATCGGCGCGTTCGCAGGCCGTGTCGCGCGGAGCCGCCGGCGGCGGCGCGGGCGGGGCGACGGGCGGGTGGTCGACCACGGGGGGGCTCGCGCCCGACGGACGCGCCCACGCGGTTGCGGCCACGACGAGGCCCAACAGGAGGGCGCGGCGGCGTGCGCTCATAGGCCGGGCGCCTGCCAGCCGTCGCCGGCGCGGTCCAGCAGAAGCGGGTTGGTGAACGCGCTCGGCCAGAGGCCGGGGACTATCGTGGCGGCGTGGTAGAGCGGGTCGGCGGGGTCCGTCGGGTCGGGCGGGCGCACGAAACAGTCGGGCGGCGCGAGACACGGCCCCGCCCCGTCCGTGCCGCTCACGGCGTCCGCGGCGTCCGCCACGCCGTCGCCGTCGTTGTCGCCCGTGTCGGGCACGCCGTCCCCGTTCGCATCGAACGACGGCGGAAGCGGGTAGCCCGCCTCCACCACGATCCACGCGTCGTCATCGCCCGCGAGGCCGGCCTCGGCCAGCAGCTCCGCCAGGGCAATGGAGCTGTCGTAGCGCAGTGTGGGGATCGCCCCGAACGGATTCCCCGGATGGAAGATCTCGTCGCTTCCGATCGTGCGCACGACCTCGCCGTTGACGACGATGCGGATCTCCTCCACCGGAATCCACGGCGCGGCCGAGAGCTCGATGGCCAGCGCGGCCGCCGCCGCGGGGCGGAAGGGCGTCAGCGACGGCCCGTGTTCGAGCCCGTCGTCGCCCGACATGCTCACGCGCAAGACCGGTCCGTTCGTTCCCACGACGCGCCCGTCGAGCACGGCGCGGTCGAACGCATCCTCGTCGAAGTTGGCGAGCCCGAGGCCGGCGTCCACCAAGTTACGCCCGTAGCCCAGCGACGAGTCGTTCAGCGTGTGCGAGTCGCTGTTCGCCACGCCGGTGCGCACGTACCCCTGGTTCAGCAGCCAGAACCAGATGAGCCGGTACTGCATGTAGGTCACCACGTTCGTGCCGTTGATGACCTCCTCGGTATCGAAGTCGAGGTTCGTGTGGCCGCCGCTTCCGCCGGGCCGGTGATCGGGGCTGAGGTAACCGTTGTGGGAGCCGTCGTCGAAGGGCGGGATCGCCTCCAGAATAGAGACGCCGACGGCGCGGAAGAAGCCGAGGTCGCGGCCGAACTCCGGAGAGTCCCAGGGGTGGTTCATCTCCCGCACCGGGACGCCGGCGAAGGTGCCCTCCATGCGGTCGAAGAGGGCGCCGGGCTCGGCCAGCTCGTCGTCGGGTGTGCCGTTGCGCGGCGCGGAAGGGAGGAGCGCCAGCGGCCAGAAGTTGTAGTGCCCGATCACGTGCGGGAACAGGTCGCCGGGGACCATCAGCCAGGGGATCTGCGCGGTCGTCTCCACGCCTGCCATGACGACGACCTGGTCGGCGACGCCGAGGGCGTCGACGGTCTCCGCATAGTCGGAGATGACGTCGTGGTCGGTGGCGGCGATCACGTCCACGCCGGCGGCGACGAACGAAAGCACCCGGTCCCGGTCGGGAAAGCTCGTGTCGAAGCTCGCGGTGCCGTGCACGTGGAAGTCGCCCGAGAGCGTCCCCGGCGGCAGGAGGTCCAGCGGCACGGTCGCGAGTGCCACGCTGTCGGTCTCGCCCGCCCCGATGGCCACCTCCTCCATCGCCAGCGTGGCGAAAGGCCCGCGGCTCGCGTAGACCCGGTAGACGCCGGCCGGGAGGTCGAGCTCCGCCGAGCCGTCTTCGGCGATGACCTTGTTGCAGGCGGGCGACCCGCCGAACGGAGCGCCCAGCCACGGCGCGCACGCCAGGAACAGGCCGTGCAAATGGCCCGTCACGGCAGTACGCGTTTCGTCGTTGGCCGGGGCCACCACGACCAGTGCATCGACAGGGGCGCCGCCTTCCGTCACCGTCACGGCCAGGTGTGCCGGCGCCGGGATGGCGACTTCCCCGAAGTCGACCGCGTCGCCCGGCGTCGCCGGCGCATCGAGCGGCCCGGCCGTGGCCACCGCGCGCCCGAACGAGCTCACCTCCAGGCTGAAGGGGCCGGCCGCACGCGGTACGAGCGCCGAGAACGTGCCGTCCGCCGCCGGGACGATCTGGGTGAGAGGCACGGGCGCGGCGGCGCCGGGCCCGCTGACCACGACGCTGGCGCGGGCGAGGGCGCCGCCGACCGGATTCACGCCGTCGGTCACGACGCCGCGCACCGAGACCGTGGTCTCGCCGAACAACGCTTCGCGGACGCGCCGCGCCATGTCGGCGCCCGCCGCAACGTCCGCCCCCGCGAGCGCCACGATGGCACGCTCGACGACGAGGTGCTCCCCCGGGTTCAGTATGACCGGCTCGGTGCCGGCGGTGGTGACCGTCGTGCTGTGAACGCCGGCGAGTGCCGGCAGGTCGCAAGACACGTCGGCGTAGGAGATGTACGGCGCCGACTCCGACATCGTGGCGAAGAACGGGAACGGCTTCCACTGCTCGCCGAGCATCAGCAGCGAGAGCGGCTCGTGCTCGAAGCCTTCGCCCTCGACCGGCGTGAACGGCACCGCCTCGCGGTTGCCCCAGAAGAACGCGTCGGCCACGACCAGGACGTTGGGGTCTTCGCCGAGGTTCACGAGCTCGCTGCGTACGCGCACCCATGGCTCGCACGGGCGCACCTCGTAGCGCGTCGCCACCGGAACGTCGGGGCGGCCGTCGAGCGTGCCGCGCAGCTGCACGGCGACGAAGTCGGGACCCTCCGAGAGCACCTCGAGCGTGTCGTAGTGGAAGGCGTCGTCGGGGAGAATGCCGGCGACCTGGTAACCGTGGTTCATCGCGTCGTCGTCGGCCCCGCGCACCGTGAGGTCCAGCAACGCGCCGCCGCTCGGCGCGAGGAAGTTCAGGTGGTCAGGAGCGTCGACGACGGCGACGATCCACTCGTTGCCGAGCATCACGTCGCCCGCGGCGGCGAGCGAATCGCCTCCCCCGGGCGGAACGTCCTCGTCGCCCAGCACGCGCAGCTCCACGTACCCGGGGTCCGAGTCCGGGCAGGCGCCGCGCATGCGCGCGCACGGCGGTGGCACCGTGCACTCGCCGGCCGCGCCCTCCAGGCAGTCCTCTCCGCCGCAGCCGGCCACGCCCACGTGTACGACCGTTGCCGCGGCGAGACCCCAGCGCAGCGCGTGACGCATTCCGGCGACCGGGCGGGCCATTGCCTCCGATGCTAATCCCACAAGGCCTCCGCTTTCCACCAGCGCCTCCTTGCAGTACGGTTCGGGCGTGACGGAGGAGAAGACGCTCATGGCCAGTCGTGCGCCGTTGCCCTCGTTTGCCCCGATGTCCTCCAGGGAAATCGTGGAGCTGTGCCGCCGCCACACGCTGTACGAGTGGTCGGCGCAGGCGACCGTCGATCCGATTCCGGTCGCACGTGCAAAGGGCGTCTATTTCTGGGACCCCGACGGAAAGCGATACATCGATTTCAACTCGCAGCTGATGTGCGTCAACGCCGGACACGGCGACGAGCGCATCATCGCCGCCATCACCAAGCAGGCGGAGACGCTCGCGTACGCGAACCCGTTCACGGCCACCGAGCCACGCGCGCGGCTGGGGCAGATGCTGGCGGACGTCACGCCCGGCGATCTCAATCGCTTCTTCTTCACGCTAGGCGGGGCCGAGGCAAACGAGAACGCCATCAAGATCGCGCGCGCGGTGACGGGCCGCCACAAGATCGTCGCGCGTTACCGCAGCTATCACGGCGCCACCCACGGCGCGATCGCGCTGACCGGCGACCCGCGCCGCTGGGCGGCCGAGCCCGCCATCTCGGGGGTGGTGCGGGTCCTGGACCCCTACCGCTACCGTTGCTCGTTCTGCCGCGGCCAGGCGGCCTGTACCATGGGTTGCCTCGACCACGTGGAGGAGGTGCTGCAGTACGAGGGCGCGCAGACGGTGGCGGCCATCTTCGTGGAGACCGTCGTCGGTACGAACGGGCTGATCATTCCTCCGGACGGCTACCTGCAGGGGCTGCGCGCGCTGTGCGACAAGCACGGCATTCTGCTCGTGTGCGACGAGGTCATGTCGGGCTTCGGGCGCACCGGCGAGTGGTTCGCCGTGAACCACTGGGACGTTGTGCCGGATCTCATGACGATGGCGAAGGGGCTGACGTCCGCCTACCTGCCCGGCGGCGCGGTCGCGATGCGCGAGTCCATCGCCGCACGCTTCGACGACAAGCCCTTCTACGGGGGGCTCACGTACAACTCGCATCCGATGCTCTGCGCCGCCGCCATCGCCACGATTCAGGTCTACCAGGAGGACCGGCTGGTGGAGAACGCCCGCGCGATGGGCAAGATCATGGGCGAGCAGCTGGCCCGTCTACAACACCGCCACCCGTCGGTCGGCGACGTCCGGTCCATCGGGCTCTTCGGCATCGTGGAGCTGGTGCGCAACCGAGCCACGCGCGAGCCGATGGCGCCGTTCAACGGCACCTCGCCGGAGATGGCCAAGCTCGGCAAGTTCTTCCGCGAGCAGGGCCTGTTCACCTTCGTGCGCTGGAACAACTTCTTCACGAACCCGCCGCTCTGCATCACCGAGGCGGAGCTGCTCGAGGGCTTCGCGGTCATCGATCAGGCCCTCGAGATCACCGACGCCGCCGTCACCGGCTGAGGCGCGGCACGAAGAAGGCGCCGTCTGCGCTCGGCGAAAGGCCCCCATCTCCTGATGGCGCGCTACTTGGACGGTGCGCTGGTGGGGCTCTTCGGCTTGGGCTCAAGCGTCAGCTCGGCCAGCAGCTCGCTGAGGCGAATGCGCGACTCGGCCGCCGACTCGTCCAGGGTGACCAGCTTCTTCGTGCGCTCGTCGATGAGGTCGTCCACGCCTTTGAGCTTCTTCATCAGATCAGCGCGCAGGGCGTCTGCCTTGGCGGTCTTCTTCAGAGACTCGAGGTTGTCCCGCAGATCCGACGAGCGCGCGCGCAGATCCTCGAGCAGCTTGGCGATGGCGCCGCGCTCTTCTTCGATGCTGCCCAGCTTTGCCCGCGCCGCCAGCAGCTCGTCGAGCTTCTTCGCCAGCACCGGGTCGACGTCCGGCCGCTTCAGATACGCGCGCAGCAGGTCGGGCACCACGTCCGCCCACACCTCGATCGTCCGCACGTAGGGCGTTCGCTCCTTGAGAACGATCTCCGTCGGCCCGGTCGGGGCCATCTTCGTCGGCACCAGATACACGCCCCCCTCTTCCTTGGTGCCCTCGGGCCGGTCCTTCAGATCCCAGCCGGGGCTCTTGGGGTGACGCAGGTACACGGTGGCGGCCTTCTCGGTGCGGTTCTCCAAACGGTACTTCGTCGCGCGGAACATGTAGCTCTCGACCGTAAACACCCCCTTGACGATCTTGGCGAGCACGACCTCTTCTTCGCCGCTCTCGTTCGAGACGACGACGTTCACCCGCGTGTCCATGGCGTAGGGGACGAAGGTCTCGGAACCGGCGGCGATGCGGCCCAGCAGCCCCTCGCCCACGAACGTGCCCCCCGAGTAGATGGCGATCGGTCCCTTCTCCAGGACGAACGGCGTGGCGTTCACGAAGCGGGCCGCGCGAAACGGATGGCTGCGGGCCAGGGCGCTGGCCTCGGGCTGGTAGAGGTAGACGTCCTCGCCGGGGATCTTTTCGTCGATGATGGAGACGAGCGAGCTCGATCGGTCGGGGACGCTCACGGGCGACCCGATGTCGTAGGTCAATAGCCCGGCGACCGTGGTGGCCGTCACCACCGGGGACATCGCCGCGCTGAGCGCGTCGAGCGTCATCGCCGGCTCGGGCGCCGGAGGCTCGTCGGCCGCGCTCTCCTCGTCGTCGCCGCCGTACGCGTCACCCGTCTTGTCGTCGGACGGCGACTTCTTCTTGCCTTTCTTCTTGGCGTCCGTCTTGCTCATCTTGCCGTCGTCCTTCTTGTCGGCGTCGGCGTAGCCGGCGGACGCGGCGGCCGCCTTGGGCGCGGGCATGGGCGGAGGAGGGGGCGGCGCCGCCGAGGCGTAGCCGACGGCTTCGGGCGGGGCGACCGCCACCTCGTCGGCGGGCGTGAGGTCCGGCCGTCCGACGATGCGCGGCGCGTGCAGGTCGTACAGGAAGGACAGCGGCGTGCCGGCGGCGAGGCTCAGGCGCACGTGGTCCCAGGCCTCGCCGCTGGTGTTGTCCACCACGGCCCAGCCCTGCAGCAGCGCGTTCTTGCCGTCGTCGCCGACCACCAGACGATAGGCCGGCTTCCAGACCGGCATCTCGATCACGTAGCCGAGGACGAGGTCGTGCGACTTCTTGCCGCGCAAACGCACCGTCAGCTCCACGGGCTTCCAGGTCCCCTCGCCCAGCGCCATGTCCAGGCCCTTGCGCAGGCCGATCTCGAGCGTCTTGTCGAGCAGCACCAGGTTCGTGATGGAGTCGACGGGGATGGCGGTCATCTTCCCCGTGTCGTCGAGGATCGTCACGCGCGCCACGCCGGTGGCGGCGTCCAGCCCGACCACGCGCCCCGTCGCGCCCACCGTGCGGGGCGGGTCGAACAGCGCCGCGGTCACCTTCACGCGCGCGCCGCGTACCGACTCCAGCACCTTCACGAGCCCGCCCGCGTCGCGCACCGCCGGCGGCAGCTCGCTGATGGTGAGCGCGGCGTCGCGCTCGATGGGCAACGACACCGAGACGGCGCTCCCGCCCGAGCGGTCCACGATGGTGAGCGACTTGAGGAAGTCGTTGATCTGATCGGCGCGGATGCGGAGCGTCAGCTCCTCTCCGCTCAGCTTGCCGGAGCGCTCGAAGTAGCCGATGCCGTTCGTGTAGAGGACCACGCGGCTGACTCGGAGACCCGAGAAGTCGGAGCCCTCCGTGGTGGTGGAGGCGGCTTTGGGCCCGCAGCCGCCGCCGGCGGATGCCAGGGCGGCCAACAGCGCCGCGGTCAGCGATCTGTGGAAGCGCGTTGGGTGCACGGTGGGCTCCTATGGGGACGGCCGATGGTCGTTCGACCCGTGTAGACGCAAAAGCTTGGGGTGTCCAGCGCCGGGCCGGGTCGCGTGCGCTACGGCCGGCCGGGCGGCTCGACCACGGTGCCCGAGACGACCGCATCGCAGACGCGCCTGCCGGCCACCCGCGCCTGTGCACGCGCCCGGTACACGCCGAGCGTCTCGCCTTCGATCTCCAGCTCCAGGTCGACTTCGTCGCCGGGCCGGACGATCCCGCGGAAACGCGCCTTGTCGATGCCCGTCAGGAAGACGACGGCGCCGGGCCTCACGACGCGGGCGTAGTAGGCGAGAAGCTGCGCGAACGCCTCCACCAGCAGCACGCCCGGGACGATGGGCTCGCCGGGCGGCGGAAAATGGCCCGCGAAATACGGCTCGTCGGAGCGAAAGAGGCGGCGCGCCCGCAAGCGATGCGCGGAGGCGTCGAACTCCACGACGGAGTCCAAGAACAGGAAGGGCGCGCGGTGCGGCAAGACGTCGGCGGGCGCGGCGAGCGACGGCGACGCGGAAGGCGGCGGCGGAGCCGAAGGAGGGGCGGGGGGCGCGGGCGGAGGCGGGGGCGGGGGCGCGGGCGGGGGCGGGGGCGCGGGCGGAGGCGCGGCGGCGGTCACGGCTGCAAGGCGCGCAGCATCAGCGTTGCGTTCGTCCCGCCGAAGCCGAACGAATTCACCAGCGCCGTGCGCACCGGCGTCTCGACGGTCCGCGTGGCCAGCTTCACGCCGGCGCAGGCCGGGTCGATCGCATCGACGTTGATGTTGGGCGCCACGAAGCCCGCGGCCATCATCAGCAGCGTGTAGAGCGTCTCGCTCGCCCCCGCCATCCAGCACTCGTGGCCGGTCATGCTCTTGGTGGAGCTGACCCACGGCCGCCGCGCGGTCTCGTCGCCGCCGAACACCGAGGCGATCGCTTTGGCCTCCACGGCGTCGCCGACGAGCGTGGACGTGGCGTGGGCGTTCACGTAGTCCACCTCGGCGGGCGCCACCGCAGCCGCGGCCAGCACGCGCCGCATGGCGCGCACCGCACCGTCGCCCGACGGCTGCGTGAGGTGGGCGCCGTCGCTGGAGAAGGCGTAGCCGACGATCTCCCCCCAGATGCGCGCCCCGCGCGCCCGGGCGCGCTCGAGATCCTCCAGCACGAGCACCGCGCCGCCGCCGGAGGGCACCAGCCCGTCGCGCGCGGCGTCGAACGGCCGCGAGGCCTTCTCTGGCTCCGCTTCACGCGTGGAAAACGCGCCCAGCGCGTCGAACGCCGCCATGGCCTGCCAGTTGATCTCCTGGGTGCCGCCGCACAGGACGATCTGCTGGAGGCCACCGCGGATGAGGGCGTACCCCTGCCCGATGGCGTGCGCGCCGCTGGCGCAGGCCGCGGCGACGGTCCAGTTCGCGCCCCGCGTGCCGAGCAGCGTGGAGAGGTTCATCGTTACCGTCGAGTTCATCGCGCGGATGATCTGTCCGGAGCCGACGCCGTGCGGGCCGGCGCGGCGGACCTCGTCCGCCACTTCGACGGCGGGCTGGCAGCAGGAATCGTTGCCGACGATGACGCCGACCTCGTCCGACTGGAGGTCTGCCTCGCGCAGCTCCGCGGCGCGCACGGCCTGCAGGGCCGCGGCGCAGCCGTACAGCGCGGGCTCGCCCATGGCCCGCCGCGCCTTGCGCGGGAAATAGTCGGCGGGGTCGAAGTCGCGGATGGCGCCGGTCAGCGCCGAGCGGAAGCCGAGGCCGCGGCGCTCCTCGTCGATGATGATGCCCGAGCGGCCGGCGCGCAGCGAGCCGCACACGGCCTCCAGCGAGTTTCCGAGGGTAGAAATGATCCCGAGGCCTGTGACCGCCACGCGCCGCATCGCTGCTACTGCCTCCTGAGCTGGTTCGGCTCGCCCGGCGGGCCGGCGCGGCCGGGGGCCCTGTCGCCGCGTCGTTTACACGTAGGACGGTCGGGAGACAAGTGGAATTCCCGACCGCTGGGTCGCTTTGCGGATTTTCAGGTGCGCTCGGAACGGCGCCGCGGAGAGATCCACAGAAGGAACGCGGGCATGACCCAGAGCGCGCTGGCCAGGCAGACGGCGCCTCCCATCGCGGCCGTGATGCCGAGGAAGCGCAGCGCGTTGAAGTCCGCGAGGCCGAGCGCGCCGAAGGCCACCACGTCCGTCAGCACGGTGAGCAGGATGGCGCGAACCGAGCCACGAAGCGCCATCGCCACGTTGCCGCGCTCGGCAATATAGCGATCGCAAAGGTACATATGCTCATCGAAGCCTAGGCCGAATACGAGCGGTAGCACGGGAAAAGTGAACAGCGAGACCGGCACCCGGCTGACGGCGAGGGCGGCCACGAAGGCGAAGAAGGCGACCCCGAGCGGCAGGATGGTCGCGGCGATGGCGCGCCAATCGCGCAGGTGCCAGAAGACCGCCGCGGCGATCGCGGCCGCGCACAAGAGCAGGATGACCCAGGCGTCGCGCGAAAGAAGTCGCGTGAACTCGGTCCGCAGGACCGGATAGCCGGTCAGGCTGGCGGCGTGGGTCGCCGCCAACTTCTCGAGTGTGCCGACCAGCCGGTCCTCGCCGGCGCGGCCGCTGCCGTCGGGCGGATAGACCCAGGTCGCGACGAGCCATCCGCCAGGCGCCGCGCCGCTGCCGCCGCGGCGCACGTACTGCAGCGCGAAGGGCGCCGCCTCCAGGTCCGCCGCCGCAGGAGCGCGAGCGGGGGCGGCGGCCGCCGCCGCCAATCCGTCGAGGTACGGCTGGAATGCGGCGGGTCGCAAGCCGGCGGCAGCCAGCGTGTCGCGCGCGCGTGCCGCGACGCCAGGAAGGTCGAGCGCCGCGAAGCGCGACAGATTCTCGGCGCGCGTGGCGGCGGCCGGCCAGATGGGCGAGAGGCTGTCGACCGAACCGGCCTCGCCGCGCGCGCGCAGCGCGAGCAAGTCGCCGTACAGGGCGTCGTTGGCGCGCAGCGCGTCCTCCAGCGTCGGCCTTTCGACGAAGAGCAGTGCGCCCCGGAAGCGCACGCCGAAGCGCTTCTCCAGCTCCGCCTGGACCTCCTCGGCCTTGATGTGCCCCGACACTACCGTGATCGGATCGTCCTCCACGCGCACTCGGGGAAGAAGCACGAGGCCGGCAAGAACCACTGCCGCGCAGGCGGCGAATACGGCGCGGCGCCGCTTCGCCACGCGAGCCATCCACGTTTCCAGCCGCAGCTCCAGGGCCGGCGGCGGGGCGCCGCCCGCCACGACGATCAGGGCCGGCAGCACCGTGAGCATGGCGGCGACGGTCAAGACCAGCCCGGCCGCCGTCAGCCATCCGAGCTCCGACAGACCGCGGAAGCGCGAGATGCCCAGGGCGCAGAGGATGGCGGCGGTGGCCACGGCGCCCGTCACCGTCACCGGCAAGAGCTCGTGCATCGCCCGCCGCAGCGCCTCCAGCCGCTCGGCCGGACTGTCCGGGGGCAGCCGCGCCCCCTCGGGGGGCGATTCCAGGCGCAGTCGGTGCAGCTCCTCGGCGTAGCGCGAGAAAAGGTGGATCCCCGCGTCGATCCCCAGGCCGAAGATGATCGCCGCGGCGGCGGCGCTGATCTGGTTGAAGCCGCCGAAGAGGATCTTGGCGACCGCGAAGGTCGGCGGCACGGCCGCGGCCAGCGCCGCGGCGGTCAACAGTGCCGCACGCAGCCGTCGCATCAACCCGAAGTACAGGAGCAGGACCGCCGCCAGCGAGATCGCCGACGTGATCGTCACGTCGCGCTGGATGCTGTGCCAGTAGCCGACGACGTAGGCATAGCTGCCCGTGTAGCCTGCGTGGAGCGATTCCTCGGAGGGGAGCCCCGCGCGCGCCGCTGCCGCGTGCGCGTCGAGCGCGTCGAGGAGCCGCTGGCAGTAGGCGCGGTCCGCGGACGACCCGCGCGGGCGCAGCATCACGAGGCGCGCGCCCCCGTCGGGCGAGCGGAAGGTGCCGTCCAGCGGGTCCACCGGAGCCTGCGCCGCGTCGAGCCCCTCCAACAAGGCGCGCGACAGGCCCAGCGGGTCGCCGAGGAGCAGCTCGCGGGGAGGTGCGATCGGCGCCGTCAGCGTGCTCTTCAGCTCGTCGACCGCAGCGGCCAGGCCCGCGCCCTCCAAGCGAGCGCGCAGCCGCGGGAAAGCCTCGGGCCCGGCGCGGGAGAGCACCTCCGCCGGCGCGAGGTGGGCGACGGCCGTGAGATCCACTCCGCGCACGACCGCCTCGATCTCGGGGTCTGCTTCGGCGAGGGAAGCGAAGCGCCGCGCGAACTCCTGCAACGCCCCCGGATCGGCGCCCGTGAGCACCACCGCCAGCGTGCGCTCGGCCTCGAACCGATGCATGAAGTCGGCGTAGGCGCGTGACGGGGCCGAGTCTTCCGGAAACAGGTCCGTGAACGACCCGCCGAACTGCAACGTGAGGGCCGCGGGGAGGCACGCGGCCGCCAGCAGCGCCGAAGCGACGAGCACCACCCAGGGGCGGCCCGTCATCACGGCGGTGAACGACGTTACCCAACGCGAGGAGCGGTCCGACACGGCGGCGGCGAAGATACCATCTCCGGCGCGCGACACGGCACGGCGCGCGCGCGGTTTACCCGGGCCAGGCGGCCGTGGTAACCGCCTCGCTGCGGCGCTCTGCGCGGCAATGGAGGCGGACATGGCACGACACAACGAGTGGCCGCGACGTGCGATCGTGGTTGCGGCCGTGCTCGGCGGCGCGGCGCCGGTCGGTTGCGGCGCCGGCGGATACCCGGAGCTGGCGGCGCCGGGCTACCTGCGGAGCGGCTCGCCGCGGGCCGTGGCCGCCGACCTCTTCAAGAAGGCGTCGGAGCTGGAGCCGGATCGCACCGGTCCGCTGGACATCGCCGGGCGGGGCTGGCTGAAGTACGGATACGACGACGAGGCCGACAAGCTTCTCGCGCGCGTCCTGTCGATGGCACCCGACGACGGCTACAAGCTCGCCGACATTGCGGCTGCCTACATCGAGGCCCACCGCGAGGACGTCGGGTTGAGGTACTGGACCGCGGCCAAGGCGGTCGCCGCGAGCAAGCCGCGCGCCTGGATCCCCCTTGCAGCGGCCTGGGCGCGTGTCGGGAACGTCGCGCGCGCCGAGGAGTTCTTCGAGAGGGCCCTCACGCTCAAGGCCGGCCTGGGGATGAGCAACGCCCGCAAGCAGCGCGAGATGGGCCTGGCCTGGCTGGACGCCGGCGACAAGGATCGGGCGGAGAGCTGCCTGGCGCGCGCGCTCACTCTCGGGCCCGAGGACGGCTACCAGATGATCGACATCGGCGCTGCCTGGCTCATCGCCGGCGAGCACGACAAGGGCGAGGCGTTGCTGAAGAAGGGATTCACGCTGGCCGTGTCGAGCGACCCCATACGCGCGAACCGCGACGTGGCGGCCGCGTACGTCGCCGTGGGAGACCTCGCCGCCGCCGAGCGCTTCGCGAAGGGCGCCATCGCCGCCGATCCGGGCGAGGACGACACGTACCTCGTGCTCGGGCGCGCCTTCCTCAAGGCCGGGAAGGTGCCCGAGGCAGAGGACATGCTGGGAAAGGCGCTGCGCGCCGGTTCGGACGACTGGGAGCTGTTGGGGCTGGTCGGCGTGGAATGGCTGTCGCTGGAACCGGCGGGGCGGGGCGCCGCCAGACCCGCGCCCGCCGCGCCGGAGGCAGAGCCCTCCCCCGGAAGGAGGCCGTCCGCCCGGCCGGCCGGCGCGCCTACTTTGCGGCGCTGACCGAATCCAGCTTCATCGTCGCGCGCGCCTCGGTGTCGAGTGCGAGGGACATCTTCTCCGCGCGCAAGGTGGTGCGCGTTCGCGACGTCAACTCTGACGACTGCAGCACGCCCTTGTCCACGTCGAACATCGCCACCCCACTGCCGTCGCCGCTGACGGCGATGTCCATGCCCGGCGCCCCGCCGCCACCGGAGGCGATGCGCACGGACATGTCGATCACCGCGACCTTCCGCCCCGCGATCACCTTGAAGCTGCGCAGCGTGTAGACGTACTTCATCGACATCGTCAGGTCGCCCATGCCGCCCATGGGCAGCGGGATCTCCGTCTCGCCTTTCCAGCTGTCGCCGGGCCCGACCGGGTCGACCGGGAACGTCACCGGCGCCTTGACCACCGACTTCAGCGAAGCCGACACGGCCTCCATGCCGGCGGGCACGTCGTGCGGCTCGACCGCGTCCACCTCACCGGTCGGATGTGCCCGCACCGTGAACCACATCGTCTTCATGGCGTCGGCCATCGACTTCAGGTCGGCGCCCCCCATCCCTTCGCCGTCCATGTCGACCGAGGCGAAGCGCCATTCGACTTCAGCGGCTCCGTCAGGCAGCGCCTTACGCACCGTGTAGGTGGTGACCATGTCCGTGGTGGTGATCATGCTGGACGTGGCGGTGCCGGCGGAGCTGGACGTCTTGTTCTCCTGCGCGACCTGGTATTTTTGCACCTCGCCGGGACGGAACTTGAAGCGCAGGAGCGCCTTGTCGGCCGCGGTCGCGGGCGTCAGACCCACCACCGTCACGACTGCCATCGTCAAGGCTGCGCCGGCCGCGGCCAGGGACGCCCCGGCCGGTATGCGCCGCGTCACCGGGCGTGGCTTCATGCTCAGTCTCCGGCGTCGTCGTACGACATGTGGATGACGCGGATGATCGCCTTGTTCTTCGTCGCCCACTCCACGACGGCCTCGCGGTCCTTCTTGGATTCGTGCGCTTCCGCGTCGGTGACGACGACGATGACCTTCTTGGCCTTGGGATCCCATTTCAGGTCGGTCGTGGCCGTCTTGATTCCGGTGAACAGCGCCTCGGGTAGGTCGCCGCCGCCGCCAGCCGAGAGCTTTCCCAGGGCCTTCAGCAGGTCGTCGACCTTGGTCGTGAAGTCCCGATCGACGCGCGCCACCCAGTCGTCCCCTTCGTCGCGATAGTTGACGACCGCGACGCGGTGAAGACCCTTCTTGTCCAGGAACTTCTCGAACCGACCTTTGTCGGAGCCCAGCGCCTCGAGGGCGTCGCCCATCGAGCCGGTCGTGTCGACCACCAGCGCCAGATCGATCTTCTCAGGCTTTTTCCCGGCCGCCAGCTCTGCCAGCATCTTGTCGAGCGCCGATTCGATGCCCTTCTTGTCGGCGACCTTCACGTAGCCGGCGTCCTTGCCGAACATCTTCGCCACCGCGTCGGGCGTGTACCCCGGCTCGGGCGGGTCGTAGCCCGAGTCGTCGCCGTCGCCATAGCCGAAATGGCAATCGATCGCGAACAACGTCGCATCGCCGCTCTTCGCCCACGCCGCCACCGCGTCCTTCTTGTCGGCATCGCGGTGCGCCACGTCGTCGGTCACCAGCACGACGAAGCGCTTGGAGCCCGGCGTCCAGGAGAGGCGCGTCGCCTCCTCCAGGCCGTAGTAATGCGCCTCGGGGAGATCGCCTCCCCCTTCGGCGCTGATCTTGCTCAGCGCGTTGAGGATCACGTGCGGGTCGCTCACGAAGTCGGTGTCCTTGCGCGCCACGTAGTCGTCGTCGATGTCCTTGAACGAAACCACGGCGACCCGCCCGCCGCCTTCGAGGAACTCGTGCAGCGCCTCGTGGCTGCGCGAGATGCCGTCGAGCGTGGATCCCATCGATCCGGTGGCGTCCACCACCAGTGCGACCTCGATGCTCGTCGGCGAGCCGGACTTCCGGATCTCTTCGAAGAGATCCTTGAGGTGCCTCTCGAAGTCCTTGACGCTCGTGGACTCCTCGACGCGACCCTTGGGGAAGATCTTGACGATCGTCGGCAGGTCGTCGACGTCGCCGGTCTTGTCCATGTCGTCGCTGTCGATGGCGCCGACGCCGCCGGCGTCGTCGAACGGGCCGTCGTAGGGGTTGAAGCCCACCAGGACGGCATCGACCGTCACGCCTCTGCCGCGCGCCGCAGACACGACCTTGTCACGGTCGGCGGTCCGCGCCGACTGTCCGTCGGTGACGAGCACGACGTACTTGGCGGCGTCCCCGCGCCAGGCGACGCCTTCGAGCGACGCCTTGAGCGCTGCCGTGAAGTCGCGCCCCGACTCGGTGCCGGACGGAGTGACGCGCCAGAAGGCGTCGCGCACCTTGTCGTAGGTCTCGGTCAGGTCTTGCTCGACCTTTCCGGTGCCGGGAGCGCCGCCGGCGCCGGCGACGTAGAGCACCAGCCCCACGCGGGCGTCCGCGTGCTTGTCGGACAGGTCCATCATCGCCGAGTCGGCCGCCATCCGTGCCGCTTTGGCGGACGTCATCATCGACGACGACGTGTCGAGCAGGATGACGAGATCGAGCGGCTTGCCGGCGCTGCGCGCGCTGACGCTGTGCAAGGCGCCGCGCAGGACCGCGCGCAGCTCCTCCGGACAGGGCGACAGGTGAAGCATCCCGCCGCCCGCGGCGGCGAGACCCGACAGGTCCTTCATGGCTGCCATGTCGTAGTCGAGCGCGGTGGCCAGGTCGCCGGCCGCGCCGCCCACGGCTTTCATCCCGGCGCCGGTCCCGCCGGCGTGCGCCACGTCGCCGTGCGAGGCGTCGGCGCCGCCCGGCGCGACGTCGGTGAGGTAGCTCGGAAGCGCTACCGCATAGACCGAAAGCGAGACCGATCGCGCGTGGCCGACGAACTTCTCGCGGGTGTCGCCGTCCGCGTAACCCTCGTGGGCCGGCGCATCGCCCAGCAGGACGATCGCCTTGCGGGCTTCGGGCCGCCAGGTGAGCTTGGTGGCCGCCAGCATGAGCCCGCTGTAGACGTGCTCCGCCAGGTCGCCGCCCCCGTCGGCGTGAAGACCTCGGAGCGCGGCCACGGCATGGTCGCGCTTGTCGGAAAAGTCCGAGACGATCCGGGACGTGTACACGTCGCCGGTGTCGCGGTAGGCGACGACCGCCACGCGGGCGCCGGTGGACTTCGCCCACAGGCGCGCCATCACCGTGTCGGCGTCCTTCGCGAGCGCCGCGAGCGAGTCCTTCATCGAGTGCGTGGTGTCGATCACGAAGGCCACGTCGACGGCGGAGAACGCGCCCGCCGCGGCGTCGACGACCGCGCCCAGCCCGGTCGCGTCGGGCGCGGGCAGCGACCAGGCCTCGCCGCCGGTCACGCTGGACAGGTCCTTGAACTCGTCCACCACGCGAGGGTCGTAGCGTGGCTCCAGGCGCGAGCTGACCGACGTGCGCAGGGCGTCGTTGGCGCGCCCGGCGCAGGCGGCGCCGAACGTCGTGACGACCGCGACGGCGGCCAGCGCGGCGGCGGGTAGAAACGGGAACAAGGGCCGACGATCGAGAAGCGGAATCCTCATGGTGTCCTCGGGTGTCTGAACGGGCCGACGGGTGAAAAGTAGGCAGCCATATAGCGCGACCCGTCGTGCGGCGCAACGAACGCGGCGGCCGCCTAGTGCGGGCGAAACAGCGCCGCGAGCGCGCCGCCCACCGGGCGCGCGATGCGGCAGCTGAGCCGCGGCAGCGTTCGAGCGACCGCCAGCTCCTCTGCGGTCGGGCGATCGCAGGTGATCGTGAACTCCTCGCGGGGCAGCTCGCTGCACGCGGGGCCGGACGCGGCGGTGTGGTCAAGGTCGGCGCCGCCCTGGAACATCACGCGCGCGTCGTTGAACGACGCATCGAGGTCGCCCAGACCCTCCCAGGAGCAGTCGGCGGCGTTCTCGACGACGAGCATCTCGCCCACGTCACCGCCCTCTCGGTCGATCAAGTCGTAAAGGGTGAGAGTCACCGCCACCTTGCGACCGCCCCAGTCGCCGGCCCAGATCCACCTTGCCGGCCGAAAGAGCGCCGACTTGTCGCGCAGGTTCTCGGTCGTCATCGACAGGCCGATTCCCAGAGGATCCTCCCGCGGCGCAGCGGTTCCCGGCTCGGTGGGAGCGGTGGCGGCGATCCGGGCGGTGCCGTGGTGCGGCGGCGCGGCGACGGGAGCCGACCGCGCGGAGCTCGCCGGAGCCAGGGGCGTGGCAGTCAGTGCGAGCACCGTCGCGACCGGCGCCGGCGCCGCCGTCGCCGCCGGCATGACCGCGGAGGCGACGCCCTGGTCGCCGCCTACGGAGCGCAGGTCGGAACGCGCGGTCGGTCCGCGGTCGGCCTCCGGCGCGTCGCTGCCGAAGATCAAGTACAGGAAGACACCGCTGATCGCCAGCAGCAACAGGGCTGCAGCGGTCAGGAGCAGCCCCCGTCCTCGCCGCCGGTCGGACGGTGGTGCCTGTTGGCCTGCCACCCGGGAAAGGTACCCCGTCAGTACGTGCGGGGCAAACGCGAAGCGCCGCGCGGTGCCCGCGGCGGACGTCAGTCGTAGTAGCGGAAGAGCGCTTCGGCGACGCACACGGGCTTCTCATGGGTGGCGTCGCTCTCGAAGGTCAGCTTGAGCGCGACCTGAATGCCGGTACCGCCGTCCACCTCTTCCACGGCCTGGCAGTGCACGCGGAGCCGCAGCCGGGAGCCGACCCGCAGCGGCGCCGGGAAGCGAAGGCGATTCAGCCCGTAGTTGATGCCCATCCGGAAGCCGACGAGCTGGAAGACGTCGCGCAGCAGCAGCGGGCCGAGCGCCAGCGTCAGATAACCGTGGGCGATCGTGCCCCCGAAAGGTGACTCGCGCTGAGCGCGCTCGGGATCGACGTGGATGAACTGATGGTCGCCGGTGGCGTCGGCGAACTGATTGACGCGTTCCTGCGTGACCTGGTGCCAGTCGCTGACGCCGACGTCCTGGCCGACGAGCGCCCGCCACTGCGCGGCGCCTTCGATGACGAGAGGGGGCATGGTGGCAGCGCCGTGCTCACAGACCCATCGTCTTGGCGATGATCTCTTTCATGATCTCCGACGTGCCGCCGCCGATCGTGATCAGTCGAACGTCGCGCCAGGCGCGCGCGATGGGATAGTCCTCGATGTAACCGTAGCCACCGTGCGCCTGAAGGCACTGGTCCACGACGCGCACCGCCAGGTCGCCGCAGAACAGCTTGGCCATCGAGATCTCCTTGACGCATTCCTGTCCGCGGTCGAAGAGGTCGCAGACGTAGTACACGAAGCGGCGTGCCGCCTCGAGCTGCGTGGCCATCTCGGCGAATCGGTGCTTCCAGACCTGGAACGACGCGATCGGGCGGCCGAAGGCCTTGCGCTCCTTGGTGTAGGCGATGGTCTGCTCCAGCGCCAGGGCGGCGCCCGCGGTAGTGGAAATCGCCGCAATGAGCCTCTCACCCTGGAAGTTGCGCATGACGTAGTAGAAGCCGTGGTTCTCCTCGCCCAACAAGTTCCGCGCCGGGATGCGGCAGTCTTCGAAGTAGAGCTCGGCCGTGTCGGAGCACTTGTTTCCGATCTTGCGCAGCTTGCGCCCGACCCGGAACCCCTTCGTGTCGGTCGGGAAGAGCACGAACGAGACGCCACCGTAGCCTTCGCCGCCCGTGCGCACGGCGAGCGTGACGAAGTCGGCACGCGCTCCGTTGGTGATGAACGTCTTCTGGCCGTTGATGACCCAGTCGCCGTCGACGCGCCGCGCCGTGGTGCGAATGCCGGCCACGTCCGAGCCGGCGCCTGGCTCGGACACGCCGAGCGCCGCAATGCTGTCGCCGCGGATGGCCGGCGCGAGGAACTCCTTCTTCTGCTCGTCCGTGCCGATGTCGGCGATGACCGGCGTGGCCATGTCCGACTGCACCATCAGCGCCATGGCGACGCCGTGCGCGCCGCAGCGCGCCAGCTCTTCGGCGTACGCGACCGTGTACCAGTAGTCGCCGCCCGAGCCGCCGTAGTCGGTGGGGTGGCGTATCCCGAGGAGGCCCAGCGCGCCGGCGCGCTTGAAGATCTCCTTGGGAAACTCCTCCTTCACGTCCCATTCCTCGGCGTGCGGCAGCAGCTCCTTTTCGGCGAAGTCCCGCACGGTCTTGCGGAAGATCTCGTGGTCGGGCGTGAAGTTCGGAACGGGCATCGGCTTGGATCTCCTGCGGGGCGAAGGTGGCGCCGCTCGGCACCATACGAAATCCCGACGCGCTGCGCCAGAGGGGCCTGGCGCGGCGCCGGCGCGCGCTCCGGCCCGGGGCGGACGGATGACGCCGGCGACGCATCTGCGCTAGATTGCCGCGCGTGTCTCGCGCCGACCGTTTCCTCCGCGCCTGCCGCGGCGAGCCCGTCGACACGACGCCTGTCTGGATCATGCGCCAGGCGGGGCGCTACCTGCCGGAGTACCGGGCCACGCGGGCCCGCGCCGGCAGCTTCCTGGCTCTCTGCAAGGCGCCGGAGCTCGCCGCGGAGGTCACCCTTCAGCCTATCCGCCGGCTCGCGGTGGATGCGGCCATCATCTTCAGCGACATCCTCGTCGTCAGCGAGGCGATGGGGCTCCGGGTCGACTATCCCGAGGGAGGGCCGCGCCTGACGCCGGCCGTCCGCGACCGGCGCGCCATCGACGCGCTCCGTTCCTTCGACGGCCTGCGCGACTGCGGGTTCGTGATGGACGCCATCGCCCTGGTGCGCCAGCGGCTGGACGGAGAAGTGCCGCTCATCGGATTCGCCGGCGCGCCGTTCACGCTCGCCTGCTACATGGCGGAGGGCGAGACGTCACGCGATTACCTCGAGATCAAGCGCCTGATGTTCACGGCGCCGGACGACGCGCACGTGCTGCTCGGGCGGATCGCCGAGGGGACCATCGCCTATCTCGACGCACAGGCGGCGGCCGGAGTTCAGGCGATCCAGCTCTTCGACACGTGGGCGGACACGTTGAGCCCGCGCGACCTGCGGGAGTTCTGCCTGCCCTACGCCGCGCGCGTCGTGTCGGGCGTGCGGGCGCGCCTCGCCGCGCGCGGGGCGGCGGCGCCGCCCATCATCTACTTCGCGCGGGGCACCGCGGGCACGCTGGAGCTGCTTCCCGGCGTCGGCGCGGACGTCCTGGGCCTGGATTGGCGCGTCGACTTGGGCGATGCGCGCCGGCGGATCGGCGCCACGCGGCCTGTGCAGGGCAACCTGGACCCCGCGGCCATGCTCCTGCCGGCGGCGGCGCTGGAGAGGCGCGTGGCGGAGATCCTCGACGCGGCGGGGCCGCAGCCCGGCCACGTCTTCAACCTCGGACACGGGATCTTGCCGCCGACCGATCCGGAGAGCGCCGTCCAGCTCGTCGAGCTCGTTCATCGCCTGGGTAGGGGTCGGACCGCCGGGGGCCCGGTCGACCAGGCGGGCGCGTGATCGGCGTCGTGCTCATGAACCTCGGCGGCCCCGAAACGCTCGATGACATCGAGTCGTTCCTGTACAACCTGTTCTCGGACCGCGACGTCATCCGCCTCATGGGGATTGGCTTCTTGCAGCGGCCGCTGGCGAAGCTCATCGCACGCCGGCGCGTGGACTACGTGCGGCCGCAGTACGCGGCGATCGGCGGCGGCTCGCCGCTGCGGCGCCTCACCGAAGCGCAGGCCAGTGCCCTGGAGGAGTCGCTCGGGTCCGGCTACCGCGTGGCGGTCGCCATGCGGC
>DASYRF010000385.1:0-30125 GCA_036004705.1 Myxococcota bacterium
GCGGGAGATCAGGACCATCCGCGACACGGCGAATGAGATGCCCGCCCTACTCAAGATCTTTGTCGCCATCGCCAACGAGAAGCCGACCGGCCTGACGCCGGACGAGCGCAAGGCGTTCAAGCACTGGCTCTTCCTCCAGCTCGCCGCCGCGAAGGCGCCCGCGCTGCTGGCGGCCCTGGAAGAGCTGGCCAAGAGCACAACGGTCCCTGACCTCTCCGCGGCGAGGGCTCTGATCGCCGCCCTTCCCGCGCTGGGTACCTCGTCGATCCTGTCGACGCTCAACGATCTGTCACCTCCCGTCAAGGAAGAGCTGGCCCTGAGACGGGCATTCTTCAAGTTGGTCAAATCCGAGTTGGGTTGGCCGGTCTGGGCCGCTTGTTTTCGCGATGAAGGTCTCTACATCGCCGATGGTCTGTCGATCGCCGGACACCTGGATGCGTTGCAGAAGGCATTCAATGACTGGGAAGTCGCGCGAGCGAAGGGTGAGATGGATGCCGCCAAGGAGGTCCTCGTCAAGCTCGCCGAGGCCAGGCAAGAGCTGTCTGTCGGCCTGCAGGACATCACCGCGACCGCCGACAAGCTCCAGCTCGCGTTCCCCTTCGAGGACGTCGCGCGCGCCTACGAACGGCAGGAGGCTCTGCTGCATCACCTCAACGAATACAAGAATCATTACAACTACGTGCTGTTCCAGGCGCTGCCTCTGGACGAGCAGAGCAACCGCATCGTCATGGCCTCGCAGAACAAGCTCCAGGTCGGCATGTTCGAGCCGCGCGTCGTGGCCATGGACGGAAAGAACCTGGTCGTGCCGCTCACCACCCGGAAACCATCGGGGCTGAAGAAGTTCGTCGACTACATGGCGAGCGCGCTGGCCAAGTCCCTGGCGAAGCCGAAGGACGTGGCCCCGGAGGACTGGTACGACACGACGGTCGTTCCCACGCCTGGCGTGACGATGACCTCGCGGCTCGGCTCCTGCACGACGTGCGAATCCTTTGTCGAGAAGTCGCGTGCATATGAGCTCGTCAAGCTCAAGGCTCTCGCCCGCCAGGAGATCGCAGAGGCCGCGCGCCTCGAAGGGCGCCTGCGCGCCAGCGACCTCAGCGATCCCTCCGCGCCCACCCCCTAGTCACGCGGCGTCGCAGCGAACGCGGCGTGGCGAACCGGCGCGCCGCCACGAGCCCGGTGCCGGCGAACCCGGCGCCGGGCGACGCCCCCGACGAACCCGACCCCGACGAACTCCCCGACCAAGCCCGACGCCGACGACCCGACGAACCCGACCGACGTTCGTTTCCCGACGAACCCCCGGAGGTGAACCGGCGGTGAACCCGACCGACGTTCGTTTCCGACCACGGAGCCTCGCGGCGGCCTGAACCCGCGCGTCGCCGCGCGAGCGCTCGCCGCATCGACGCGAGTGGCAGCCGCGGGATCCTGTAGATTCAGTATCCATGAGTACAACGTCCTGGCTCTTCCCGTTCGGTTCGCCCGCGCGCCCCCGTCGTCCGGTGGCCGACGGCCCGCGCTCAACCTTCGTACTCGGCGCTTACCCGAGCGCCTTGCACGTGCAGTGGCGCCGGCCCGCGCGTCACGCCCTGGTGAAGGCGCTGGCCGTGGACAACGAGCCGGAACCGTTCTGGAACGGGTCCGATGAGACAGGGAGAATCGACGCCTGGCTCCGGACGGTGAACTGGCGACCGGAGTGGGGTGAGGCGAAGGGCGTCGGGCATCTGAACGGCTCCTCTGGAGTCTGGCTACAGGAAGAAGTACTGGCGCCGCTGCGCGTGCCGCCAGGTGACGCATGGATCACGGACTGCCTAGATACCTACTATCTCAGCTCGGGCGCCGAGAAGCGTCTCCGCGACACCTACGACGTGCTCGCGAAGCGCCCCGAAGTTGGGCTCCCGGCGTGGTCGCTTCCGAGCCATCCCTCGGAGAAGAAGATCGTCGAGCTGGCAGCGGGGCAGGTGGATCGGCTACGGCGCGAGCTCGCCACGGCGCGCCCGAAGCGCATCGTCACGCTCGGGAACGCTGCCCTGAGCGTCTTCAGGCAGGTCGCCAAGGTGCCACCGAAGGTCGGCCCCGCGAAGCTCGCGATGAGCACGGGTTACGGCTCGCCCGTGCGCGTGGAGCTGCCGGACCTCCACGAGGCGGAGTGGCTCCCACTCGCGCATCCGGGAGCGCCGGAGGTCTACCAGCACGCGCACTCCTCGTGGAAACGGACTCTTTGAGGAACGCGCAACTGGCCCTGGGGCCCCGGGGCCGGGCGAGCTTGGTCTAGCCAGCCGCGAGGACTACTACGCCGAGCCCGATGGCCAGCGTGATGACGAGTCCCGCGTGGAAGAGGTCCTTGCCGGACCCGCGCCGCAGCCCGAACCGCTCGTCGATGTCCGAGCCCACCATCTGCGAGACGGTTCGGCCGTGCCGCTCGCCGAAAAAGTCGCGGGCGATCCTGCGGTTCAGCCTGACGAGGTCGTCGTACATGCGTTCTGCTCCTCGAAGCCGGGAAACGCGCAGCGCCCCGGTGACAAGTAGTCTAATCACGTTGACAACGAGTGTCAACCTGATAAGTTTGTCCCATGGACACGTCGCCGCTCGCCCACAACCTTCGCCGCCTGCGCGACGCGCGGAAGCTGACCCAGGCGACCCTCGCGGAGAGCGCGGAGCTGAGTCGCGTCGCGTACGGCGCCATCGAGTCGGGAGACGCGGTCCCGCGGGTCGATACCCTCCTGCGGCTCGCCGCCGCCCTCGGCGTGAAGCTCGAGGAGCTCGTGGCACCGGTGCACGTCCTCCAGGCCGTCCGTTTCAGGGCGCTCAAGCGCATGACGAGCCGCGAACAGATCCTGCTAGACGTCGGGCGCTGGCTCGCGAACTACGACGACCTCGAGAAGATCACGAAGGATCGCGTTCCATACGTCTTCGCGAAGCTGCATCGCTCGGTCACCGCGCGGCCCCGAGGCGCGAGCCGAGCGCGCGCGGCAGCAACATACGCACGGGCGGAGCTCGATCTCGCGCCTGGTGAGCGCATCCGCGACATCTGCGGGCTCGTTGAGGAACGTGCGGGCATCAAGGTAGGCCCGGTCTCGTACGCCTCGGATGGCTTCTTCGGGCTCTCGGTCGGCGCCAAGAACGGCGGACCGGCCATCATCGTGAACGCGTGGGACCGGATCTCGGTCGAGCGGTGGATCTTCACGGCGGCGCACGAGCTCGGACACCTGCTCCTCCATCACGCGTCGTACGACGTCACCGAGACGGACCAGCCGGACCGGGAGGAGAAGGAGGCGGACCAGTTCGCGAGCGAGTTCCTCATGCCCGACACGGTCTTCCGCAGCGAGTGGGACGAAGCCGCTGGGCTCGACCTCGTCGGCCGCGTGATGAAGGTGAAGCGTATGTTCAACGTGAGCTACCGCACGGTTCTCTACCGACTCTCGGAGCGGGAGCCCTACGGCCCGGGCATCTGGGCGAAGTTTCAGGCCGCGTTTCGAGACAAGACGGGCCAGACGCTGTTGCGCACGGACGAGCCCGACGCGCTGGGCGCCTCCGAGTTCAGTCCCGCGATGGTCGAGTCGCACGCCGCCGCCGAGCCGCAACGCCTGACCGCCGACGACTTCGTGGAAGATCGCATGCGCCGGCTCGTCCGTCGCGCCTTCCAGTCGAACGCGATCACCGTCGGGCGTGCAGCCGAGATCCTCGAGCTCGATCTGCTGGCGATGCGAAAGCTCATCGCCTCTTGGGTCGACTGAGCGTGCCCGCCCCGCGTCCCGCGGCGCTGCTGCTGGACGCGAACGTGCTGATCGACTTCTGGCTCGCCGACAGGACGGTTCTCCCGATCATCAGCGCCGGCATCGCTCCTCTGCGCATCCCGCTCCCGGTGCTGCGTGAGGAGGTCGACCCCGCGGCGACGGAGGACTGGCTGAGCCTGGGGGTCGTTTCGGTCGAGCCCGCGACCGAGCTCGTCGCGAGGGCAGGCGTGCGCCGCCCGGGCCTGTCTTTTCACGATCGGATCTGCTTGCTGCTCGCGAAGGAGAACGGCTGGACGTGCGTGACGAACGATCGCCGGCTGCGACGCGACTGCGACAAGGAGCGTGTCCCAGTCCGCTGGGGTCTGGAGCTCGTCATCGAATGTGTCCGGGGCGGCCTGCTCTCGGCCGGCGCGGCCGAGTCGATTGGCCGGGCCCTGCGGAGCGCGAGTCCCACGTTCTTCACCCAGGCCATCTTCGACGAGTTCCGTGCCGCCATTTCTGGGACGCCCGCGGCGAGGAGCCCGCGAAAGCGACGCTGATCCGGACCCGGCTCTGGCTCGTGAAGCTGCGGCGCGCGCGGCCGGCGGGCGCGTGGAGCGCGTGAACCGGCGGCTGTTGCAGCTCGCGCGCACGGCCGCGGAGGAGGAGCGGCGCGTGGCCCGCTGCCCACGTGGGTCGATCATCATGATGATGCCCCGGAGACTTCGCCGCCGGCGACATCCACGGCGCCCTCCCGACCTGTCGCGCCTGCCGCGCCTGCGGGCGCTGGACGTTTCGCGCGGCGACTTGCCGGCGTTGCCGCGGCTGCCGCCCGCGTTCGAGACGCTCGTGGGGCCACCGACAACGCGTTCACGGAGGTCGGCCACCTCCCGCCGGCGCTGCGCCCCCTGGAACTCCGGGACAGCCAGCTCCTCGGGCTCCCCGACTTGCCCGCCGCCGAGCACGCCGACCTGGAGGGCAGCCGCGCGCTCACGGCGCTCGGCGCACTCCCACGCGTCACTTGGCTGACGATTCGCGACACGGAGCGACTGGCTGGATGCGAGGCGCCCACCGGCGAACCAGCGGCGAACCCGACCGACGTTCGTTTGACGCGGGCGAACCCAAGCGGCGGCGGGTGGTCCGAAATCGTCCACTGGTGGCCGCACATCGATCACTTGCGGCGACTTGCTTGGATGCGAGGTGCCCGTGACGAGGGCGGAGCGGCTGCGGGACCCGACCTTCTTCGCCGCCGTGCGCGTGGATCTTGAGGCAGGGACCGTCGTCTGGCCGAACGGCGCGGACCTGGATCCCCTGGTTCTCCACGCGCGCATCACCGGACGGCCCGTGGAGCTCGCCCTGCCGGCGCCTTCCGTCGCTGGCACCTAGGCCGGTCCGCGGCCGGACCGCAGGGGGAGCTCCGAGGCAAGCATGCGAACCCGCGTTTTCAGGCAACCGGAACGGATGTGCCGGGCGGGCAACTCCGCGACGACCGAGGGCGGCGGCGGGTGGTCGGAAATCGTCCACTGGCGGCCGTAAATCGATCACTTGCGGCGACTGGCTTGGATGCGAGGCGCCCGTGACGCGGGCGGAGCGGCGGCGCCGGCGCGGGGGGCCGGAGCCGCGCGAGCGGGTCAGTGGGTGAGCTTCCAGAGGATGGCGAGGAGGTGGTCGAGGAGGCGGAGGGGCTCGGCCACGGAGGCGCCGTCGAGCCAGTCCCAGGCCGCGGCGACGAGGAGGGCGGCGCGGACTTCGTCGGCGCTGCCGGCGGCGATGCGGTAGCTGTGAAGCCGGTCCTTGCCGGCGCGGCGGCGGCCTTCGGCGAGGTTGAGGGGGACGCTGCTGGCGGAGCGGCGCACCTGGTCGGCGAGGGCGCCGTCGCGGAGTGTGAGTTGCGCCAGCGGCGCCTTCAGCGAGCGCACGATCTGCAGCGAGAGATCGAAAGCGATGCAGTTCACGGAGCATGTCCTTTGGTGGTTGGGGTTCACGCCCCCACCCGGCGCAAGCGGCGTGACCGATGACGCGTGCCCGCCCTGAGCCGGCTCGCGCCCCGGGGCGCGCGGCAGCGGGCGCGCCGCTTGCGCCGTTCAGGGCGGGAACCCCGACCACCAAAGGACATGCGGAGCGCCATCACTGACGCGCCTCCGCCCCCCGCGCCCAGCGACGCCTTGATCGGCACGTGAACCACATCGCCTCGGCTCCGCCCCGAACACGGCCACCGTCCCGGCCTCCGCCACGGGCACGGCTGCGGACGCAGTCACCGCCACGGCCACGGACTCAGTCACCGCCACCGCCACGGCCACGGACTCAGTCACCGCCACGGCCACGGCCACGGCCACGGCCACGGACTCAGCCACCGCCACGGCCACGGCCACTGCCACGGCCACGGCCACGGACTCCGCCACCGCCACGGCCACGGCCGCGGACTCAGTCACCGCCACCGCCACGGCCACGGACTCAGTCACCGCCACCGCCACGGCCACACGTGCACGGTGACAATCGCCCTCTCGGCACACGCCTGCCGCCCTGACCGGATCGCCCCGGAACCGGCGCCCGGACGCCGGCTTGCGCGCCAACCTCCCTCTTGGGCTCGGCTTACGTAGATCCAGGTAGGAGCGGCGATACGGGTCGCCGGCTCCGGATCGAAGGCGGGAACGGCGGATGGTCCGCCGGGAACGCCAAACAACCGGCCCCGAGGGGCCATGACCAAGGAGGTCAACATGAACTCGATCGATGTACGGACCCGCAACGTGAAGAAGGGCGCGCGCTTCTCGACGACACGGATGCTCGTGGAGGCGGATGCCGCGGCCCAGCGCGCAGAAGAGGACGCGACGGCGTTGGGCGACCGGTTCCCGGTCGCACGGCAGAACGATCTGGTCGGCCTCATCGCCCGGGTACGCGCGCTGTACGGAGTGCAGGCCGCCGGCAAGGCGGACCTGACCCGGGCGACGGACGCGGTGCGGGAGGCGGCGCTGGTCGCCCGCGCGCTGGTGAGCGACGTGCTCACGGCGGCCCGCAACGCGTTCGGAAACGAGGAGCCCGAGGTCCTGGCGTCCTTCCGTGCGGGGCCGGCGAAGTACACGACGCTGGCCAAGCTGGACGCCAAGATGGAGGCGCTGATGGTGCCGTGCGCGGCCGCCGCCGCGGCGCTGGCGGCGTGGGGCGAGCCGGATGCGGCCGCCCGTCTCCTCGCCGCGCAGACCGACCTGCGCGAGGCGAACGCGGCTCAGGACGCGACGGTGGCGCACATGCCGTCGCAGACCGAGGCGCTGTACGAGGCCAAGGGGCTGCTGCTGGTCGAGCTGCAGCGTCTGAGCCGCGTGGCCAAGCGCGTCTTCCGGGGCCTGCCGGCCCGGCGCGCGGCGTACGCCATGACCCCGCTGTACGCGCACGGTCACGGCGGCGCGGCCTCGACGGCCGACGACGTGCCGGCCCCGGCGGGAGCCTCGCCTCCCCCGGCCCTTCCCTCCGCGACGTAAGGCTAGGACCAGCGTCCTAGCTCCTGCCTTCTCGGCGCGGGGCCTCCGGATCGGCGGGGGCCCCGCGCCTCCTTTTTCTTGGCTGCACACGGAACTTGGACCGACCGGAACCGGGACCGGAACCGCGAGGGTGACTGAAGTTCCGGCTCGTAGCACCCAGGCCCGGCGGGTCCTGCCGGCGGACCCCCATCGGTGCGCCCTCGCGCCCGAGCCCCCCAGCGCCAACGATGCGCCGAGGCGGGCGCTCGGGACGACACCGATGGGGGCCCCCCCCGCCGTCACCCGCCGGCCCGGACGCCCAGCCGCAGGTCGCACCCAGCTACCCTTGTGACCACCACCGCCCGCAGATCCCAAGCCGACATCGACGCCGAGCACGACACCGACGCCGATGCCGACGCCGATGCCGCTGGCGCGACGCACGCCCGACCAGTCCCCCTTGGTCCCGCGGCCCTGGTGATGGGACCGGTCCGCCCCGCCGACGAACCGGAACCGGGTCCTCCCACGGAAGCTCACGAACTAGGGATCGGAGCGGACGAGGGATCGGAGCGGACGCTGCTCCTCCGCCCTCACGAACTAGGGATCGGAGCGGACGAACTAGGGATCGGAGCGGACGCACGGCCACAAGAGCGCGTCCATCATGCCCTCGTAGCAGGAATAGACACTGTTCGGCGACTTCGACTTCTCCAGGATTCTCGTGGCGATCGTGCACTCCTCGGATTTGCGGAAGTCCTTCTTGGGCGCCTCGCTGCCCCACTTGTCGATCGCTTTCCCGATCGTGACGTTCGGCGTGAACAGGATGTCGGCGTCGAGCGAGTTCAGGCACGCCTCCAGCTTCGCGCCGGTCTTTCCCGCGCACCCCGTGCCCGCGATCGGACCGGCGGGGGCGTGCCGGCCGGCGCGAAAGCGCTCGACGATCCCGGCAGCCCGGTCGTCCATCGTCGGCGCTTCCCACGAAGGATCGATCGTACGCCCACAGTCGAAGTGCTCCGCGAAGAGATCGCGCAGGCAGGTGATGCGGTCGCGGCGCTCGAGGTCGGGGGCGATCGGAACGAGGGCGCGCAACGCGTCGCGCAGCGGCTCGTCCGGAACGCAGCCGTCCTTGTGCGGCGGCGGCGGCGGCGGCTTGCGGTGCAACATGAGGATCTCCACGCGCCGGTTCAACGCGCGCCCGCCGCGCGTCTCATCGGAGTGCGTGGGCCAGCCGTTCGCTAGGCTCATCGAGACGATGGACATCTTGCTCAGGTCGACCTTGCGGTCGCGCAGGCGCTTCTCGAGCTCGACGCGCACCGCGAGCGCCCGACCCGCACCGAGCAACCACACCGGATCGGTCTTCTTCCACGTCGCGGCCGCGCCGCGGATCCAGATCACGTTCAGCGGCTCCGGCCCGACGAAGCTCGCCGCGATCTCGTCGACGATTGCGGCGAGCTGGGGAAGGTGGAAGGGGCGCAGCGCGGTCTTGTAGGCCTTGAAACAGGCGAGGATGTGCGGCACGGCGGCGCACGCCGGCTCGGCCGCGCCGACCGCGTCCGACCAGGCGCCGGCGAGCGCCGTCGTCGCTCCAGCGCCCAGGACGAGGCACAGCGCCCACCGGGCTTTGCGTTGGTCCTGCATGCCCCTCCTCTGGAAGTCCCTCGTGCGATGTACCGCACGGGACGAGGCGACACAAACGCGCCGCGCGCACGATCCCCGGCGACGGCGAGCCGCGCGTCGACGGGCCGGCGTGGCGCGATCCGGGCGTTCTTGTTCTCGTGACGGGCCGAGGATCGGCTGCTTGTTCCGCTCCGCCGCCGGGGCGATCTGCTTCAAGTGCGCTCAGGGGCAGGCGCCGGGAAGGACCGAGATGTCCGCGGGGGAGCGTGGCTCGACGAGGTACGCGGCGCTCGTCGCCTGGAGCACGCCGACGAGATCGACGGCGCAGTTTCCAGGGGCCGCCGACGCCGGAGCGGCGACCATGAGGGCGCCCACCGGCAGGAGGTACGCGCCGACCGTCCACACGCCCGTCGTGTCGGGCGCGCCGGTGACGGGGACGTTCGTGAGCTCGACGAGCACGCCCTCCCAAGGCTCCGCCGTGGCGGCGCCCACCAGGATGGACCCATCCGCGATCGGGTTGGCGGAGGGCGCGCCCATCGTGCCGGTCTCGGTGATCGTCGCGGCGACGAGCTGGGTCTCGCCGCCGACCTCGTCCACCTCGCCCTCGACGGTCACGACGTCACCGGCGACGAGCGCGCCGGGCGCCGGCGCCACCGCGGGGCGCGTGAGCACGCCGCCGTACTCCCCGCCGCCCGGCTCCTCGACCCAGACGAACGCCGACGGACCCCCGAGGTGCACGGCCGTGACCAGTACGTCGGTCAGCATCACGAGCGAGCCCGTCGGGACGAGGTCCATCTGCACGTCCTGGATCGTCACGTCGGCGACGCAGGCGGGATCGGCGGCCTGGCAGGAGAAGTCGTCGCAGTCGATGTAGCCGTCGAGGTCCTCGTCGGTGCCCTCGTGGCAGACGGCGACCGAGTCCTCATGCAGGCACGCCGACCCGTCCGCTGCGGTCACGATGTCGCTCGGGTCGCGCGGGAGAAGCCGGTAGGCGAAGAAGTAGTCGCCGATGCCGGTGATGGACGTGAAGCACTGCTCCCGCGGATAGAGCGGCGCCGCGGCCGGCGGGTCGGTCAGCAGCGGCGCCAGCGCCGAGGCGACGCGCGAAGGGCCGGTGATCTCCATCTCGGCGAGCGTCGGGTCCATCGCCGAAACGCCGTGCGTGTCGCGCGTCGAAGCGACGTCCGCCACGCGGATGAGCACACCCTCCCACGATTCCGCCACGGCGGGGTCTCCGAGAACCGCCCGGTCGACGTCGTCCGGGCCGGGCACGGCGGCCGCGCCGGTGACGGTGATCGTCACCGCGCCTGCCGTCGGCGCGACGACGCTCGTGCGCGTCTCGCCCGATGTGTCGCCCATGGCCGCGACTTCGTCGACGACGCCGCCCGTCACGTCCACGACGTCGCCGGGCTGGACGTCGTCGATCGTTCCGCCGGCGACCGCCGGGGTCACCACGACGACGCCGCTGTACGGTCCGCCGCCCGCCTCTTCGACCCACACGTCGCCGGTGCGCGCGCCGAAACGATCCACCGCGGTCACGACGACGCCGGCGAGCGCGACCGGCGTGCCCACCGCCGACGCCGCGCCGCCGGGCGTCTGGACGTCGTAGATCGTCGCGCTGGCCCCACCGCCGTCAGTGGCGCCGGCGTCGCTTCCGCCACCGCCGTCGTCGCTGCCCGCCGCGTCCAAGCCGCCGCCCGCATCGGTCCCGCGTCCGCCGCAGCCCGACGCCGGCACCACCGCCACGACTGCGAGCGTCACCGCCACGCCAAGAGCGCGCATGATCCTCTCAATCGTCGTCGTTGACGTACCAGGCCATGAACCCGCTCCGGTCGGGATCCGGCCCGGGACCAGGAAGTATTACCGCCACGAAGACCGCCCGATCGTAGTCCAGGCACGAGCCCGTCACGTCCAGGCCTGTCCAAGCGAGGGTATCGTCGCCGGTGGACCCGCTTCCCCAGGAGAGCAGCTGTCCACGACCGCCCACGCGGCGGCCCCTCCGACGAGCGCCGGAACCACGAATGACCGCACGCTGCTCCCGACGAGCCCCCGCGCCGGGGCAGGCGCCCTTCCGGTTCGCTCCATGCTCTCCTCCTTGGCGGAGGATAGCAGGAAGTCCAGGCCACCGGACCCAATGAAGTCCGTGGATGCTTCCGCCGCGACGGTGAGGCACGCTTCTGGCCTAGTGCGACGCATAGCGAAAATCACCGGGATTCGGGGGCGCCTTCTCCAAGTCGAGGTCGAACCACAAGGAGCTCGCGGCCTGGTATGCGCGGCACCTCGGCCTGGCGCTCGAGCCGTGCCGCGCGCGGGGGGTCTGTCCTGCCCCGCGGTTGCGCGGTTGGGGTCCTGCCCGCGCGCGGTCGCGCGGACGCGCGGCGTCCGTTCCATCGACGCCCGATGTCGCAGTTGATGGCAGTCCCGGCGCGAACCCGACCGACGTTCGTTTCAGGCGCGGAGGCGAACCCGACCGACGTTCGTTTAACCCGGGCCAACCCGAGCCCTCGCGCAGGACGGCGGGCGGTCCGGCTCGGGCAGACGCAGCACTCCTCGCAGGACAGACACGGCCAACACCACCCGGGGAGCTGCGTCCCTTTACGCATGCAGCGCGTGCACTCCCGTGCGACGGGCGCCGCGCCCTACCGCGAGACGGAGACGCCGAGGTAGTCGCTGACGGCGGCGCGGCGCTCGCGGCGGGCGCCGCGCCCTATCGCGAGACGGAGACGCCGAGGTAGTCGTTGGCGGCGGCGCCGATCACGATCGCGTCGGCGGTCGCGTCCACGGGGACGGGGCCGCCGCGGTACAGGAACGCCTTGCCTTGTTCGTTGCCGATGGCGTCGTCGGCGAGGCTCGCACCGACCACGACGTCGGCGTAGCCGTCGCCGTCCACGTCACCGGCGGAGCCGGCGGCCGAGCCGAACTCGTCAAACGTCAGGCCGTCCGCGAATGTGGCGTCGAGGGTGGAGCTCAACGTGGCGCCGGAACCTCCGCGCAGGAGGTAGGCCTGCCCGGCCCAGGTGCCGGCGATGTTGCTGAACGGCCCTCCGACCAAGACGTCGCCGAAGCCGTCGCCGTCGACGTCGCCCGCGAACGCGACCGAAGAGCCGAACAGCTCGTTGCCGGCGCCCGGGACGACGGTCTCGGCGACGGCGTCGAATGCCGCGCCGCCAAAGTAGACGAACAGGCGCCCGGAGTTGCCGGGGTTGGCGAGGCTCTCTCCGACGAACACGTCCGAGAAGCCGTCGCCGTTCACGTCGCCGCCGGCCACCGCGGCGCCGAACGCCTGTGTGTCCATCTCGGTGAGCACGACGTCCGCGGTCTCGTTGAACGCCGGGCCGGCGCCGCCGAAGTAGACGTAGGCGCGGCCGGGATCGGGGGCGAGGAACGGGCCGGTGCCGTAGTCGGTCGCCCCCACCACGAGGTCCGCGAACCCGTCGCCGTTCACGTCGCCGGCCCCGCCGACCGGGCCGAAATGGTCGTTCATCGCTTCTCCGACCAAGACGCCGTCGACGCCGGCGTCGAAGGTCATGCCGCCGAAGTAGACGTACACGGCGCCAGCGTTCATGGCGGCCGTGTCGTCGAGCGGCGCTCCTACGGCGAGGTCCGCGAAGCTGTCGCCGTTCAGGTCGCCGGCGCCGGCGACCCAGCGCCCGAAGTTCGCCTCCGCCGTCACGCCGGGGTCGAGGATCACGTCGGGCGACCCGTCGAGCGCCCCGGCGACGCCGCCGAAGTAGACGTAGGCGCGGCCGACGCCGGCGCCGGACAGCCCGTTGTGCCAGGCGCCGACGACCAGGTCGGCCACGGCGTCGCCGTTCACGTCGCCGGCGGGCGCGACCGCCACGCCGAGCTCCTCGCCGGGCGCTTGCCCGGGGAGCGTGACGTCAGCGGTCGTGTCGAACGCCCCGGCGCCGCCCCTGTAGATGTAGACCGCGCCGGCCTGCGCGCCGGTGCCGTCCACGCCGTTCGCGCCGACGACGAGGTCGGCGTAGCCGTCGGCGTCGAAGTCGCGGTCCGAGCGGCCGGCGTCAAAGTACCAGGTGGGCGCATAGGGGGAGCAAGCCGTCGCGCCGCAGGCGCGCACGTGCCAGAAGTAGCGCGTGCCCACGGGCGGGACGAGCGAGACGGCGAGGTCGGCGGGCGGCTGGTAGGTCGTCGCGCTGCCGAGCGCGGCGGGGGTCACGCCGGCGGCAAGCGCGGGGTCGGTGCCGTAGGTGAGCTCGTAATGATCGAGCGGCTCGCAAGCGGGCGGCGCGGCGGCGCCCGCCTCCCACGCAAACGTCGGGCGCATTGTGCCCGCAACGAACAGAGCGCCCACGTAGCTGCCGTTCATGGGCCGCCGCGGCAGGGGAACGCTGGGGCCGCACGTGCAGCCGGAGAGGTCGAAGGCGCACAGGCCGTCGCAGGCGAGGGTGCCGCCGGTGAAAGGGGCGCCGACCGTCGCGCAGGTCACGCCGCCGAAATCCGCGCCGTCGCAGTCTTCGGCACCCTCGCGGTCGCCGTCGCCGCAGGTCGCGCCGCCGTCAGAGGGGGAGCCGCTGTCGGAGGGGCCGGCGTCGGAGCCGGCGTCCGAACCGGGCGCGGCGAGCGTCAGCGTGCTCGGGACGACGCCGTCGGCGCGCTCGACTTCGACGCTGCCCGTCCCGAGCGACGCGCCCGCGGCGTCGAAGGCTTCGCCCATCACGCGGACCGCGTCGGCGTCGGGCGTGGGGACGATGAGCACGCGGTTCGAAGAGCCCTCGTCCGCGAAGAACGCGGCACCGTCGGTGATGTCCTCCGGGCGCGTCGTCAGGACGTTGCCGCTCGGCCTGTCGAGCAGGTCGATCGTCAGCACGACGCGCGCCGGGACAGGCAGCACCCCGCGATCCACCGTGAGGTCCACGGCGAACCGCTCCTTGTGGCAGGCGGCGCCGCCCCCCGCCGCCGTCGCGGCGGCCAGCGCGAGGGCCGCCGCCAGGCGCGCGCGTCCTCGTCGCCGGCGCGGCTGCGCCAAGCGCGGGGCGCGAACGACCGTCGACGCACGCGTGCCCGCACCACGCTGCGCGGCGGCCGGCCCGGGCGCGCTCACGGCCTGCTCCGGAAGTCGACGACGACGCGGCCGGCGTCGTTGAACTCCCCCACTGTCGCGTCGACCGGCGCGGGCATCAAGAAGAGCACGAGCGTGACGACGGCCCCGGCCACCAGCACGGCGCCGACCCCGACGCCCAGTCCGATGGCCACCCCGGCTCCGCCGTGACGCGAGGGCGCGGCGGCGGGAGGCGGAGGCGTGAGGGCCGGCGAAGCGACGGCCGGCTCCGTGGCGGGGCTCGTCGCCGGCGGCGCGGCCGCCGCCTTCAAACGCTTCTCCAGCTCCGCCATGCGCGCCTCGACGTCGGCGCGCAGCGGGCTGTCGGGATCGTCGGCCAGGTAGAGCTGGTAGTAGCGCAGCGCCTCGGCGTCGTTGCCGAGCGACCCGTAAGCCAGCGCCACGTTATAGAGGTACACGGCCGCCGGCTCCAGCTTGTAGGCCGTCTTGTAGGCCTCGATGGCGAGGGCGAACTCGCCCACCTTGTGGTGGACGCTGCCCTTGGCGAACCACTCGCGCGCCGTGCGCGGCGTGCCCGACTCGTCCGGCGCGGTCGCCGCGGCGGGGGCCGGCGCGGTGGCCGGCGCAAGCGCCGAGCCTGGCGCGGCGGCGGGCTTGGGCTTGTGCTTGTGCTTGGCCGCGGCAAGCGCCGGCGCGGGCGCGAGGGCCAACAACAGGGCCAGCAACCGCGCCGCCGAGGGCCTCAGGCGTTCGTGGGTCGATCGGAGCACGTTTTGTCCATGATAGCGCGTCCCCGGTCCGGTCCCAAAGCATCGTCCGCTCCGGACGGCGGAGCCGGGCTTCGCTCGGAGGAGTGAATCTTTCCCTCAGGCGGAGGCGACGCCCTCGGCCTGCCAGTACGGATGGCTATCGATCCCAAAGCCGAAGACGCCTTGCGGCGTGCGGCTCGACGCACCCGGGGCTCCGCCCCGCGCCCGGCAACCGGAGCTTGGGACCCGTGGCCAGGCCGCGCGCCAAGGCCGGCGGACAGGTCAGGGCTCGCCGAGCGCGGCGAGCCGCTCCCGCGCCAGCGCCCCGGGCACGACGCCGGGGCTGCGCCCCCAGGCAGCGGCGACCGCGCGGTACTCCGCCTTCGCCTCCTCGACGCGCCCCAGCGCCTCCAGCGCCCGCCCGCGATGGAACCGCGCCACGAGCCCGAGCGCCGGCTCCGACTGCGTGATGGCGGCGGCGTCGGCGCGCCCGAAATCGCGCTCCGCGTCGGTGGCGCTCCCCACCGCCAGCCGCCCGATGCCGCGCAACATCAGGCCGGACGGGTCGTAGACGAACGACCCCGGCATGTCGGCGAGCAGCGTCGCCAGCGCCTTCTCGTCGCCCACCAGGTAGGAGCGCCACGCCAGGTGGTAGGCGCGTCGCGCCCGCGCCATCGTTTCGCCGCTTCGCTCGGCGTTGATGGCAGCGTAGGCGTCCACCGCATGCTCGGTCCACGACGCCGCGTCCCAGCGCACCGCGAACAGCAGGCGCAGCTTCTCCACGCGCGGCCCGCCCAGCTTCTCCGCGGCCGCCAGCACGGCGCGCGCGTCGGCGGCGCCGCCCCCGGTGAAGGCCAGCCACTTCAGCGTCGTCTCCAGCGCGTGCATGGCCGAGCCGCCGGCAGCCGGACGGACGACCGCCGCCTTCAGCAGCGCCAGCGCGGCGGCGACGTCGCCCGCGGACAGCGCCAGCCCCACGCGCACGTCCAGCCAGGAAAGCTGGTCGGCCGGCGAGAGCCCGTCGGTGCGCGGCACCAGCGCGCGCGCGCCGGCGACGTCTCCGGCGTGCAGCCGCAGCAGCACCGCCTTGGCGCGCGAATCGACGAAGTCCGGCGCCAGCGCCAGCGCCGACCCCAGCGCTTTCTCCGCCTCGTCGAAGCGGCGCGCATAGAGAAGAATGTCGGCGCGCGTATCGTAGGGATTCGGCTCGTTGGGGATGGCGATGAGGTAGGCCTCGACCTCGCGCAACGCATCGTCGGGGCGCCCGAGCCGCTCGTACAGGTAGGCCAGACTGTTGTGGGCTGGCATGAACGACGGCGCGAGCGCGACCACGCGCTCCATCGCCGCCAGCGCCCCGTCGTCCTCCAGCAGCGACGCGCGCGTCTCGGCGAGGCGGTACCAGGAGTAGACGTCGCCGGGGTGCGCCGTCACGCGCGCCTCGAGCAGGCGCGCCGCGCCCACGTAGTCCGCCGGGTCGCGGTTCACCGCCCGCGCGATGTCGAGCTGCGCGCGCTCGTCGGGCGTGAGCTTCAGCACGAGCGCCTCGGCGCGCGCCAGGTGCTCGCCCGGCCCCACCGCGTCGGGCAGCTTGTTGAGCGCCATCATGAGATGGGCCTGCGCGAAGTCGGGGTCGAGCGCCACGGCCTGGGCGAAAGCGCCGGCGGCGTCGGCGCGCCGGAACTTCGCCAGGAAATCCATGCCGCGCAGGTAGGCGGCGTAGGCGTCGGCCGAGGCCGTCGCGCCGCGCGGCGCCAGCGCCGGCGGCACCGCCACGACGGCGGTAGCGGCGGCGGTCACGGCCGCCGTCAGCGTCGCGGTCGCCGGCCCGCCGCTCGCCGTCGCCGCGCCCGTTCCCGTCCCCGGCCCGACGACCCCGCGCACCGACAGGAAAACAAGCCACCCGACGATCAGCGCCAGCCCGCCGACGACCAGCGCCGCCCCGCCCCGGGGCGTGTTCATCATCGTCGCCAGCGTCCCCGCCACGCCCGCCGGCCGCACGCCCGTCGGCGGCGCCGCCGCCGGAGACGACGCCGCCGCTCCCGCCACGCCCGCCGGCCGAACGCCCGCCGGCGTCGCCGCCGCCGGAGACGGCGCCGCCGCTCCCGCCGCGGGCGGCAGCAAGGAGGGTCCGGGCGACGAAGGCGTCGGGGCCGGCAGCGTCCGGTCCAGCCCCGGCGTCGTCGGCTCGCCCACCGCCGCCCGCAGCGCGGCCGCCAGCTCCGCCATCCCCTCGTAGCGGTCGTTGCGCGAGCGCGCCATCGCCTGCATCACCACGCGCTCCAGCGGCTCGGGCACGCCTCGCCCGCGCGCGCGCTCGCGCACCGGCACCAGCCGCTCGCTCGCGTGCTTCATCGCCACCTGCAGCGCCGTGTCCCCCTCGAAGGGCCGCTCCACGCACAGAAGCTCGTAGAGGATCGCGCCCAGCGAGTAGACGTCTGCCCGCGCGTCCACGCCCCAGCCCATCCCCTGCTCGGGGGCCATGTAATGAGGCGTCCCCAGCACCGCGCCGTCCATCGTCGGCGCCGACTCGCGCGACGCCCCGCTCTGCGCCAAGAGCTTCGCCACGCCGAAGTCCAGCACCTTCACGCGCCCCGCCGACGTGAGGAACACGTTCCCCGGCTTCAGGTCGCGGTGGATGATGCCGGCCTTGTGCGCCGCGCCGACCGCCTCGGCCACCTCCGTGCCCACGCGCGCCGCGTCCGCCGGCGCCAGCGGCCCGTCACGCGCCAGACGCTCCGCCAGCGACTCCCCCTCCAGCAGCTCCATCACGTAGTAGGCCTCGCCTTCCTCGGTGCGCCCCAGGTCGAAGACCTCGACGATCCCCGGGTGGCGGATGGCCGACGCCGCGCGCGCCTCGTCGAAGAAGCGTGCCGTCGCCTCCGGATCGCGCGCCCGCGGACCTTCCAGCACCTTCACCGCGGCCGACCGCCCCAGCTCCGCGTGGCGCGCGCGAAACACGACGCCCATGCCGCCCCGTCCCAGCTCTCCCTCGGCCACCCAGTTCCCGAAACGGCGCGCCATCGCGCACGGAGTATCGCACGCGTCGCCGCCGGCGGCGCCGGCCGAGCGTTTCGCCCGCCTCGCACCGTCACGTCGCTAGTTTGACCCCTGAAGAGCAGGACGTTACGCTCTGTCCGGAATGTCTACTCGACTCGGGGAGTTGCTGGTCCGCGAGAACCTCATCACCCTCGCCCAGCTCAAGCAGGCTCAGGAAGAGTCTCGCAAGGACGGCGTCCGCCTCGGCTACGCCCTGACGAAGCTCGGGTACCTCGACTCCACGGTCCTCACCGACTTCCTCTCCAAGCAGTACGGCGTCCCCGCCATCAACCTCAGCGAGTTCGAGGTCGACCCCGACGTCATCAAGCTCGTGCCGCGCGAGATCGCCGAGAAGCACCTGGTGCTGCCCATCAACCGCGCCGGCTCGTCGCTCATCGTGGCCATGAGCGACCCCACGAACATCTTCGCCATCGACGACCTCAAGTTCATGACGAACTACAACATCGAGCCCGTCGTGGCCTCGGAGGCGTCGATCAAGGAGGCGATCGAGCACTGGTACGCGCCCCAGGTTTCCTACGACGAGGTGATGGAGGGGTTCGACGAGACGGAGATCAACTTCCAGTACGACGAAGAGGAGATGGACGTCGTCGACCTGGAGAAGTCGGCCGGCGAGGCGCCGGTCATCAAGCTGTGCAACCTCATCCTCGTGAACGCCATCAAGCGCGGCGCCAGCGACATCCACGTGGAGCCGTACGAGAAGCTCCTGCGCATCCGCTACCGCATCGACGGCGTGCTCTACGAGGAGATGCGCCCGCCGCTCAAGCTCAAGAGCCCCATCATCTCGCGCCTCAAGATCATGGCGGCCCTCGACATCGCCGAGCGGCGCCTCCCGCAGGACGGCCGCATCAAGCTGAAGCTGGGCAAGGGGCGCGAGATGGACTTCCGCGTCTCGGTGCTGCCCACGCTCTACGGCGAGAAAGTCGTGTTGCGCCTCCTCGACCGCAGCAACCTGCAGCTCGACATGACCAAGCTCGGGTTCGAGCAGAAGCAGCTCACCGAGTTCCAGTATTCCATCCACCAGCCCTACGGCATGTGCCTGGTGACGGGGCCGACCGGCTCGGGCAAGACGACGACGCTCTACTCGGCGCTGCAGGAGCTGAACAAGCTCAGCGAGAACATCAGCACGGCCGAGGACCCCGTCGAGTACAACCTGCACGGCATCAACCAGGTGCAGATGCACGACGAGATAGGGCTCAACTTCGCCACCTCGCTGCGCGCGTTCCTGCGGCAGGACCCCGACATCATCATGGTCGGCGAGATCCGCGACTTCGAGACGGCGGAGATTGCCGTCAAGGCCGCGCTCACCGGCCACCTCGTGCTGTCGACCCTGCACACGAACGACGCGCCCTCCACCGTGAACCGCCTCCTCAACATGGGCGTGGAGCCGTTCCTGGTGACGGCGTCGGTGAACCTGATCGTCGCGCAGCGCCTCGCCCGCAAGGTCTGCCCGGACTGCAAGCAGAAGGTCGAGACGGTGAAGGAGGGGCTCATCGAAGCCGGCATGACGGCGGAGAACGCCACCGGCGTCATCGCCTACAAGGGCGCCGGCTGCCGCTCCTGCTCGCAGACCGGCTACAAGGGGCGCATCGCGCTCTACGAAGTGATGACGATGCGCGAAGAGCTGAAGGAGCTGGTGCTCACCGGCGCCTCGGCGGGCGAGCTGAAGCACGAGGCCATCCGGCTCGGCATGCGCACGTTGCGCCAGTCCGGCCTCTCCAAGGTCCAGGAGGGGATCACCACGCTCGAGGAGGTCTTGCGTTGCACGATCAACGATTGAAGACAGGCGCGCGGTAAATGCCGCCCAGCATCCACAACCTGCTCAAGGCGATGGTGGAGCTCGGCGCGTCCGACCTCCACATCACGTCGGGCGCTCCGCCGACTCTGCGCATCGACGGAAAGCTCACGCCGCTGGACGAGCCGCCGCTCACGCCCGCCGACACGCGCCAGATCTGCTACGCCGTGCTCACCGACGCCCAGAAGCAGCGCTTCGAGGCGGAGAGCGAGCTCGACCTCTCGTTCGGCGTCAAGGGGCTGAGCCGCTTCCGCGCCAACATCTTCGTGCAGCGCGGCGCCGTCACCGGCGCGTTCCGCACCATCCCGTTCAAGATCCTCTCCATGGCGGAGCTGGGGCTTCCGGGCGTGACCGCGGAGCTGTGCACCAAGCCGCGCGGCCTGGTGCTGGTCACCGGGCCCACCGGCTCGGGCAAGTCCACCTCGCTCGCCTCGATGATCGACAAGATCAACTCCGAGCGCTACGAGCACATCCTCACGATCGAAGACCCGATCGAGTATCTGCACCCGCACAAGAACTGCATCGTCAATCAGCGCGAGGTGAAGTCGGACACCGAGAGCTTCAAGCGCGCGCTGAAGTACGCCCTGCGCCAGGACCCGGACGTAGTGCTCATCGGCGAGATGCGCGACCTGGAGACGATTGAAGCGGCGCTGCAGATTGCCGAGACCGGCCACCTGGCGTTCGCCACGCTGCACACGAACTCCTGCGTGCAGACCATCAACCGCATCATCGACGTCTTTCCGCCCTACCAGCAGCCCCAGGTCCGCGCGCAGCTGTCGTTCGTGCTGGAAGGCATCCTCTGCCAGAACCTGCTGCCGCGCGCCTCGGGCAAGGGGCGCGCGCTGGCCGTGGAGGTCATGATCCCCACGCCCGCCATTCGCAACCTCATCCGCGAGGACAAGATCCACCAGATCTACTCGTCCATGCAGACGGGCCAGACACAGACGGGGATGCAGACGTTCAACCAGTCGCTCGCCGGGCTGGTCTCGCGGCGCCTCATCTCCGTGGCCGAAGGATTCACCCGCAGCAGCGATCCCGACGAGCTGCGCAACTTGCTCGTCAGCGCCGGCGTGTCGGTGCCAGCGGAGTACGGCGGCACGCCCTCCGAGGGGCGCGGCGGGGCGCCGGCCGGCGCGCGCGGGATACGGAGGTAAGCGGCCATGGCGACCTACGCGTGGGAAGCCCGCACGCGCACCGGCGAGGTGCGCAAGGGCGAGATGGACGCGGACAACGAGACGACCGTCGTCACCCGCCTGCGCCAGCAGCAGATGTCCGGCGCCAAGATCAAGAAGAAGGGCGGCGCGCTCGACTTCCAGCTCAAGCTCCCGTCGCTGCCGTCGTTCGGCACGGGCGTCACCACGGTCGACGTCGTCATCTTCACGCGGCAGTTCGCCACCATGATCAACGCCGGCCTGCCGCTGGTGCAGTGCCTGGAGATCCTCGGCACGCAGTCGCCCAGCAAGCGTTTCGGCCAGGTGCTGATGGAGATCAAGGGGTCGGTGGAGGGCGGCCAGCAGCTCAGCGAGTCGATGGCGCGCCACCCCAAGGTCTTCAGCGCGCTCTACACGAACCTGGTGGCGGCGGGAGAAGCGGGCGGCATCCTCGACACCATCCTCAACCGACTGGCCATCTATCTGGAGAAGGCCGCCAAGCTGGCGCGGCAAGTGCGCGGCGCGCTGGTCTACCCGATCTCCGTGCTGGTCGTCGCCATCCTGGTGCTGATCGTGCTGCTCTGGAAGGTCATCCCGATCTTCGAGCGCATGTTCGCCGACTTCGGCGGCGCCAAGCTCCCCGTGCCCACGCAGGTGGTCATCGCCCTCTCCAACGGCTTCATCAAGTTCGCCCCGCTCATCGTGGGCGGGCTCATCGGGATCTTCGTGGGCACGACCGCCCTGCTGCGCTGGGAGCCGTCGCGGCGCGTCTTCGATCGGGTGCTCCTCAAGGTCCCCATCTTCGGGCCGGTCATCCGCAAGGTGGCGGTGGCGCGCTTCACGCGCACGCTCGGCACGCTGATGGCGTCGGGCGTGCCCATCCTCGACGCGCTCGGCATCTGCGCCAAGGTCGCCGGCAACTACACGGTGGAGGACGCGCTCTTGTACTCGCGCGAGAAGATCTCGGAAGGGCGCAGCATCGTGGAGCCGCTCGGCGAGACCAAGGTCTTCCCGCCGATGGTCATCCAGATGATCGGCGTGGGTGAGGCGACGGGCGCGATGGACACGATGCTCGGCAAGATCGCCGATTTCTACGAGGAGGAGGTGGACGTCGCGGTGGCGGCGCTCACGCGCCTCATCGAGCCGGCGATGTTCGTCTTCCTGGGCGGCGTGGTCGGCGGGCTGATGGTGGCGATGTACCTCCCGGTGTTCGAGCTGGCGGGCGCCATCAAGACCGAGTAGGCGGCCGGCCGGTGCAAAGCGGCGACACGGCAGGCTCGGCTCCTCCCTCCCCCGGCGCGGCCGCCGAGCTGCCGCGGGGCGGGTTCCTCGTCCGCCGCATCCAGATCCTGATGCTGGGGCGCGTGGTGTTCATCACCGCCCTTCTCGGCGCCACGCTGTGGCTCGGCGAAGTGGACCAGACGCTGGGGCGGCCGCGCCAGCTCTGGCTGAGCGGGCTGGCGGTGGCGGTGTACGGGCTGACGATCGTCTACGCCCTGTGGTTGCGGCGGGGCGCGGGGCTGGGAACGCTGGCCAGCGCGCAGGCGCTGGGGGACGTGCTCTTCGCCACGACGCTGACGTGGGTGACCGGCGGGCCGGAGAGCACCTGGCTGTTCCTGTTCCTGCTGGCGGCGATCGGGGCGTCGCTGCTGCTGCCGCGCGGCGGCGCCCTGGCGGTGACGACGCTGGGCGCCGGGCTCTTCGTGCTGACGTCGGTGCTGGAGGCGACGCAGCTGATGCCGTTCGTGCCGGGGGTGGAGCATCTGCCCCCGGGCTACGCGACCGGGCGGCTGTGGCTGGCGCTCTTCGTCAACGTCGCCGCCATGTACGCGGTCGCAGTGCTGACGTCGCTTCTGTCGGAGCAGGCGCGGCGCGTAGGCAAGCGGCTCGACGAGACGCGCGCCGACCTGGACGCGCTGGGGCGCCTGCACGCCGACATCGTGCAGTCGCTTTACTCCGGCGTGCTGACGCTGGGCGACGACGGGCGGATCATGTCGGCGAACCCGGCGGCGCAGAAGATGCTGGGGCGCGACGAGGCGGCGCTGCGCGCGCTGGACGCGGCCGGCGCGCATGCGCTGCTGGCGCTGCCGCCCGCGAGCGAGGCGCGTTACGAGACGCGCGCCGCTGAGCGCGAGCTGGGCGTGCAGGTGGTCCCGTTGCGCGCGGCGGACGGCGACACGCGCGGGCGGCTCGTCATCTTCAGCGACCTGACCGAGCTGCGGCACGCGGAGGCGGCGCTGCGGAGGGCCGAGGCGTTCGCGGCGCTGGGACGCATGGCGGCGCGGCTGGCGCACGAGATCCGCAACCCGCTTTCGGCGATCTCGGGGGCGGTGGAGGTGCTCGGCACTGGGGGGCCGCACGCCGCCGAGGAGCCGCGGCTGGTGGAGATCGTCCGGCTGGAGACGGCGCGCCTGGACGGGTTGTTGACGGACCTGCTCGACCTGGCGCGCCCGCGCGCGGCGTTGAGGGTGCGCACGGACCTGGCGATTCTGGTGCGCGAGACCGAGGCGGTGTTCCGGCGCGACCCGGTGCTGGACGGGCGGCGCCTGGTGGTGGAGTGGGAGGGCGAGGCGACGCCGCTCTGGGTCGAGGCCGACCCGGGGCGCATCAAGCAGGCCTTGTGGAACCTGCTGCGCAACGCGGCGCAGGCGACGCCGGACGGCGGGGAGATCCGCGTGGCGCTGCGGCGCGACGGCGAGGCGGCCGTCGTGCGCGTGCGCGACCAGGGGCCTGGCGTGCCGGCGGCGGAGCGCGAGCGCATCTTCGAGCCGTTCTTCACGACGCGGCCGACCGGGAGCGGCATCGGCCTGGCGGTGGTGCGCAGCGCCGCGGACGCGCACGGCGGCACCGTCACCGTGTGCGACGCCCCCGGCGGCGGGGCGGAGCTGGTCCTGAGCCTACCGGCGGGCGCGGCGGCGGGCGCCGACCCGCGCCCGGATCCTGCGCCGGCGCCGGAGCCGGAGCCGACCAGGCCCGCCGCGGCGGCGTCCCCCGCCCGCGCAACCGGCGCGCCACACTGAGAGGGGGCACACGCCGAAAGGCGTCGCGTGCACTTCGTCGTCATTCTCGAGCTTCCGTCGACCGGTCCAAACGGCCCGCTTCATTAGATGTAGAATGCCGGCATGAGACCCAACCCTCGCTTCATCGCCGTCGCGCTGGGCGTGGCGGTGTCACTGGGCGCGGCGCCGGGCTGCGGCGCCGACGAGGAGAACGCGCGGCTGGCCAGGGCGCTGGAGGACGAGAAGGCCGCGCACACCAAGGACGTCGACGCACGCGCCGCCGCGGAGAAGGAGGCCGCCACGCTGCGTGGAACGGTGAAAGACCTCGAGACGAAGATCAGCGACACCGACACCCACGCCGGCGAGTCGGAGAAGGCGCTCGGCGACCTGCGCAAGGAGATGGACGACCTGCGAGCGACGCTGGGCCACTCCACGGCCGAGCTGGAGGCGGCGCGGGCCAAGGCCGCCGAGCTCGCGAAGAAGTCGGCGGAGTTCCGCGATCTCGCCGCGGCGCTCAAGGGCGAGATTGGCTCGGGCAAGGTCGAGCTGCTCGACGATCGGGTGCGCCTCAAGGACAAGGTGCTGTTCGACTCGGGGTCGGCGGCGCTGAACCCCGACGGGGAGAAGGCGCTGGGCACCATCGCCAAGGTGTTCAAGCGCTTCGGGCGGCGGCGCATCTTCGAGATCACCGGCCACACCGACAGCGTGGGGCCGCCCGAGGACAACTGGCGGCTGTCGACGGAGCGGGCCCTGACCGTGGTGCTCTACTTGACGAAGCTCGGCGTGTCGCCGTCGCTGATGTCGGCGGCCGGCTTCGGGGAGCACCATCCGGTTTGTCCCAAGAACGACACCGAGGCGTGCCGTGCGTCGAACCGGCGCATCGAGATCATCCTGCTGCCCAACATCGACCTGTCGCCCGGGCCGCCGCCGAAGGCGCCGCCGCCTGCCGCGGCCAAGCCCGCCACCGCGGCGCCGAAAGCGCCCCCGAAGAGCCCGGCGACCGCCGCGAAGGGGAAAAAGCCCGGCGCGAAGTAGGCGCGCTACTGGGGCGGCGGCACCAGCCGCCACTCCTGCAGATCGAACATCGCGCCGCCGCACAGCGACCCCAGCGCATGCGCGGCCGCCGTCAAGAACCGGTAGCGCGCGTCGCGTTCCTTCTCACGCAACGCCACGTCGCCCACCAGCTCGTAGACGCCGCTCCAGGTGCCGGGCGGGGCGTCGCGGTCGAACCAAGGACAGTCGGCGAAGGAATAGAACTCGAGGTGCGCGCCCGCGTCGGTCCCTTGCAACGCCACGCCGGCGCGCAGGTCGAGCGGTGGACGATCGCCGTTGCCGTCGCCCTCGCCGCTGCCCTCGCGCCGCGCCACGACGCCGGGCAAGGCGCGCTGTAGGGCCTCGACGACTTCGGCCGCGGCGTTCGGCTCGGCGGCGGGCGACAGCACCAGCACGACGTAGCGGCGGGTCACTTGCGCGGGGTCGCGCTCGACGCGCTGGATCACGACCTCGCCCTTCTTGCGGGATTCGTCGGCCATGGGGGCCCGACGGTAACACGACTCGGGGTCGAGCAGATCCGTGGCCAGGCCGCGGGGCGAGTGTCCGGCGTGTGTCCGCGGGCGACCTCCGCCGCCTTGACTGGATCCGGGCGTGCGGACAGGATGGCCGCGGAGAAAACGCATGAACCTCGTCTCTCGCGGCGCCGCGGCGGCGCTCGGCGCCGGGCTGGCCGTCATCGCCTTCGCCGCCCACGTCCCGCCGGCACACGCCGACGGCAGCGCCGCCGCCGCGGCCGTCGCGGCGCCGGCCGCCGAGCCTGCCAGGCCGAAGTACCACGTCGGCTTCGTCGACCTCCCCTTCGCCAAGGCGCTGGAGAAGGCGCAGGCCGAGGGCAAGCCGCTGCTCGTGGACCTCTACGCCACCTGGTGCGGCCCCTGCAAAGACATGGACGAGAACGTCTTCACCGTGGCCGCGGTCGCTGAGGAGGCCACCAACTACGTGGCGCTGCGTATCGACGCGGAGAAGGGCGAAGGACCCGCGCTCTACAAGCGCTTCCACGTCACCGGCTACCCGACGATCCTGTTCCTGACCCCCGAGGGGCTCGAGATGGAGCGCGTGTTCGGCAGCCTGGAAGCCGACAAGTTCCTGACGACGTTGCGCGAGTACCGCATGAACCGCGGCACGCTCGCCGACCTGGAGGACAAGATGGCCGCCGCCGGCGCCAAGGCCACGCCGGCCATGATCTACGAGGTGGGGCTCCGCCACGCGCTACGCGGCGACGCGGCCGCCGCCGAGAAGCTGCTCGGCCGCGTGGCGAAGCTCGACCCCGAGAACGAAGCCGGCCTCGCCGCCAAGTCGCTCTTCGCGCTCGGCGCCTGGCTGTACAACGCCGGCGAGGACTACGCCCGGGCCACCAAGACGCTCGCCCGCCTGCTGGCGCGGTATCCAAAGTCCCCCGAGGCGAAGGACGCGCTCAAGCCACTGGCGAAGGCTTACTTGAAATTGGGGCGCGCCGCCGACGTTCGCGCCACGCTCGACCGCCTCATCGAAGGCGAAACGGCGAAGTCGAAGCCCTACAACGTCTACGCGTGGTTCTGCTTCCAGAACAAGTTCGACTTCGGACACGGCGTCGAGGTGGCGAAGAAGGGGCTGGCGATAGACCCCAAGGACGCCGGACTGTGGGACACGCTCGCGGAGCTGCACTTCGCAATGGGGAACGCCGCCGAGGCGATCGCGGCGACGAAGAAGGCCATCGAGATTGATCCCGACGACCCCTACTTCAAGGGGCAGCTCGCGCGTTTCAGCGCCACGCCCGCCAAGAGCGGCGGCAAGTGAGGAGACGATGACGCTTCGCCGGAGCGGCGGGTTCGTGGCGGCGGCGCTGTGCGCGCTGGCGGCGGCACCCGGGTGCATCTGCGGGGGCAGCAGCCACACCGCCGCCCCCTACACGGGCGAGGTGATCGTGCGCGCCGAGCCGAAGCCGGAGGCGGAGTGGCTGGCGTGCACCGCGGACGCCGACTGCACGACGTTCTCGGACGGCTGCTGCGGCTGTACCGGCGGGGGCAAGGCGCTGGCGATCGCCAAGAGCCACACCGACGACTACGACGGGCTCTTGGCGTTCGAATGCGGAGCGACGGTCTGCCCGACGGTGATGTCGACCGATCCTTCGTGCAGGCTGGCTCCGCATTGCGAAGCAGGGAAGTGCGGGCTCGGCACCGGCGCAGGCGCCGTCGGTACGGCCGCGCCCGGAACGGCCGCGGCAGCGGCCGCCGGAACGGGGGGTGGAAGCGGCGGCCCCGCACCCGGCAGCGCGGCGGGCTCAGCGCCGGCGTCGCCCGCGCCCGCGACCGCGAAGTAGCGCGACGGCGCCGATCGCCACGGCGGCCAGGAGCACCATGGCCCGAGCGCCGCGGCGCGGCGCCCCGCGGTCGCTGCCAGGCGCGCCAGCGGCGGCGCCGGCGACGGCGCAACCGCAACCACCGCCCTCGACGCCAAGCCCCGGACCCGCGTCGGATGCTCCTGCGTCTGCCGGCGCGGCGTCGGTGCCCGGCGGCAGCGGCACGTCGAAGAGGGACGCCACGATGCCCATGTACAGCGGCGCTTGCGCCTTGTTGCCGATGGCGACGTAGTACGTCCCGGCCGCCGCCGGCGGGTTGCTCGTTTCGTCCACCCGGAAGCTCGACATGTCCTCGAACGTCCAGTCGGCGTCGAGGGCGGTGAGCGCGCCGCCGAACCCGGCGAACGTCACCGGCGCGTCGCGCTTGACCCACGCCGTCAGCGAGGCGTTGCCGAACGCGCCGATCTGCAAGGACACCCCGCTCCCCGGCGGGACGTCAACGCGGAACTGCAGCGGCGGCGGCACGAACGGAACGCTCAGGAGCAGCTCCCCGCGCCCGAGCACGATCAAGAAATGCGGGAGCAGGTCGTCGAGCGGCACGAGCCGCTCGCAGTCGAGCAGCCCGCGCGCCTCGTAGAACGTCTGGATGTCGGCGGCGATGGCGGCGTAGGTGGGATCAATCTCCGCCTGGTTGACCACCTCGCCGGAGAACCCCGGGTAGCCGCCCTCGGGGTCGATCGCCAGGAGCGCGCGCTCCAGCAGCGTCTCCATGGCCGCCGCGCCCGCCCCCGGGCCCAGCGTAGACTCGAGGTAGGTGCGCGCCGTCCAGTTCGCCCCGCCCCAGGCTTTGCCGTCTTCGTGCGGCTCGCCGACCAGATCCTCGGGGCAGCGCGCTTCGTTCTCCATGTCGCGGATGCCCGCCGCGCCGCCCACCCATTCCGCCATGAAGGGGTCGCCGGTGTAGAGCGTGGAGAAGGTGTCGGCGGTCCCCTCGTTGAGGGCGAACCCGGTGAGATCGACGCCCAGGGAGTCGATCACGAACGAGGCGAGGCGGTCGCCGACGATGGCGTGCGTGTACTCGTGATAGACGACGTCGGCGTCGTAGACGAAATCGTAGGTGCCGCCCTGCCCGAAGACGATCTGGTCGCTGTTCGGGTTGAAGTAGGCGTTGTTGTAAGACTCGGGGTCGGCGCCGTCCATGCCGCTGGAGAAGTTCACGATCACCTCGAGCGGCGTGAGGTAAGGCCACATCGGGTAGCCGAGCGTGGTTTCCCAAAAGTCGGCGTAGCGCGACACGTGGTCGTAGGCGTGCACCTCGGCGAACGGGTCGTCGTACACGCCGCCCGGCGGCGAGGGCGGGTCGTAGAGATAGTCGCCGGAGGCGTCGGGGAGGGCGTTGCGCTCGACGAAGCAGCTCATCGCCGACGGGGTGGCGCAATTGAAGACGTCGGCGTGCGCGCCGCGCAGCACGTCGCCGGGGGCGTCCAGCGCCGGCAGCACGTCGGTGACGACGGACGGGTTCACGGCCGGGTTCGGATCGTAGAAACGCCCCATGGCGCGCACGAGCGCGTCCTGGGCGAGGAGCACGCCGCCGCCGTGGGCGTCGACGTAGAAGATCGACGCGTCGGCCGGGCCGGCGCTGGTGCGCAGGCGCCAGACGAGCGCGGCGCTGCCGCCGCCGCCGGCGAGCACGGCGAGGAACGGGGCGCCGGCCACGCGCGCCCCCGGGGGCGCGGCGGCGAGCGCCGTGGCGGCGGCAGCGGCGGCGCTCACCGAGGGAACCGTGTCGATGCCGGCGGCGTCCAGCACGTGCCCGGAGACGGAGCGCACTCGCCCGTCGCCGTCCACGACCAGCACCAGCTCGTGCCCCAGCACCGGTACGCCGCCGACGTGCTGCTGGAGGTGAACGGCGCGCGCCGGCCCGAGGTCGTAAACGGCGGCGAGACGCAGCGAGGTGCTCGGGCCGACACCGAAGGCGGCGCCGTGCACGGCGAGGAAGGGCGCGGCGGCGAGGGCCGCGTCGGCGGCGGCGCCGGGATACGGCCCGGCCAGCAGGCGGCGGGCGTAGCGGGCCGAGGCGGCGCCCGCGGGGACGAAGAGGCGGGCGTCGGGGAAGGCCGCCTGGAGCGCCGCGACGGGGGCAAGCGTCGCCGCCGGCGACTTCGACGCGACGGTGGGCGCGACGCCGTCGGCGTGGGCCAGGGCGGGCGAGAAGGGCCGTTGGGGCGAGAGCGACGTCAGGAGCGCGACGGCGAGGACCAGGGCGACGGCGACGGCGACGAAAGCGGCGGCGGCCGCGCCGGCGCGACGGCGCGCACCCACCAGAGAGCGACGCATGTGACGACCTCCGCGACTCCCGATCGAGTCTGTCCGCGCGCGGTTGGAGCGCCTGATTGAGGCCCCGCCCGCCGTGTTTGTCAATGCCCGCCCCCCGGCCCGGCGCCGGGCTCCGCGCCTGACCCCGCGCCGGCCCGCCCCGCCGCCACGCCGCGTCTGCGCAACAGGCGGTACATCGTGACCGCGTCCACGCCGGCGGCGGTGGCGGCGCGCCGCACGCTGCCGCCGCTCTCGGCGAGCAGCCCGCGCAGCCAAGCGGCCTCGAGCGGCGCCAGCCACGCCTCGCGCATCTCGCGCAGCGTCGGCCGTCGCGCGACGGGCGTCGCCCCGGTGGTCGTCGTGGGGACCCCTCCGCCGCCGCTCGGCGCCGTGACGGCCCACGCCGACCCCGACCCCGACCCCGATGCCGCGACCGACGCCGAGGCCGACGCCGCGCCGCGCGTCATCGTCTCGGGCAGGTCCTGTGCGCGCACCTCGTCGCCCTCCGCGAGGATGACCGCGTGCTCGAGCGCATTGCGCAGCTCGCGCACGTTCCCCGGAAAGTCGTACGCGCGCAACAGCGCGAACGCGTCGGGTTGCAGGCGAGTCACCGGCCGGCCGTGGCGCTCCGCCGCCTGCTGCAAGAAGACGTGGGCGAGCACCTCCAGATTGTCCTTGTAGGCGCGCAACGGCGGCAGCTCGATGCGCATCACCGCCAGCCGGTAATAGAGGTCGTCGCGGAAGCGGCGCTCGCGCACCATCGCCGGCAGGTCGCGGTGCGTGGCGCACACCACGCGCACGTCCACGCGCTCGGGCGCGCGGTTGCTCCCGAGCGGCTGCACCTCGCCGTACTCCACCGCGCGCAACAGCTTCGGCTGCAGCGTCATGGTCAGCTCCCCCAGCTCGTCCAGGAACAGCGTCCCGCCGT
>DASYRF010000386.1:0-1821 GCA_036004705.1 Myxococcota bacterium
AGCGCCGGCGAGCGCGGAGGCGCGCCCGAGGGCTGGGCCACGGCGGGCACCGTGCTGGCGATGGCGCACCTCGAGCCGGCGCTGGCGACGCTGCACGACGAGAGCCGGCTGCGTGACGCCTGGGCGCGCGTGGCGGAGGCCCTGCGGCGCGAGGCACGGCCCGACGCCGCGGCGCAAGCAGCAGCGGCGTACCTGCGCGTGGCGGAGCTGGGCGGCGACGCGCCCGAGCAGAGCGCCGCGGCGGCGCACGCGCTGGAGGCGGCACTGGAGCTCAGCCCGCGCAGCCTGACGGCGCTGCGTGCGGCGGCCCGCCGCAAGGAGGCGGCCGGGGACCTGACCGGCGCCGCCGTACTGCGGGAGCGCGAAGCCGAAGCGCTCGGCGCCGGCGCCGGCGCCGCCGCCGCGGACGGACGGGAGCCGCCGGACGCCGCCGCCGTGGCAGGCGACGCGCGCGCGCGCGCACTGGCGTTGCTGCGGGCGGCCACGCTGCGCGATGCCGCCGACGGCGCGGTCAGCTCGGCGGACAAGGCGGCCGCCTGGGCGCGCGCGGCCGACGCCGCGGCCGAGGCGAAGACGCATGCGTCCGCAGGCGCCGCGGACGCCCCCGCGCCGGCGACGCCCGCGGCCGACGAGATCGCCCTGTGGGCGCTGGATCGTGCCGTCGACGTCGACGCCGCCGCCGCCGACTGGCCGGCGTTCGCTGCGCACGCCCGCGCGCTTCTTGCGCAGGAAGGGCTGGACGCGCGGCGGCGGCTGGCGCTGCTGCTGACGCTGGGCCTGGTGCAGGAGCTGGCGCTGGGTGACCTCGACGACGCGCGCGCGCGCTACGAGGTGGCGCTGGAGCTGGAGCCGCAGAGCCGCGCCGCGCTGCGCGGGCTGGAGCGGGTCGCCGAGCGGCAGGGGCAGTGGGCGCTGGCCGCCTCCGCCATCGAACGGCGGGCGGCGCTCGCCGCCGACCCTCGCGCAGCGGCGCAGCTGCACGTCATCGCCGCCGAGCACAAGCTGCAGGGCCGCGCGGAAGGCGCGCACGACAACTATCGTCGGGCACTCGACGTGTTCCCTGACCACCCCGATGCAGTGCTCACGCTGGGCGAGCACTATCGCCGCAGCGGCGAGCTGGGGCCGCTCGAAGCCATCTTGGCGCGGCGTCTGGAGCGCGCGGCCGACCCCGCCGACAAGGCGATGTTCCTGGTGCAGATGGGCGAGGTGCTGGAGGAGCGGGGGCATCTCGCCGACGCGCGCAGTCGCTACGCCGAGGCGCTGGCGGCTTTTCCCGAGCACCTGCCTGCGTTGGCGGGGATGCGGCGCGCGGCGCAGCGCGCGGGCGACGGCGAGGCCTTCGTCGACGTCACGCAGCAGCTCGCCAAGGTCGTCAAGGCGAAGCCGCAGGCGGCGCGCCTCTGGCGCGACGCCGCCGCGGAGCTGGAGCAGCTCGGCCGCACCGACGATGCCGAGAAGGCGCTGGTGCGCGCGCTCGGGCTCGACCCCGCCGAGGAGGGCGCGTTTCGCCATCTGCGCCGGCTGCTGCGCACGCGCGGCGACGACGCGGCGCGCCTGGCGCTGCTGGAGAAGCGCACCGAGCACGCCCGCAGCCCGCAGGAGCGCGCCACGTTGCTCTTCGAGATGGCCGACGTGCAGCGCCGTGTGCTGAAGCGGCCGGCCACGGCCGCGCAGACGCTCGCCAAGGCTCACGCCGAGGATCCCGCCAACCTCGACGTCGCCGAGTACCTGGGCGACGTGAGCTGCGAGCTGGGCGAATGGGGCGACGCACTGGAGGCCTACGAAGCCGTGGTCAGCGGGACGGACCAGCCGCCGCGGCTG
>DASYRF010000387.1:0-12078 GCA_036004705.1 Myxococcota bacterium
AGGCGCACCGACGAAGGGTCAGGGATCGTCAGCTCGGTGCTGCTCCAGCTCATGCCGCCGTCGTCGCTGCGATGAATGAACCCCTGGCGCGGCATCGGGAACCAGGAGGCGGCGTACAAGCGCAGCGGGTCGGCCGGAGACGCGGCCACGCCGTCGTACCATTGCGGCAGCGCCGAGGGGACCACCGCGGTGAAGCTCGCGGCGTCGTCGGTGGAGATCAGGACCGCGAAGATCATCGAGGCGGTGCCGCCCGTCGTCGCGTAGTAGGTGCCAGGGACGGTCGGGTGCTCGATGAGGCCGCGAACCTCGGCGCCTTCGGTGCCGGGCACCGGGTCCCACGTGCAGCCGCCGTCCACCGAGCGCACGAGGCCGTCGAAGACCGTGGCCACGTAGACGCCCGAGGCGCCCTTCACGAAGATGGGGTCGAACGTGCCCATGTAGCCGATGGCCTGCTCGCACACCCAGCCCCAGGTGGCGCCCATGTCGGTCGTGACGACGAGCCCGTAGGTGGCGCCCACGAGCAGCGTGGCGGGGAGGTCGTCGCGTCCCGTGACGGACATCACCGTCGGAAAGCGTCCGTTTGCTTGCGCCGGCGCGGAGATCGCGAGCGTGCCGAGAGCCGCTGCCAGAGCAGCGGAAAGGACGGTTGCGTGCCGGGGACGCGTCATGTGTCCTCCCTTGGCGGAGCGCGGTGCGCCGCCGGACCTCTCCACCTCGCCCGCAGCGCGCCGAGCGCCCCGAGCAACCCCAGCAGCAACGCGGTGGGGCCCGCCCCCGTACGCCGCGGCGCCGCTCGACCGGCGAGCGCGCAGCCGCAGCCGTGCCGCCCGCTCCCGCCGTCGCCGCCGCCCGCCCCGCCGCCGTCTCCGGCCGCGCCGGCGTCCGTGCCTTTCGCGCCGGCGTCGGGCGCGCCGAACGGATCGAGCAGCGTCTCCAGCGCCGGCCAGATCGGCTCGCAGACGTCGTGCGTCGGCGTGCCTGGCGGGCAGGCCAGCGGGCCGTCCACGTCGGCCAAGTAGAGCTCGGCGTTCCAGCTCAGCCCGTCGTCGTCGGACCAGCCGACCGCGAAGTTCCCCATGTAAGGGTTCGCGCAGATGTAGACGCGTGCACCGCGCGTGGCGACGCACGACGGCGCGGGCGCGCCCAGTACGGGCGCGAAGGTCAGCCCGCCGTCGTCGGAGCGATAGAGGTCGTTGTAGCTCGTGCCGGCCCAGGCGGTGCCGCCGCCCTGGGCCAGCGCGAATCCGGTGTAGTAGCCCGGCGTCGTGAGCACCTCCGTCTCGGTCGCGGCGCCGTCGTCGCTTCGATAGACCGAGGCGGTGGCGCCGTCGACCATCCAGAAGAGCACGTCGGGATCGCTGTCGCTCACGGCCAGCACGCGGAGGCGGTCGCCGGTCGACGCGGTCTTGGGGATCTCCGTCCAGGTCGCGCCGCCGTCGTCGCTGCGATACACGTAGGCGCCCGCGGCCGTCTCCAGCCAGCCGCCGACGTAGAGGCGCAGCGGGTCCGCGGGCGTCGCCAGCACTCCGTCGTAGTCGACCGTCGGCGACGTGAGCGTGGTGGCGGCGAAGCTGAGGCCGCCGTCCGTCGAGACGTAGAGCGCGCGCGGGCTCGTCTGGCTGGTGCCGGTCCCGCAGCTCCCGGTGGCCACGTACACCGTGCCCGGCGTGGTCGGGTGCTCGATCATCCCGCACACGAAGCCGTCGCCGACGTCGGCCACCGGGTCGAACGTGCATCCGCCGTCGAGCGAGCGCGTCAGCCCGGCGAACGTGGAGGCGAGCAGCGCCCCGCCGGCCGGGCGCAGGAAGAGCGGGTCGAGCGTGCCCATGTAGCCGATGGACGCCTCGCACACCCACGACCAAGTCGCGCCGTCGTCGGTCGTGGAAACGAGCCCGAAGGTGGCGCCCAGATCGAGCGCGGCGGGCACGGCGGGGCGCGGGAAGACGGCGTAGAAGGCGGGCAGGCGGCCATTGGCCCCGGCGACGCCGGGCGCGAGCAAGGCGCCGAGCACAAGCGCGGCGGCGCAGGCTGCCGCACCCCCCGGACCGCACGGGCGGAGCATCGCCGGCATTGTCGCACGGGCCGCCCGCGCCTACGAGCGGGGCGTGCGTGCGTGCGTGCGTGCGTGCGTGCGGGCGGGCGGGCGCGCGTGCGAGCGCGCGGAGCGTCAGCGCTCAAACCCCCAGTACACGGTGGCGAGGTACGGGCTGTGCGTGAGGGCCACGGGCGTGTAGATGAGGCGATCAAGAGGCAGCTCGCCCCCGGCGATGCGGCGGATCTCAGTTTCGTACGGACGCCAGTTCATGTCGCCCAGGCGCTCGCGCGCGCCGAGCGATACGCCGGCGGCGCTCTCGGCGGCCTTGTAGACGAGCTCCGAGCAATACAGCTTGGCGTCGTCCCACTCGAACAGCACGTCGTACGGCGTTCCCAGGCGCGCGCGCGCGGCGTCCAGGAAGGCGGGGATCGCGGCGGCAAGCGCGCCCTGGGGGCGGAGCACCGCGTAGCGGCCGTGGCCGCGCTTGACCCAGAGCCGCAGCGGGGTGCGCATGACCGGGCCGACGGCCTCCAGGACGTATAGCTCGCCGCCGCGCTCCTCGACGACGCCGGTGTGCGTGATGGGACTGCCGGTTATGCCGGCGATGAGGCGGCTGAGGTCGCCGTCCAGCGCCTGCAGCAGGACGTCACCCGGCTGGGGCACGAAAGGCAGCGCGGACGCCTTCTTGGAAAGCTTGCTGGCCGCGGCGGAAGCGCCGCAGACGAGCGCGATGAGGGCGAGGGCAACGCAAACGGGTAGGGCGCGGCGCGGCATGGCCGTATGACGCGCGGCTGCGGCGGAAGTTCCGGGAGTTGCTTCGCCGGCGCGTCAGATGTGCGTTTTCACCCAGTCGAGGATAAGGGGCTTCACCTCCGGCCAGACGGGGAACATCTTGGTGCCGTGGCCGACGCCCTCCTTCAAGACGACCTTGCGCTCGGCCGCGCCGTCGGGGTGGGCGGCGGCGACGGCCTCCGCGCCGGCGCGCTCCTCGGTGGCGGCGACGATGAGCAGGGGCTGGACCACCTTGCGCGCGTGGTCGAGCGTGGGAAAGCCGAAGTAGCTGACGCCGGGGGTCATGAGGACGGCGCCTTTGACGGAGGGATCACGGGCGAGGACGTCGAGCGCGACAGACGTGCCGACCGACGCGGCGACGAGTCCGAAGCGCGCGGGGTCGAGCTCGGAGCGCGACGCGAGCCAGGCCCTGGCGGCGGCGACGTCGCGGTACATCTCGAGGAACTGATTGCCGGCGGGGTCCTTCATCATGGTGTCGTAACGGAGCGTGCCGGCGCCCTTGTGGGTGGACTCGCCGTGGCCGCGCAGGTCGATGGCGAGAACGGCGTAGCCGGCGGCGTGCAGGCTGGGAACGAGCGGCGTCCAGCTCCGGCGGTCGTGCGAGTACATGTGCAGGAGCAGGACGGCCGGGGCGCGGACGGCGGCGGCGCCAGGACCGAAGTAGTCGCCGTGGATCTCCGCGCCGTCGTCGGTGGGGACGACGATGGGGCCCGAGGGGGGGACGTCGTCGGGGCCGGGGCCGGCGCTCCGGTGGCGGCAGGCGGTGGATGCCGCCAGAAGGAGCAGAACGAGCGTCGCCGTCGCCGTCGCGGTCGTCGTCGTCGTCGCCTTCGCGGTCGTCGTCATGATGGTCCTCGGGGGCGTAGGGTCGCGCAACAGAGCGGCGTCGGGCGAGAGGGGTCGTCGGCGTCGGCGACGACGAGCACGTCGACGGAGCCGTCCGAGCTCGGCGCGAACGCATGGAGGCCTTCGACCTTCAGCGGCTCGTCGACGGGCTCGAGGTGGACGAGCGCGGCGCCGGCGTCGAGGACGCCGAGCGCAGCGCCCGCGCAGGGACCGTCCTCGTAGACGTCGGGAGTGGCTTCGGCGGCGGCGGCGAACGCGATGCGGCCGTCGCCCAGCGGCGAGGCGTCCGTGAAGGCGAGCGGCACGCCGCCGAGCGTGCCCAGCTCCACGGCGTGCACGTCGCGGACCAGCGCGCCGTCGAGTGGGCGGCCGCGGGCGAGGGCGTCCACCACGCCGGCGAGGTCGAGGTCGACGACGGCGCTCGCGCCGCCGAGGCCGTTCCCACGTTGCAGCAGGCGCAGCGTCGCGCCGGCGACGGCGGCGCCCTCCACGTTGAGCGCGGTGAAGCGCGCGCCGAGCGCTTCGTACAGGGGCGCGAGGTCGACGGCGCGCGCGGGACCGGCCTCTCCGGCCGGCAACGGCACGAGGGCTCCACTGCGGCGGTTGGGGCGCGACCCCGAGCCCAGCGCGAGCAGCCCCGCGCCCGGCACGAGAACCAACGCTTCGAGATCCGGCTTGCGCGCCTTGCGCGCTGCCGGATCGGCGGGCAGGTCGCCAGGGAAGAGCGGCACGCGCGCGACGCGTCGCGCGCCATCGTCGGCGTAGACGTGCAAGAACAAGTCGTCGTCCGCCACGACGTGCAGCCGGCCGTCGTGAACCACCAAGCCGCTGGCGGCGGCGACGTCCAGCGTGCGGAGGCGGCGCAGCGCGATCACGCGGCGCATGATCGCACGGGCCGAGGCGCGCGTCAGCGCCGCCGGTGGAGCGCGGGCCTTGACGCGCGGCGCCCGCCTGCCAGAGGGCCCCATGCACGGCCCCGTCCTCGACGCCGCGGCGCTGCGGCGCGCCCTCGCGCTACGCGACCTCACCGACCCCGCGCAGGGGCCGCACGCCTTGCAGCAGCTCGTCGAAGACGCCTCGCGCGCGCTGGTGCAGGCGTGGGGCGCGACGGTGCGCGCCTGCCGCGCCTCCCCGGTCGTCTCGGCCGCCGACAACTATGACCGGCTGCACTACCCGCCCGACGGCGCGGCGCGCGAGGCGCGCTACACGCGCTGGTCGGGGCCCGACACGCTGCTGCGCACGCAGACGTCGGCGATGGTGCCGCCGCTGCTGCGGGCGCTGGCCGCAGAGCACGCGGCGCCGCCCGACCTCGTGCTCGTGTGCCCCGGGCTCGTGTACAGGCGGGACGCCATCGACCGTCTGCACACCGGCGAGCCGCACCAGGTGGACCTGTGGCGCTTGCGCGCCGGCGCGCCGCTCGGCTCGGAGGATCTGGTGGAAATGATCGGGCTCGTCGCCGGCGCCGTGCTGCCGGGACGCGCCTGGCGCGCTTCGCCGGCGCGCCATCCCTACACGACCGGCGGATTGCAGATCGACGTCGCCGACGGCGCCCGCTGGGTGGAAGTCGGCGAGTGCGGGCTGGCGCTCCCGGCGCTGCTGTCGGAATCGGGTCTCGACCAGCGTCGCTGGACCGGGCTGGCGATGGGGCTCGGCCTCGACCGCCTGCTCATGCTGCGCAAGGGCCTCGACGACATTCGCTTGCTGCGCGCCGCGGACCCGCGCGTCGCTGCCCAGATGCTCGACCTGGCCCGCTACCGTCCCGTGTCCACGCGCCCCGCCGTCCGCCGCGACCTGTCGATCGCCGTCGAAGAGGACGCAACGGCGGAGGAGCTGGGTGACCGCGTGCGGGCCGCGCTCGGCGACGAGCGGGCCGCCTGTGTCGAAGCGGTGGAATTGCTCTCCGAGACGCCGCGCGCCGCGCTGCCGGAGGCGGCGGCGGTGCGGCTGGGCATCGGCGCCGGCCAGAAGAACGTGCTCGTCCGTCTGGTGCTGCGCGACCTGTCCCGCACGCTCACGCACGACGACGCGAACGCCCTGCGCGACGCCGTCTACGCCGCCCTTCACCGCGGCCGCGCGCACCAGTGGGCCGGCCGCCGCTCGCCGCCGCGCGGCGACTCAGAGGAAGTGAATCTTTCCCCGAAGTCGAAGGCGACGCCTTCGGCGTGCCTCGACTCATTCGGTGCGGTCGACCCCTTCGTGGGGGCGACGCCGGCGGCGCGCCCCGACTGGACGTTCTTCGCCGGCTAGGGCTCGATGGTGCAGTAGCTGGGGAACACGGCAGGCAGCGCGGCCCCTTCGTAGGGGTCGGGCGTCACGCCGCGCACGTGGTCGGCGAAGAACTGCCAGACGTACTCGCCGGTCACCGGGTAGGGCCAGGTGTGGCCCATATCGTGGTTGCAGCCCACGACGAACTGATCGTTCGAGCGCAGGTCGGCGATCATGTCGAGCGCCATCTGGTTGAAGTCGACCGTGCAGCACATGTCGCTGACGCCGCCCCAGATCACCAGCTCGGGTGGCTTGCTCGCGGGCGGCACCCACGACACGAACAGCCCGCCGGACGCAGGCGCGAGGGCGGCGTGCACGTCGGCGCGCTCCACGCCGAGGTACGAGGTCCAAAGCCCGCCCGCGCTCATCCCCGTCGAGTACACGCGGTCCTCGTCCACGTTGTACTGCTCTTCGAGGCAAGCGAGCATCTCGTCGAAGAACGTGATGTCGGGGTTCGTGGACGGGTCGGCGTTGAAGAACTCCCACTCGGTGAGGGGAAGGCGGCGCGACTCGGGCGCCACGACCAGGATGCCCTCTGACTCGGCGCGCGGCTCCATCCCCGAGGCGGCCAGCATGCTGGCGGCGTCACCGCCGAGCCAGTGCCAGACGAACACGACGGGCCATTCCTGCGCCACATCGTGGTAGCTGGGGACCGCGAGGATCAGCGACCGGTCGTAGCCGTCGGAGGGGAAGCCGATATTGACGCCCGGCACGAGCGTGGCCGGGCAGGCGACCGCCGGCAGCCCCGAGTCCGTGCCGGAGGGGGCCGCGTCGGTGCCGGCGTCGGTGGCGCCGCCGCCGCCCGAGTCGCTGGCGCCGCCGCTGCGTTTACAACCGGCGGCGCCCGCGGCGGTCAGAAGGAGGAGGGCGCCGGCGACGGCGGCCATGGCTGCGGCGCGCTGCGGCGCCGCGCCGCTGCGCGCGCCCTTCCTTGCGTGCTGGTCTTGCATCGGCCGAGCCTGGCGCCGCCGCCGCCGGCCGTCAAGAGCGGACTCGCGCCCGCCGCGCCACGCCGGTAGACTGGCGGTGTGGCACGCGGAGGTGGCGGATGAGGACGCGCCTTGCGTGGGGGCTATGGGCGGTCACCCTTGCGCTGCACGCCGGATGCGCCTGCGGGCGCTCGAGCACCGGCGAAGGTTGCCAGAGCGCGACGGACTGCATGCGTGGCCTGTACTGCGACCCGCAGACGCGCACCTGCCAGCCTTTGTCGGAGGACGGCGGCGGCGACCTAGGGGGCGACAGCGGCGGTGGCGGGGCAGCGGACTCGGGCGGCGCGGGCGGCAGCAGCGACGGCGGCGGCGGCGGCGCCACGACCGACAGCGGCGGCGCCGGCGGTTTCTGCGGCGACGGCGTCTGCGGCGCGGCCGAAAGCTGCGACGTCTGTGCGACCGATTGCGGCGCTTGCCCACCGGCCTGCGGCGACGGCACGTGCGACGCCACCGAGGATTGCATGGGTTGTGCGGCGGACTGCGGCGCGTGCCCGGTGCCCTGCGGCGACATGATCTGCACAATGGGGATGGAGGACTGCACGAGCTGTCCCGCCGATTGCGGCGCGTGCCCGCCGTTCTGCGGCGACGGCACGTGCGACTCCACCGAGGATTGTACGGGCTGCGCCGCCGACTGCGGCACCTGCCCGATGTGCTCGGGGACCGGCACAACCTGCGACGCGACCACGCCCCCTTGCTGCAGCGGTCTGACGTGCTGCTGCGGCCCGGTCTGCATGATCGGGGCGCCCGGCACCTGCCAGGCCGTCTGCCCCGTCGGGTGAGTCGAGCCGAGGAAGGCGAAGCCGGTGCCGAGATTCGGCGAACTGGGTTGGTGCGAAAGGAGGGAGTCGAACCCTCACAGGCTTGCGCCCACAGAATCCTGAGTCCTGCGCGTCTACCAATTCCGCCACTTTCGCATGCCGGTCGCGTAGATAGCCGGCTCGCTGCGGGCTGTCAAGGGTGGGGGAGCGGAGTGCTGGGCGGGGCCTCGGGCGCGCGCGCGGCCGGCGGGGCCGCGTCGGGGGCGGGCTCCTCGCCGCCCTCCTCGTCCTCGAGGAACACGGCCAGCCGGTGGCGCGCGCCGCCCTTCGCGCCGCCGCCCTTCCCGCCCATGGTGGCGAGCGTCGCTCGGGAAAACCAGACGAAGTGGGCCGCGAACAGCCCGGCCCAGGCGAGCGCCACCCAGTGCGCCCAGATGGCGCCGTGCACGATGAAGCGATTGGCGAGGAAGACCAGCGCTACGCCCGAGAGCATGCCGAAGAAGTGCACCGCGAGCAGGTTCCGGTGGCGGTCGCGGACGAGGAAGGCGCGGGAAGGGTGCGTGCGCGGCATGGGGGCAGGGGCGGCGTCAGCCGCCGCTGGCGATGACGGCGACCGAGAGAAGCACGACCACGCCGCCGACGATGGCGAGCGTGACGAGCAGCGTGGAGCCGCTGTCGGGTCGCCTCAGCGTGACGGCGCTCAGCGCGGAGAGGGGGACGCTCACGCGATGGCCGCCCTCCATGGTCACGCCCTCGAAGCGTTCGTCCGTCACGGAAATGGTCCGGTAGGTCGCCTCCAGCGCGCGCCCGTCCTTGAGATGGAGCGTCAACGGCGTCTCCGACGAGAAGTCCATGGGGTCGCCGTCGAGCGACACGACGCGGTAGGGCTTGTCGGTCACCACACGCGGGACGCCGGTCGCGGCGGTCGGGCCGTAGACGGGGCCGGGGAACGTGCCGCCCACGTAAAATGTCGGCACGGGCGTCTCTTCGTGCTCCTTGTACACGGTGTAGCCGTCGAGGTTCTTGACCTCTTCGACGGGGAACGGCACCTGCGTGTAGCAGCCGCCGGCGACGAGCGCGGCGGCAAGCATGACGGCGGGGCGGGCGGCGGTCGCGACGGCGCGCGGGTGCGGCGCGTGGGCGGGGCGCGCGGGCATGTGTCGGAGAGACACCAAGGAAGAACCTCCCGCATACTGTGGGATCTCAGCGAGCCATGGTCAAGCGCGCCTCCGACGACCCTCCTGCCATTTCGGCCCTTGCGGCGGAAGGGACCACGCGCTCCGCGACGGCGCCCGGGGCGGGCGGCGTCGAGGTATCGGCTGGCGACGGGTTGGACGGCGAGGGCGGCGGCGGCGCGGGCGGAGGGCGCGGTGGCGGGAACGGCGGGCGTGCATTCGCGCTGGGTGCGGTGGCAGTCGCCCTCGCGGGCGCTGCGCTGGCGCATGCGGTGCTGTTCCCGCGCACGTTCAACGGCCGCCCGCCGCCGGCAGTGCGCGTCGACCCCTGGGCGCCCGAGGCGCTGGGGCGCGGGGATGATCCGCCGCGCGCCCCGAGCGCGGCCGCGGCGGGGGCCCGCGTCGCGCTGGTGGTTGTGGACGGCCTGCGCGACGACGCGGCCGCCGGGCTGGGGCTCGAAGCCGTGCTGGCGCGCGACGGCCGCCCTGCGCCGCTGGCGCGCTGCACGGCGCGCGCCGAGTGGCCGTCGTACTCGCGCGCCGAGTATGCGGTGCTCGGCACCGGTGCGCCGCCGGCGCTGAGCGGCGTGCACACGAATCGCTTCGCCGGCGCCGTCGAGCTGGACTCCGTGTTCGCGCGGGCGCGCGCGAACGGTCTGCGCGTCGTGGCGCTCACCGACGGCGTGGCCTGGTGGGGCGAGATGTTTCCCGGCGGATTCGACGAGCACTTCGCCGACGCGGCGGCCTTCCTTCCGGCGGCGGCGCAGATCTTCGCCGCGGCGTCCTCGGCTTCCGAGTCGGAGCCGGCGCGCGCGGCGGCGACGCGCTTCGACTTGGCGCTGGTGCACACGGTGATCGTCGACGCGGCGGGGCACGAGTCGGGCGCGGCGAGCGCGGCGTACCGCGAAGCGGTCACCGCCAGCGGCGCGTGGTTGCGCGCGGTGCTGGCGCGCCTGGATCCGGCGCGCGACACGCTGGTCGTGGTGGCCGACCACGGGCACGTCGATCGCGGCGGGCACGGCGGGCCCGAGCCGGAGGTGCTGCGCGTGCCGCTGATTCTCGCGGGCCGCGGCGTGCGGCCGGTGCGCAACGGGGCCTGCCCCGCGGATGCGCGCTTGTTGGACGTCCCTCCCACCGTGGCGGCGCTGGCCGGCATCGCGCCGCCGCGCCAGTCGATCGGACGCGTGCTGCACGAGCTGCTGGAGCTGCCGCCCGCGGAGCTGGCGGCCGCCGAAGCGCTGGGGCACGCCCGCGCCGGCGCGCTCGCGCGTGCGCTGGGGTCGCCGGACGGCGAGCTGGAGCGCGCCATGCCACCGCTGCGCGCGCCGTCTTCGCTCGGCGGAGCGCTCGCCGTCGCGGCGCTGGTCGGGTTGGCGCTGGCGCTCGCGCGGCTGGTGCGCGGTCCCCGGCCCCGCCCTGCGGGCGCCGAGCGCCCCGTCGGTCCGATCCCCGCCTCTGCCGGACGCGGCGGAGCGACGCGCCCGGCCGCCGCGGCGCTCGTCTTTCCGCTCCTCGCCGCTGGCACGCTGCTCGCCGTCGAGCCCACCATCTCTTTCTCGGCAGCGCGCCACGGCGCGGGCCAGTACGCGGGGCGGCTCTTGCTCTTGCTCGGCGCCGCCGCGCTGGTCGCCGCGGCCGTGCAGCGCGCGCTGCTGCCTCGCCGCGCCGGCCCCGCCGTGCGCCGCCTCGCCGGCGCCCTGGGAGTGGCGCTCGCCTGCGCGCCCTGGTGGCTGGCTGTCGGGCTCCACGGCAGTCCGCTGGCCGGCCCGACCCTCGGCGAGCCGCACTTGTCGTGGGCCGTAATCCTCGGCGCCAGCATCGCCGCCGTCGGCTGCACGCTGCAGGCGCTGTTCGCGCTGTGGGAATGGGCGCGCGCGCCCGTGCCGCCGGAGGCGAACGTGGGCTAGTCCGGCGCGCCCTCCGCCTCGGAGAGCGCTTCGAGGCGATCGATGAGCGCGTCGAGCGACAGGCGGCCCGGCTCGGGCAGCGCGTCGGCGAGCAGGCTCGACGACTGCAGCGCGGCCAGCAGCCGCCGCGCCTGTGCCGCGAAGCGTGCCGCCTCGCGCCGCGATTCGCCGGGGCCGGCAGGCTTGGGCGGCAGGATCTCGCGCAGCCGCGCGCTCGTCGCGCCCGGCGCCAGCCCGTCGTCGATCACCGCATCGCGCAGCTCCTTGAAGGCGGGGCTGCGCGCCGCCGGCGTTCCCTCGACGCGCGCCAGCACGTCCACGCTGCGGTAGTCCGGCAGCGAAGCCTGCACGCCGTCGCGCCGCAGCGCCTCCGGGCGCGCCCGCTCCAGGAACTTGTAGCTCCCCGTCAGCTTCAGCGCCGTGTCGCGGCGGATGTGCAGCTCGCGCGCGCAGTATTGCTCGAAGCTGTCGAAGCCCCACGCGCTCCAGCGCTCGTCTTCGCGCACGCGCGTCAGCACCTCGGCGAACTCCAGCCAGGAACGCTTGAACGCGCGCGCCCCGCGTAGGGCGTCCGCCCGCAGTGCGTCCTTCGTCGCGGCGATGCGCGCATCGAGATCCGCCTCGGTCTTCGTCAACGACGCATTCTTGGCCATGTGAGTCGCTTTCAGGCTAGGAACAGCACGCCTGCATAGCCGACCACGGCGCCGAAGTCACCCGAAACGTCGCCGCTGGTGCGGTAATCGACCAGCTCGGCACGCGCCGCGCCGCGCGCGCGCGCCGCCGCGATTGTGGCCGCAGTGGGGACGCGCCCGCACATGGAGATGTCCTCCTCGTCGCACCGCGCCAGCAGCGCCGCGCCGTCGAGCGCCAGCACGCACTCCAGCGCCCGGCGGTCCTTGATGTTGGCGACGGACTGCGGGAGGTAGTGCGAGAGGTCGGTCGACGCCACCACGAGCCCGTCGTCGCCGCACACTTCGCCGACCGCCGCCGCGACCGCCTCGCCCAAGGTGCGGCACTCCGCCCAGTCCAGCCACGACAGCGAGATGGGTACGATGCGGAGGTCGGGGCGGCGTGCGTGCAGGAACGGCAGCTGCAGCTCGAGCGAGTGCTCTCCGGCGTGGGCACGGTCGTCCACGGTGAGGAAAGGGACGCGCGCGCGGATGGCGTCGGCGAGGGCGCGGTTCACCGGCACCTCGGCGCCCGGGATCGCCCACGCGCCCGCGCCCGACACCGCCGCGCGGTCTCCGTGGCCGGCGTGGTTGACGGCCAGCACCACGACGTCGCGCGGCACGGCGGCGCGCGCATACACGC
>DASYRF010000388.1:0-9131 GCA_036004705.1 Myxococcota bacterium
AGCGCGGAGGCGGCGGGCGACGGGCTCGCGCTCGCGTTCCGCCTGGACGGGACGTGGGAGCCGGCCGGCGTGGCGCTCCGCGAGGAGGGCGCGCGGGTGCTCGGCGAGGTCTCCGGCACGGCGGCGGTGGACGCGGCGCGCGCGCAGGTCGCGCGCATGCTGGGCCTGGACGTGGACGGCACGGCCTGGGCAGAGGTCGGGCGGCGGGATCCGGTCGTGGGCGTGCTGCAGGCGCGCTGGCCTGGCTTCCGCGCCGTGGCGTTCCCGTCCCCCTACGAGGCGGCGGCGTGGGGCATCCTCGCGCAGCGCGTGTCGATGGCGCAGGCGGCGGGCCTGAAGAAGAAGATCGCCGCCGCGCACGGCGACGCCGTCGAGGTGGCGGGACGGCGGATCGCGGTGTTCCCCTCGCCTGCGCAGCTCCTCGCGGTGGCGTCGTTCCCCGGGCTGCCGGCGGAGAAGATGGCGCGGCTGCACGCGGTCGCGCAGGCCACGCTCGACGGCGCGCTCGACGCCGCCCGGCTCCGCGCCCTTCCCGAGGAGGAGGCGCTGGCGGGCTTGCGCGCGATCCGCGGCGTCGGCGAGTGGACCGCCGGCCACATCCTCTATAGAGGCGCCGCCGTGGCGGACGCGCTGGCGGAGGGCGAGCCGCGCGTGCTGCGTGGCGCGGCCGAGGCGTACCGGCTGAAGAAGACGCCCTCGCTCGCGGAGCTCGAGCCGCTGGCGGAGAAGTGGCGGCCGTTCCGCATGTGGGTCTGCATCCTGCTCGTGCGAGCGCTACGCGGCACCACGGGCTGGCAGGGGCCGGAGAAGCGCGGCGTCAGGGGCAGCTCGGGGAAGGCACGAGGTCGACCGCGGTCCCGATGAGGCCCGTGCTCGGGATCGCCGCGCCTGGCGATCGTACTGGACCAGGTCGGTCGGCCGGATCGGGGCCGGCGCGCCGCCGCTGGCTTCGTCTCGAGCTGGGCTACGCTTTCCCCGTGTGCGGCGCGCCTGGCCAGCTCATCTCTGTAGCCGGGCCAGCCCCGGACAGGGCGTGCTCACCGCGCGGTCGGGCGCTCGCCGGCGTGGCCTGCAGGAGGGCGCAGCAGTTCGGTCAGGTCCCGGTTCGTTCGTGCAGCACGGCTTCGAGACGATGGCCGTCGAGGTCGCGGACGAATGCCGCGTAGTAGCCAGGGTCGTAGTTTTCGCGAATCCCGGGCGGACCTTCGTCGACGCCGCCACCGCTGATGGCCGCGGCGTGGAATCGATCGACGGCTTCGCGAGTCGGGGCGACGAAGGCGATGTGGAAGCCCCGACCAGGAGGCTTCGCGTCGGGGCCGGACTCGAGGATCGCGAAGGGTGCCTCGCCTATGAATCCTTCGGGCCCATATCCCGCGTTTCGCGGGTTTCGCCAAAGGCGCACGTAGCCGAGCGCAGCCAGCACCGCGTCATAGAACGCGGCGGAACGATCGACGCTTTCGACGCCGAGGGAGAGGTGATCGAACACGGGGCCTCCTTGGGCTCGAAACGGACGGACAAGGCTACCACTCTCCGCTCGGACGACTCGCTCCTGAGAGAACGGCCCGCGGGTCGGACCGGCGGGCCGCGGACGGCGCGACCGGCGCTGCGTTCGGCAACGCCTCCAAGGGAGGCTGGGGGTCGTCCACAGGCAAACGGCGCCGCGGGCGACCGCGTTCCTCCGTCCTGCCGCCGGCGCCGCGTGGGCGTCAGGAAACGGCCGGTGGGTCGGTAGGCCTCGGACTTGCAGCTCCCCGGGAAGGCCGGCGGAATGCGTCAGGTTTTCACCGCCATCGTACCTGCGCCCGCCTGCGCCGGGGATTGACCGTACGGGCGCCGTGGGGTAAAGGCGGGGCGGCCCGGAGAGTGGCCCGAGGTCCAGCGGCGTTGAAAGTCCTCACCTCCATAGAAGCGCGCATCGTCGCCTCCCTCGGGGAGACGCTGTTCCCCAAGGAGGGCGCGATCACGCTCGACGCCATCGACACGCGCGTCGTGGCGTACGTCGACGACTTCATGAGCCGCATCCCGGCGCGCGACCGCTGGCTGGTGCGCGGGATGTTCGTGCTGTTCGAGCTCGGCATCGCGGCGTTCGGTCCGGCGCGCGCCCCGCGCTTCAGCACCGCCTCGCCGGAAGCGCGGCGCGCGTACCTCGCGTCGTGGGAGAACGCCGAGCTCTACTTCCGTCGGGTGGCCTTCCAGGCGCTGCGGTCTGTGTTCACGATGGCGTATCTCGCCGACCCCGAGGTGCGGCGGCAGATGGGCGTGGAGGACGGGACGGCCACCTTGCGGCGGCACCGCGCCGAGGAAAAGGCGCGTGCGGAGGTCCGTGAAGCGGCGCAGGCGGCGGCGGCGGCAGCGGCGGCGGCGGCGGGCCAAGGCAGCGAGGCGCGGGTGCCGGCCGCGACGGTGGGGGCGGTGGTGACGGAGCTGGAGCCGCGCGCGCGCGTGGCGCAGCGCGGAGGGCGCTAGCAATGGCCGTGGTCAAGCAAGTCGAGAATCGGTGGTCCACCGAGCAGCTCATCACGGGCATCGAGATCCCCGAGTGGCTGAAGCTGCTGGCGAAGAACCGCTTCAAGGTGGACCCGGTGTACCTGCACCGCGCCGCCTGGATCACCGGCTGGAGCCTCCCCGCGACGCTGTTCGGGCGCCTCGAGGACGCCATCTACGGCAAGAAGCTGGCGACGATGGAAGTCGACCCGACGCCCATCTTCCTGCTGGGACACTGGCGCACCGGCACCACGCACCTGCACAACCTGCTGCAGCGCGATCCGCACCACACGTCGCCGACCTACTACCAAGTGGTGTTCCCGGGGGCGTTCCTGCTGACGGGGGACATCGTGCCGCGGCTCGCCGCCGGCGCGCTCGCCGAGACGCGCTCCTACGACAACGTGAAGCAGGGCTGGCACGAGGCCGCCGAAGACGAGATCGCCCTGGCGAAGCTCACCGGGCTCTCCATCTATTGCAGCTTCATGTTTCCGGAGACGGCCGCGCAGTACGAGAAGTACGTCGACTTCCTGGAGGCGACGCCCGACGAGAAGGCGCGCTGGAAGGCGGCGTTCGTCTATTTCATCAAGAAGATCATGCTGGCGACGGGGAAGCGCGTCGTCGTGAAGTCGTGTACGCACACGGCGCGCGTGCGGTTGCTGTTGGAGATGTTCCCCGACGCGAAGTTCGTGCACATCCACCGAAACCCCTACGAGACGTTCTCGTCGACGCTCCACCTGCGCAGCAAGGTGGACTGGGAGAACTTCTTCCAGAAGCCCGAAGAGAACTTCCTGCAGCAGCGCTGGGAGCAGACGGCGACGATCGGGCAGAAGATCTGGGAGCGCATCATCGAGGACCGCAAGCTCATCCCGCCGGAGAACTTCGTGGAGCTGAACTACCACGAGTTCGAGGGGCACGAGCTGGAGTACCTGCGCGGCATCTACGAGAAGTTCCGCCTGCCGGAATGGGAGCGCTACGAGAAGATCATCACGCCCTACCTGGACTCGCTGAAGGGCTACAAGAAGAACAAGCTGAAGATCGACGAGAGACTGATGGAGTTCGTCTACGACCGGTGGCGGATGGTCTTCGACACCTACGGCTACAAGAAGGACTACGTCCAGTGAGCGGCATGCGAGAGCTCATCCAGGAGCACATCAGCTCCAGCGCGCATCTGGCCAAGAAGCACGTCCACCCGCGCCTGATGAAGATGCTGGAGATGGGCGGCATGGCGGCGGTGTTCACGCGCGCCGAGGGCCAGTACCTGTGGGACACGCAGGACCAGCGCTACCTGGATTTCCTGGCGGGCGGCGGCGTGTTCTTCCTGGGCCGCAACCATCCGAAGATTCGCGAGGCGCTGGCGGACGTGCTGGCCATGGACCTGCCAAACCTTTGCGTGGTGAACGCGTCGGTGCTGGGCGGCTTGCTGGCGGAGCGGCTCATCGAGATCGGCGGCGAGCACTTCACGAAGGTGGTGTACGCGAACTCGGGCGCGGAGGCGATCGAGGTCTGCATCCGCTTCACGCGCTACATGACGCGGCGGCGGCGCTTCCTGTTCGAGGAGGGCGCGTTCCACGGGCGTACGTACGGCGCCATCTCGCTGTGCGGGTTCGAGCAGATGAAAGACGGCATGGACCCGAAGATGCCGGTCTGCACGCCCGTGCGGCGCAACGACATGAAGTCGTTGCGTGCCGAGCTGAGCAAGGGCGACGTGGCGGCCATGTTCGTGGAGCCGGTGCAGGGCATGACCTGCGAGGTGCTCGACCCCGGCTACCTGCGCGAGGCGGAGTCGCTGTGCGCGCAGTACGGCACGGTGTTCGTGTGCGATGAGATCCAGACGGGGCTGGGGCGTACGGGCGCGTGGTTCGCTTCGCGCGAGCTGGGGCTGAAGCCGGGGATGATGACGGTCTCGAAGACGCTGGCGGGCGGGCACGTGCCGGTGAGCGCCGTGCTGATGTCCGAGGAGGTCTACAAGGGCGTCTACGAGAAGTTCAAGGCAGGGCCGATCTACTTCTCGACGTTCGCCGAGAACAACCTTGCCATGGCCGCCGGGCTGGCGACGCTGGATGCGCTCAAGGAGCTGGACGCGCCGGCGCGCGCGCGCAAGCTGGGCGAGCGGCTGCGCAACGGCGTGGAGAAGCTGGCCGAGAAGTACGACTGCATCGATCGCGTGACGGGCAAAGGGCTGTTCCTGGCGATCTACTTCAAGACGAGCGACAAGACGAAGCTGCGGCTGCAGCAGGAGCTGATGGCCGTGGCCGACAAGGGCGGCTTTGCCGCGGCCATGAACGTGGACCTGTACACGCGCCAGCGCGTGCTGGTGCAGATCCCCGGCCCGGAGCTGAACGGCATCAAGATCCTGCCGCCGGTCGTCTCGACCGAAGCCGACGTGAGCTACTTCCTGGGCGCGTTCGAAGACACGCTGTCGCACTTCTACGGGAGCGGCGGGCCGGTGGTCAGCCTGGGCGCGGCGGTCGTGAAGGATGCGCTGCGGACGGTGCGCAAGATCCTGCCGGGCGGCGGCGGGGCGGTGGGTGCGGCGGGCGCGGCCGCGGTGGCGAGCGCGGGTGGCGGGAGCGGCAGCAGCAGCGGCGGGGGCGCCCTGGAGGCGGCGGCCTCCGTGCCCGAGGAGACGCCGGAAAAAAAAAGTCCTCCGTTAGGGACCGGCCTCGCGTCCTAGAGTTCGCCGACTACCGCGCCCCAATCACCGATCATTGCGACTTCCTGGTGGTGGGCTCCGGTCCCGGCGGGGCGATCCTCGCGCGCAAGCTGGCGGCCAAGGGGCGCAGCGTCGTGCTGGTCGAGGTCGGGCCGGTGGTGCGGCGAGCCGACTACGTGAAGGAGGCGGGCTACACGCTGTCGCGGTATTTCTGGAACGGGGGGCTGCGCACGACGCGCGGCAACATCTTCATGCCGACCATGCAGGCGCGCTGCCTGGGCGGCGGGTCGGTGTTCAACTCTGCCATCTGCCTGCGCACGCCCGAGTTCGCGCTGAAGCGGTGGGAGTACGAACACGGCGTGCGCGGGATGACGCGCGCCGAGCTGGACCCGCATTTCGACGAGGTCGAGCGTTTCATGGGCGTGCGCCCGGTGGCGCCGGAGATCCAGGGCCGGCGCAACGAGCTCTTTCGCCGGGCGTGCGAGGCGATGGGATTCCGCGCCGACGCGATCGTCCGCAACGAGAAGGGCTGCAAGGGCTCGGGCGAGTGCCTGACGGGGTGCCCCAACGGCGCGAAGATGTCGCTGGATCTGCGCGGCGTGCCGGAGGTGCTGGAGGGCGGCGGGCGGGTCTACACGTCCATCGAGGCCGCGGAGCTGATCCTGGAGGGGCGCGGCGTGGGCGCCAACGGCGGCAACGGTAACGGCAAGAGCGGCAACGGGCACGGCGCGACGGGAGCGGGGGCGGGGACGGGTGCGGCGCGGCGCGGCCACTCGGTGCGCGGCATCACCGGCTGGGCCGTCGAGCCGTTCACCGGCCGGCGCACGCACAAGGTCCGCATCACGGCGCGCTGCACGGTGTTGGCGGCGGGCGCGCTGGCCTCGCCCGTCATCATGATGCAGAGCGGGATCCGGCGCGCGCCGGTGGGTGCGAACCTGCGCTTCCATCCGGGCACGGCGGTCATGGGCATCTTCGACGACGAGGTCGCGCCCTGGAGCGGGGCCACGCAGGGGTACCACTGCCTCGACTTCCTCGAGCAGGGCATGAAGTTCGAATCGCTCTGGGCCATCGAGTCGTTGCTGGCGTTCCGCTTCCCCGGCATGGCCGAGGACTTCAAGGACCTGCTCAAGCAGTACCGCTACATGGCGTCATGGGATGTGTTCGTCAGCGGCGAGGACTCGGCGGGGCGCATCCGCACCCTGCCGGGCGCGCGGCCTGACATCCAGTACCACCTCGGCGAGGGCGACGTGCGGCGGCTGCAGGAAGGGATGGCGAAGCTCATCGAGATGTTCTTCGCCGTGGGCGCGCGGCGCGTTCTGTCGGGTGTCCACGGCATGCCGCCGCAGATGACCGACGTGACGGGCGCCGGGCTGATGCGCCAGGCGACACTGAGCGTCAGCGACATCCCCTGTGGCTCGAACCACGTGTTCGGCACGACGGCGATGGGCGAGGACCCCGAGCGACACGTCATCGACTCGTCGGGCGCGGCGCACGAGGTCGACAACCTCTACGTGTGCGACACCGGCGTGCTGCCGGCGAGCCCGGCGGTGAATCCCATGCTCACCATCATGGCCATCGCCGACAAGATGGGCGAGACGCTCGCGGCGCGCTACTAGCACCACTGTGTCGAAAGGTGCATCGGTGTCGTGCCGACCTGGTTCCGGCTGCTTGGGATGGCGCCCAAACTAGGGCGCCCAGGGGAGCAGGTGCGTAGACTTGCGCGGCGCACAGCACCGAGCGGGCGGGAGCTCCGAGGAGGCGGTCAGGGCGTCAGGTCGGCCTTCTCGTTGAAGAGCACCCAGTAGACGTCGAGCGAACGGATGAGGGCGAGCAGCGGCTTGAAGCCGACCGGCTTGACCAGATACGAGTTTGCGCCCAGGTCGTAGGCGCGGCTGACGTCCTCGGTGCGGCGCGACGAGCTGAGGACGACCACCGGCAGGCGCCGCAGTCCAGGCTGGTCGCGCACCCAGCCGAGCACTTCCAGCCCGCCGCGCCGCGGCAGCTTCAGGTCCAGCAGCATCAGCGCCGGCAGCGGATGGACAGCGCGGTCGGCGTAGGGGCCGAGGCCGGCGAGATATCGGATGGCCTCGTCGCCGTCGGGGAGGACGCGCAGCGGGTTTAGAACTTTCGCCCGCTCGAAGGCGCGGTGGATGAGGAGCACGTCGTTGGGGTCGTCCTCGACGAGGAGGATCGATCGCGTGGTGCTCACGCGGCGCTCTCCGCCGGCGCCACGGGCAGCTCGATCCAGAAGCGGCTCCCTTGGGCGAGCCGCGACTCTACGCCGGCGGCCCCACCGAGGCGCTCCATGCCGCGCCGCACGATGGCGAGGCCGATGCCGGTGCCCGGGTACGCCTCCTGCCCGTGAAGCCGCTCGAACACGTGGAAGACGCGCTCCTGGTGATGCGGCTCGATGCCGATGCCGTTGTCCTCGATCCACAGGCGCACGCGTGCGGGGTCCGGCAGCTCGGCGCGAACGGCGATGCGCGGGCGCGTGTCGGGCGGCACGAACTTCACGGCGTTGGAGAGGAGGTTGGCCAGCACCTGCTCCAGGACGGGGACGAAGGCGCGCACCTGCGGCAGCGGGGCGAGCACCGTCACCAGCGCGTCGCGCTCGTCGAGCTCGGCGCGCAGGTCGGCGAGCACGCGCGCCACGGCCGCGCCCAGGTCGATGCCCTCCAGCCGCACCTCGGTGTGGCCGAGCCGGCAGTACTGAAGCAGCGCGTCGATCATGGCGTCCATGCGCAAGGCGGCGGTGCGCATGCGGTCGACGTAGTCGAGCCCGCGCGTGTCGAGCTGGGCGCCGCAGTCCTCGGCGAGCGCGTCGGCCAGGCCGGCGACGGCGCGCAGCGGCGCGCGCAGGTCGTGCGAGATGGACCAGGTGAAGGCGTTGAGGTCGCCGGTGCGTTCGGCCACGCGGTGCTCCAGCTCGGCGGCGTGGCGCTCGGCGCCGGCACGCAGCTCCTCTCGGGCGCGCGCGGCCTCGGCGAGCGCCTCCTGCAGCCGGTGCGTGGCTTCGCCGGCGTCGTGGAACAGGCGGGCGTTGTCCACGCACAGCGCCGCGCGCCGGGCGAGGTCCTCCACGAGCGCGACGTCGCCGACCCGGTAGCGTCGGCCCGACTCGGCACTCGCCAGCGACAGCGTGCCGATCACGCGGCCGCGGGCAGTGAGCGGCGCGCAGACGAACGAGCGTAGCCCGAGCGCCCGCAGCAGGCGCAGGTGATCGCGGTCACGCGCCGCCGCCATGAGCATGTCGTCGTCCACCTCGGGAACGAGCGCGGTCTTGCCGGTGCGCAGCACGCGCGTCGCGCTTGCGCTCGCGTCGGGCTCCGCCGGATAGCGTCGCTGCAGCTCGCGCACCAGCGCTTCCTTGGCGGGGTCGGTGTGGCACGCCGTCAGCAGCTCGGCTGTGCCGCCGGGCGTCGCCAGGTGCACGGCCGACCAGTCGGCGAGAGCCGGCACGACGATCCGCGCCACGCTCTGCAGCGTCTCCTCGAAGTCCAGCGACGAAGCGAGCACCTCGTTGGCCTCGGCCAGGAACCGGAACGCCGAATCGGCCCGCCGGTGCAAGCCATGCGGCTCGCCGAGCAGTAGGGTGTTCGTGCGCGTCCTCCTCGGGCCTGGTCACGCACGTTCCTTGCCAGCAGGCGTCCCCAAGGGGGTCGCCGCGCGCCGCGCCCGCCGCCGCCGCCGGAGGGCAGAGATGCCGCCCGCTTGCGTCCTGATGCGATGCGTTGGACCTCCAGCCCGGCGGTTGGCGCCGTCCATCGCGGCGTGTCCTCGGGGTAGCGATCCGTTACCAATCCGGAACGGGCACGTTCCGAACCTTGCTCGACCGGCGCGCGCTTACCCCGTTGCCACGCGAGGATGGCGCGGCGCGCCGAAAGCGCCTGCGAGCGGCACGCGGCTTGCTCGTTTCGCCGTTGAGGAGGGCCCATGACGGAGCTCCGGCGCATCCTGGTACCCGTCGACTTCTCCGCTTGCTCGCGGGCAGCGC
>DASYRF010000389.1:0-37600 GCA_036004705.1 Myxococcota bacterium
ACAATCCCCACGCCTCGCGGTCGTCCACCGCCGCGGCAAACCCACAGCCGTCCGGATCCGGGCAGCGCTCCCGCACATACAATCCTCAATCTACCACACTTCCATACTTGACATATAGATACCCCGACACTACACATAGCCCATGTCCGACGCCGACCCTTTCTCCGCTGCTGAGTCGCCGGCCCCGGTCCCGGCGACAACCCATCCGCTCGACGCGCTCGGCGACGAGATCGCCGCTCTCGCCGGGCAGATCGAGACCGCTCGGCACGCGTTGCTCACCCGGATCCGCGCGTTCGACGAGAGCGGCGGCTGGGCGCGCCAAGGCGCGCTGTCGTGCGCGCACTGGCTCGGCTGGCGAATCGGGCTCGCCCCCGGAGCCGCCCGGGAGAAGGTGCGCGTCGCGCGCGCGCTCGCCCCTTTGCCGCGAATCGACGAAGCCCTCGCTCGGGCCGAGATCAGCTATTCGAAGGTGCGGGCGCTGACGCGGATCGCCACGCCCGCCAACGAGGAGCGGCTCCTCGCCGTTGCGAAGACCTGTACCGCGGCGCACCTGGAAACGCTCTGCCGCCAGTATCGAGGCGTGATCGCCGGCCTGGAGGGCCGGCCGGCGGACACGGAACGCTGGGTGCGCCAGCGGTGGACCGACGCCGGAATGGTGCGTCTGGAAGCGCAGCTCTCGCCCGACGAAGCCGCCCTGGTGATGAAGGCCATCGAGGCCGCGCGCGCGCCCGCGATGGGGGAGCCCCGCCCGCGCCCGCCGGCCCCTGACGACGCCATCGGCGCGCCGGAACGCGAAACGCTGACCGCGGCGGAGCCCGCCGCCGAGCCCGCGCCGCGGCCCAGGCCGCCGCCCGCGCCGCCCTCCGTTGAGCCTTGGCCGACCCGCGCCGACGCGCTCGTCGCTGTCGCCGAGCACTTCCTCGCCAGTGCTCCCGCGCAAGCGCGACCAGGCGGGGAGCGGTACACGATCGTCGTGCACCTCGGCCCAGACGAGCACGGCGTCCTCGGCGGCGCCGGCGCTTCGCTGGAGGATGGAACCCACGTTCCCGCGGAGACGCTCCGACGGATCGCCTGCGACGCCGGGCTCGTTCCCCTTGCCGAAGACGCCGCCGGCCAAACGCTCGACGTCGGCCGCCGCCGCCGGACCATCCCACCCGCCCTGCGCCGCGCGCTCGTCCGTCGCCACGGCGGATGCTGCTTCCCCGGCTGTACGAACCGACAATTCGTCGATGCCCACCACATTCAACATTGGATGTACGGCGGGCGTACTGCACTCGACAATCTCGTGTTGCTCTGCGGCGCCCATCACCGGCTCGCGCACGAGGGCGGCTTCGGCGTCCAGCGCGCTGCCGACGGCAGCCTGCGCTTCGTCACGCCCGACGGCACCCCCGTCCCGCAGGCCCCGGCACGGGCGCCAGATGCCGAGCTTCCCACGCCGCTCGCCGCGTCCAGGCCGTTGCCGATTCCGGCCTGGTGGGGCGAGCGCGTCGATCACGGGCTCATGGTGAGCGAGTTGTTGGGTCCCGACGCATGGGCACGCGCCGCCACCGCCCCGGCGTGAAGCGCCGCGACGGCCCACGGCCTGGCTCGCGCACGACGCCCTACGTCAGGCGAACCACCGGCGGCACGCCGGCGAGCACCGCCGCGAGCAGCGCGTCGGCCGCGTCGCGGCCGTGAAGCCCCTGGTAAAGCGCCGCGATGATCCGCCGCACGGCCACACCGTCCATCGACACCGGCGGTACGGCCGCCCCCGACCCGGCGCCGCAGGCCGCGACCATCAGCTCCATCGGCATCGGCGGCTCCGTGGCCGGAAACACGTATCGCACGCCTTCCAGCCGCCGCGCACCGCGCCGCCGGTAGAAGTCCACGAGCGACTCGTCCACCTCGAGTGTGAGCCGCGTGCACCCCGCCGGTGCCTGTGCGCGAACCAAGTCCCAGAGCGCTGTCGCAACGCCCCGCCGCCGCTGCCCCTCGGCCGTGGCGAGGTAATCCAGGTGGCAGAACCCCTCCTCGGCGAAGACCGCCAGCACCGCCACGCCCGCCAACGCCTGCCCCGCGTCCCCTGCCACCGCCGCACGCGCCACCGCCATCCGGTAGCGCCCCGCGTCCAGCAGCGCGCGCGTCCGCGCCTCCGGCAGCGCCGTCTCCGGAAAGGCCGCGCGCAGCAGCGCCACCGCCGCGTCGTACGTCCCCCCGCGCGCCGGCTCGAGCCAGCCCGCGCTCACCTTCGCCGCCGCGCCCTCCTGGTCCTGCCCGTCCACCGGCCCGCACTATAGCGCCACGCGCGTCGGCTCGTTCGAACGGCCCGCACCCGGCGCAAACCGCCCACCGCGCGCGCGCGGTGGTACAATGCGTCATTCAACTCCTGCGAACCCGACCGAGCGCCCGCGCGGCGCCGAAGGGGGAGACATGCGTCCGACCACACCGCGGAGGTTCCCCATGCTCGACCGATCTCACACCAGCGATGCGGCAACGTCGCACCCGCGCGCGCGCGCGCACTCTCCCGTACCGCTCGTCGCGCTCCTCGCGCTGGCGGCGGCCGCGCTCGGCGCCGGCTGCCGTTGCGGCACCGGCGGCGTCGGCGACCAGTGCTCCGGCAACGACGACTGCGACCCCGGCCTGTACTGCGACCCCAACCAGAGTGTCTGCATGGTGCTCGGCGACGCCGGCAGCGACTCCGGCGGCGGCGGCGGCCCGGACGCCGGCTCCGACGCTGCGGCCTGCGTCGACGCCGACGGCGACGGTGTCGACACCTGTGAAGGTGACTGCGACGACAACGACTCCCGGACCTATCCGACCGCCCCCGAGGTCTGCGGCGACGGCGTCGACAACTCCTGTATGGGTGGCACGCCTGACGCCAACTGCATGGGCCTCGGGACGTTCGTTGCGCCGCCCCCGCTCGGCGACAACGCCCAACCCGGCACCCAGGCTCTCCCCGTCGCGACGATCGCGCAGGGCATGGTCAACGCCATGACCATCGGCGGCAGCGTGGACGTCTACGTGGCCGCCGGCACCTATGACGAGGCCGTAACGATGATCGACGACGTGACCCTTCTCGGCGGCTATGAGAGCGCCGGCTGGACGCGCGACCCCGCGGTGAACGTCACGACGATCGCTGACAACACCACCAGCGGCGTCGTCGTCCCCACCGGCGTGACCGGCGTGACCGAGCTCAGCGGCTTCACCATCACCGCCATGCCCGGCGGCAACACGGCGCTCACCATCGCCGGCGGCGCCGATCCGTTCATCTTCAACAACGTCATCAACGGCCCCAACACCGGCGGCCGTTCCACCTGCATCGAGATCAACGTCGGCGGCGCCGCCAACACCTCGTCGCCCACCATCCAGCGCAACGCCCTGCACCTCGGCGACGGCGGCGGCGGCTGGCCCGGCGGCAGCGCCGGCATCTGGTCCGAGCTGACCCCCGCCGCGATCGTCGAGAACGACGTCACCCTCAGCGGCGCCGACATCACCGTGTGGGGCATCGTCAGCTTCTCGTCCGTGCCCGGCCTCGTCATCCAGTTCAACCGCGTTCGTCCCGCGGTGACCGGCACGAACAACTACGGCGCCGGCATCGAAGTCGGCGCCGACGGCGCGTACATCGACTCGAACGATATCGGCATGGGCACCTGCTACCAGTCGTGCGCAGGCATCGTGCTGGAAGTCGTGAGCGCCGTCGTCACCAACAACGTCTCGTTCGGGGGCGTCGGCAACCCGTCCGCCGGCCTGCGCGTCGTCTACGAGAACCCCGGCACCACGCTGCGCGACCTCCTCGTGCACTCCAACTTCCTGGAGGGCGGCGGCATGTCCGGCACGCAGGGCACCAGCGTCGGCGTCGACATGGTGAACCTCAGCGCCGTGAACTCCGTCGTCGTCGGCCGGTTCATCAACAACATCATCGAGAGCGGCGTCGCCGATTACCGCTACTGCATGCAAGAGAACATGGGCGGCATCGACCCCGAGCTCCTCGAAGCGAACGACTACTTCATCGAGCCCGGCTCCTCGCCGGCGCTCGTCTCCGGCCTGTACCGCGACGAGGCCCTGACGACCATGACGATGCTCTCGCAGGTCAACGGCCTGCCCGAGATCGGCGCGCTGCTGAACATCTCCTACGACCCCCTGCTCGTGATGCCCGTCGTCGGCGGCGACTACCACCTGATGCCCGGATCGCCGTGCATTGACGCCGGCTCCTCGACCGAGCTCCCCGCGCTGGACTTCGAAGGCGACCCCCGCCCAGGCGGCGCCTACCCCGACATCGGCCCCGACGAGACGTAGCAGCTACCTAGAGCACCGCCTCGCCGCGCACGCGAGCCGAGAACCGGGCTTCTGGCTCGCTCGGCGCTGAGGCGCGCGTGAAGCACCCTAGATGTCATCGCTAGCTGCGCGGGCCGGCCGCCGCCCGAGCCACCTCGACGTGCTCGCCTCGCCGCCCAACCGCCGGCCGAGCCACGTCCGCGCGGTTGCACCGCCGCCACGCCGCCGCCCGAACCACATGGTCGTGGTCGCTCCGCCGCCGAGCCGCCGGCCGAACCACGTCCGCGCGGTTGCTCCGCCGCCCAGCCGGCGCCCGAACCACATGGTCGTGGTCGCTCCGCCGCCGAGCCGCCGGCCGAGCCACGTCCGCGTGGTTCCTCCGCCGCCCAGCCGGCGCCCGAACCACAAGGTCGTGCTCGCTCCGCCGCCGAGCCGCCGGCCGAGCCACGTCCGCGTGGCTCCTCCACCGCCCAGCCGTTGCCCCTCCCACGTCGACGTGGTCGCTGCAGCACCAAGCCGCCGGGCCGACCACGAGATTTCGGGTCTTTCGCTCCCCCACGTGGCGCCCACCGGGCCCCGATCGCCCGCCCGCGCTCGTTCCGACTGCAAGCCGTTGCAGTCGCGCTCTGCAATCCCTTGCAGTCGCCCGCAACCCGGCGGCGCGCGCCCCGTTTCCACCTCTCCCGACTCTGCAAGCGCTTGCAGTCCGCCCCTGCAAGCTCTTGCAGTGCCCACTGCCGCCGCCCCGTAACTCTCCGGATCCACGGCTCCGGCCGCCCCGCTCCGGCGCTGGCACCCGCGCTGCACTCTCCCCCGGCAAGGACGCGCGTCATGGTGGCCGGCGCCGGGCGGCGAGTGCAGACGAGGATATCTCGACCAAGGCGGCTCCATCCGGAGGAAGCCGCACGGTTGGGGCTCTAGACGAGCTGCGCACCTATCCATCCACGTGGGAGCTCGGCTGCTCTATGTCCAAGCGCAAGAAGGGCAGGACCCCGAAAGGGGCGGCCGGTAGCGGCGACCGTGGGACTGGGCCGCACGGCTCATCGGCGGGACCCCGGCGGGTCGGGCACGCCGAATCTGGTCCGGACCACGCCGATACCCGGTTCGAGATCACGCATTCGTACGAGTCGTCGGCGCTTCTTGAGCGCCGGCGCTCCGCTCGTACCGTGCCGCTGCAACCTACCGCGAGAGCTCGCGGCCAGGCTCGCGCAGGAGCACCAGGTCGTACCCCCGCCCGTGAACGGCTGGGGCCTCATCGACACCGACGGACGGCCGGTGCGCGTCCTCGCGGTGATCGGGCGCGACTTCCTTCGCCACGCGCGGCTTCTGTACGACGGACCGGCCGGCCGTTACTCGATCGCGCTGCAGCTCAGCCTCGACAGGCGCTGAGTCGGGCGCGGGACTGCAACGAGTTTCGATGCGCCCCCGAGCGCGCCGTTTCAGCTCACCCGCGTCTGGACGCTGCCGCCGCGGAACGCGGCGCCGGGAACTGGGACCGGAAGCGCGCACTGACGCCTGCGTCGGCGTCAGCGTGGGCGTCGTGCTCGGCGTCGCCGGTCGGCGTCATGCTGGCTCGCGGTCGGCTTGGAGTCTGCGGGCCGTGGTCGTCCGAAAGGGTAGCTGGGTGCGACCTCCGGCTGGGCGTGTGGGCCGGCGGGTGACGGCGGGGGGGCCCCATCGGTGTCGTCCCGAGCGCCCGCCTCGGCGTATCGCTGGGGCTCGGCGATCTCGGGCGCAAGGGCGCACCGATGGGGGTCCGCCGGCAGGACCCGCCGGGCCTCGATGCTCCGAGCCGGATCTGCGCCGGGGGCGATGGCCGGCAGTCGTGCTCGGCGTCGGCGTCGGCGTCGGCGTCGGCATCGACGTGGGCGACGGCTTGGCCCTTGATGTGCGGCGGCGGCGGCGCTGGGCGTCTAGTGCGACGGGCGATCGTAGCCGGCGGCGCAGGCCTCCTTCGTGCGATGGAACACGGGACCGGCGGGGTTGTTCTCCTCCGCGCGCGCCGTCTCCAGGAACGCCCGCAGCGGGGCGAGCAGCGCGGGATCGTCCAGCACCGGGCACGGCACGCGGCAGTCGACGGGCGTCATCGTCCCGCTGCGCCCCGACAGCTTCCCGCCGTCCGGCACCTCCACGACGTGAAGCCGGCACAGGTCGCAGGAACGGCGCCCGCCGTCGAGGCAGCGCTCCTCCATGTGGGTCGTCGCACAGTCCGCGCTCAGGGCGACGACACGGCGGCGGTACGCGAGCACGTCGGCGCTCGCCTCCGACAGCGTCCCCAGGACGGGGGTGCTCGAGCTCGACCCGCCCACCACGCGCCCGGTTGCGTCGTACTCGACCGGTCCGTCGGCGATCGCTTCGCGCCCCAGCCTGAGCGGCTCCGCCAGGACGCTCGCGCGGCGCTTGCCGTCGGCACGGAACAGCGGCTCGTCCCCTTCTGCCGCCAGCACCAGATCGTCGCCCTCGCGGGTGAACGTCAGGCGCCTGCAGGCGCGGCACCCCTTGTCGTTGTCCACCTCTTCGTAGAGCACATAGGTGTCGTGGTCGGCGCGGAACGGCTCGAAGTCCGGCGTCATGTCCACCGGCGCGTAGCTCTCCAGCGCCGGCAACAAACCCACCGCGGCGACCCAGTCGAGCGGCGTCCCCGGCACGTAGCCCGGCGGAAGAGCCCGCGGCGGATCGCGCGGCGGTGCCGCCGCCGACCTGGGCCCGCACGCCCCGAGTCCCATCGCCGCCAGCAGAACCATCACGATGCTCCGCATGGCGGCGTGCCTATCACGCCCGGCGCTCGATCTCCACCCGGCTGACGTCCGGTTTCTCACGGGCCACGCGCGCCGGCCGCGCCTCGGCTCGGCGGGCGGGCTCCAAGGGCCGTCGCCGCGCGGCTGATCCGTTTCCCTGTTGACATGAACGCGACAGAACTGATACGTGCTTCTCTGGCTTAGTAAGTAGCGTTTATCGTAGGGTACGTGGTCGTTCCAGTCCGAATCAGTGGGTCGGTGCAGCGCTTCGCCTTGGAGCTCTGCTGATGGGAGGGGTCGCCAAATGCCGTCCGTCCTCGAGCTGGCCCGATCCTCGGGCTTGATTTTCACTGGAACCGTCGTCCAGCGCGGCACCTCGACGGTGCCGGCTGTGCCGCCGTCCAGCAACCTGGTGGTCGTGCGCGTCGATCGCGGCATACGCGTCGATCCCGTGCACGGCGACATCAAAGGCAAGCTCATCACGGTCGTCCCGACCGAGGCGCTCGCCCCGGGTCAACGTGCCGTCTTCTTCACGAACAGCTGGATCCACGGGCAGGGGATCGCGGTGCGGGAGGTGGCGCACCTGGACCCCGGCGAGGAGGCCCGCGCGGCGGAGGCCGTCTCCCAGCTGCCCTTGCTGCACCTGCAGGAGCGGCTGCAGGGCGCCGAGCTCGTGGCGCGCGGCGAGGTCGTGCGCGTGAGCGCCGTCGAGAGGAAGACTTTCGAGCGAAACGCGCCGCTCTGGGCGGCGGCCGAGCTGAAGGTCGACCGGGTTCTCCGAGGCAAGCCACGCACGTCTGCGACGGTCTATTTTCCGACGTCGGACCATCCGATGTGGGTTGGCGCTCCGCGTTTCAAGGAGCGCCAGCGCGGGATCTTCATACTGCGCGCGCCGTCGCGCAACGCCACGCCGAGCGAAGCGGCGCTCGCCGCCGACAGCCTGGTGGCGCTCGATGCAGCGGATGTTCAACCCGAGTCCGGACTCCACGCAGTCGAAGAGCTCCTGGGCGCGACCAAGTAGGGCGGGGAATCACCATGCGCATCCTGAGAATCGTGAACGTCGTTCCCAACGACCACAGCAACGAGGTCAACGACGACTCCGAGCCCAGCATTGCCGTCAATCCGAACAACGTCGACGAGATGGTGGTGACCGCCTTCACGCCGACCGAAAGTAGCAACCCCAACGGCCCTTTCTTCTACTCCTCCGACGGTGGCGAGACCTGGAGCCTGAAGTTCGAGATCCCAGGCGGCCAGACGCGCGATCAATCGCCGGCCTTCGCTCGTACGTCCAACGAGCTGTACTTGGGCGTCATTCGCGGCGACAACAGTCGAGTCGACGTGCTGCGCACCGCCAATCCCTCGGCGGGCAACGCCGCGGACGTCATCGAGGACCGCCCCTTCGCAGATCAGCCGTGGGCGGAGGCGACGACCGTCATCGGGGGACCTGACGACGGCAAGGATCGCCTGTACGTCGGATACAACGACAGCGCACCGCAGTCGGCCACGGTGGAGATCTGGCTCGACGCCGGGGCAGCGACGCCGACCTTCAATCAGGTGCGCCTGGACCCGCGCGCGCCATCGCCCAACGACGGTTACGAGATTCGGCCGGCGATTCACAGCGATGGCACCGTCTACATCGGCTACATGAGCAGGAGCTCGTTCGTCGGAAACGACAGCGTCCAGGATCTCGTGGTGGCCAGGGACGACAACTGGGGCGCAGGCGGGTCTCCCTTCACCGACCTAAAAGACCCGAGCGACAACAAGGCGGGCAGGCTGGTGGCCAAGAACGTCCCCATCAGCGAAGGCAGTCTGGGCGGCATCCGCCTGAACAACGACTTCAACCTCTCGGTCGATCCGAGCAACAGCGACGTCGTCTACCTCGTGTGGTGCGACAACGCGGATCCCAACTACACGCTGCGCGTGCGGCGCTCGCTGAACCGCGGCGTCGACTGGTCGGGTGACCTGCTCGTCGTCCAGAACGCCGCGCTGGCGACGATGGCCATCAACAGTCGCGGCCGCGTCGGGCTGTTCTACCAGCAGCTCGTCTCCGGCCAGATGGAGACGCACTTCCGCAGCACGTTCGACGGCACGAGCTGGGATGACACGCTCGTGGCACGCACCGCCACCAGCCCCAACTTCACGGGCGACTACGGGCGGATGGTCGCGGTCGGCCTCGACTTCTACGGCGTGTTCCCCGCCATGAACTCGCCCGACCCGGCGAATTTCTTTCCGAACGGCGACGGGACTTTCCGGTACCAGCGCAATACCAACGGGAACGAGCTGCGGGGACTCGACGGGGTGACGGTGATACCCGCGTCTGTCGATCCGTTTCTTCTCAAGGTGCTGGAGCGGGACTGCGTCGTCGTCACGGATCGCAACACATTCGGAAAAGACGAGGTGGACGCGCTTCTTCTGCAGGCGACACCAGCGCGGATTCCGGCGGCGTTCTACGTCATCGTCGACGGTTTCCGCGCCGCTGACTTGAACATCACGTCCGCCACGTTCTCCGGCACGCCCAATGTTGCGCCGGGAATCGCATTCAACCCCGGTTTGACCGGGCTCACGGCCGAGGCCACCGCCTGCGTCGCGGAGGATCCTGACCACCTGAACTTCCCGCAGCGATTCACGTGGACCTACCGGGTGTCGTTTGCGAACCACGACGACTTCACGCAGGAGGTTCGCGATGTGACGATGACGGCGTCGATCACCAGCAACACGGGGATCACGGTTTCGGGGGACGCGGTGCTGACGCTGACGACGCAACCGAATCCGTACGAGATCGACGGCGCCACGTCGTGGCTCTCCGTCGATCTGCAGGTCTTCCAGATCCTGCAGGGCGGATCTTTGCCGAGCACGCCCGGAGTGGCTCTGACGGCCGGGCCCAACGACTTCATCACACAGCTCCTGGCCAACACCGGCGGCGGCTACAACGATCCTGCGCTGGCGCGCGCGCCCAATCATCCTTTCGACCTCGACCTGCTCTCGCAGCAGGATACGTCCACGGTGTCGATCGCCGGGATGGTTGGCTTGACGCCGGTCTACAACTTCGCCGTCGCGCGCGTGCGCTATCGCGCCTTGTCCACGCCGGCCGCCAACGTACGCGCGTTCTTCCGACTGTTCCAGTGCTCGACGACGTCGACGGAGTATCAACCCACCTCGACGTATCTGACCGGTGGCCAGGGCGCGACGAAGGTGCCGCTTCTGGGCGTGGTGAACGGCGAGGTGGTCTCGATCCCGTGCTTCGCCGAGGCGCGCGCTGATCCGACGAATCCGATCGGGCTCAATGCCCAGACCGATGCGCCCAACGTGGGCCCGGTCGGGGAATCGATTCCGCCCGACGCGACTGGGAACGAGGTCCAGGTCTACTTCGGCTGCTGGCTCGACATCAACCAGTCGACGGCGGTTCTGCCGGCGGGCGGGGCGACAGGCGCCAACTCCTTCGCTCCCACGCGGTCCGTCCAGGACGTCATCCGAGGACAGCACCAGTGCCTCGTCGCGGAGATCCATCTCGATCCTCCGGAGCCGCAGATCGCGACGGGGGCCTCCCCGTCGACGTCCGACAAGCTCGCGCAGCGCAACCTCACCATCGTCGGCGTCGCCTCGCCGCATCAGGTCCCGGTCACGTTCGACATCAAGCCGACCGCGGCGGCGCTGCTGCCAGGCCAGACCCCAGACGAGATCATGATCGATTGGGGCCAGGTGCCAGCCGGCAGCCAGGCGAGCCTGTACCTGCCAGGCACAAGCGCCGACGATATCCTGTCGATGGCGGACAAGCTGTACACCCGCCACGGCTTGTCGCGGTCGGACGAGCACACGCTGACCTGCACGGCTCGCGGCATCACCTACGTGCCCATCCCGCCGGGCGTGGGCTCCAACTACGCCGGCCTCTTGACCATCGACCTGCCGGAGACGGTCAAGCGAGAGAAGGCGTTCAAGGTCGTCACGCGGCAATTGCGCAACGTCTTCGCCAAGCGGCCCGCGGAGCCGCCGCCGGAGCCCGGACTCAAGATCAGCGCGGCCGCCGAAGTGTTGGTGCTCGCCAAGAAGAGGTTTGACCTCATCCAATGGCGGCGCGTCGTGGGAACTTTTCAGGTCACCATCCCCGTCGCGACGAAGCCGGCGCTGCTGCCGGTCGAGGAGCGGCTGCTCTCGGTCCTGCGGTGGATTGCGCGCAGCATCCCGTCCCAGGATCGCTGGCACCCCGTCTTCCAGAGGTACCTGGCGCAGGTGGCCGACCGCGTGTCCGCGCTGGGCGGGGATCCGTCGAAGATCGCGCCGTCGTCCAGCGGCGAGGGCCGCCTCGAGCCTGCCGGGCCGAAGGACGTCGTGTGCGCCACCGGCAAGGTCGCCGCGCTCCTCTTCGACCGCTTCGGCGACTTCGAAGGCTTCGTGCTCGACACCGAGCACGGCGACCGCAGGTACCTCAGCCGCGAGAAGAACGTGGCGGAGCTCGCCGACCGCGCCTGGCGCGAGCGGCTGCGCATTACCGTTTGCGCCCGGCGCCACGCGCCGCACCGGCCCGAGTCAATCACCGTGCACCACCCACCCCACTCCTTCGGCCGCTGATCGACCACCTCAGGAGCCGCACATGCCGCGCTTTCGCATCACGATCCGCAGCAAAGACCGAGAAGCGATGCTGGACCTGGTCCGTGTTCACAAGGTGCAGGTGTTCGATCACGGCACGCGGCACACCGACGCCGATGGTTATTCAGTCGATGCCACCGCGCAACCGGCGGACATCCAGAAGCTGAAGGCCGCCGGGTACCACGTCGAGCAGCACGAGGACGTCGACGAGCACGGCAAGAAACGGCAGCAGGAGGTCGGAAAAGGCGACCGCTACAAGCGGCCGCCGGACCGGGGCTGATCGTGCGAACGACGCCGGCCGTCACCACCAGAAGGGGGCTTCAATGCCGTACCTGAACGTCGACGAGGTGGAGTCCGCGCTCACGGTTGCGACCTCCGCCCCGTTCACGGGGTTCACGCAGCTCATCACGCTGCCGAACCAAACGTGGGAGGGACGCACGTCTCACGCCATGAAGATCGGAAACGGCAGCGGCGCGAGCCGCCCGGGCGTGTTCCTTCTGGGCGGCGCCCACGCGCGCGAGTGGGGCAGCGCCGATATCCTCATCAATTTCGTCGAACAGCTCGAGCAGGCGTATCAGGGCGGCACCGGGCTGACCTTCGGCACGCGGACGTTCTCGGCCGCCGACATCAAGACGATCGTCGACACGCTCGACATCGTCGTCTTCCCGCAGGCCAACCCCGACGGGCGCAAGTACAGCATGGACGTCCACGCCATGTGGCGCAAGAACCGCCGCACGGCCGCCCCCAACTCCAACACGTGTCCGGGCGTTGACGTCAATCGCAACTACGACTTCTTGTGGGACTTTCCCACCTACTTCAGCTCGCAGTCGGGAGTGGTGAATTCGACGGATCCCTGCGACGCCGGCGATCCCGACAACGGAACCTTCATCGGGCCGAACGCCTTTTCCGAGCCGGAGAGCAAGAACGCGAAGTGGATCTTCGACAATTTCTCCAATCTCCGGTTTTTCATGGACCTGCACAGCTACGGCCAGGACATCCTCTACAGCTGGGGAGACGATCAGGATCAGTCGTCGGATCCGACGATGAACTTCCAGAACGCCGCCTTCAACGGAGCGCGCGGCGTGAAGAACGACGCGTACAAGGAGTACATCCCGGCGGACGACCTCAGCAAGGCGATCGCGTTCGCGCAGGAATTCCACGACGGCATCCAGGCGGTGCGCGGCACCAACTACACGGTGAAGTCCGCCTACGACTTGTATCCCACCGCGGGCACCTCCGACGACTATGCCTACAGTCGAAGCTTCGTCGATCCGAGCAAGTCGAAAATCCTCTCCTATGTGCTCGAATGGGGCACCGAGTTCCAGCCGCCCTATAGCGAGATGCAGAACATCATCCAGGAGATCACCTGCGGTCTGCTTGCGCTGTGCCTCCGCATTCGCACGAGCATCACGGGCTGCGTCGTCGTCACCGATCGAAGCACGTTCGGCAAGGACGAGGTCGACGCCATGCTGGCGGTCGCCAGCCCCGCCGTCGTCCCCGCTGCGTTCTACGTCGTCGTCGACGGATTCAACGCCGCCGAGCTGGGCATCACGGCCGCCACGCTCACGGGCGTACCCAACGTCGCGCCCGCGCTGTCGCTCTCCCCGGCGCTCGCGGGAATGACCGTGCAGACCACCGCGTGCACCGCCGACGATCCGAGCCTACCGGCCGCGCCCCAGCGTTTCACCTGGACCTGCAGCGTGACGTTCGCGAACACGACGGCCTTTACCGCGGAGAGCGTCCCGACGACCCTGACGGCGTCCATCACCAGCGGCTCCGGGATGACCGTCTCGGGGCAGGCGGTGCTGACGCTGACGACGCAGCCCAATCCATACGAGATCGACGGCGCTACCTCGTGGCTGTCGGTCGATCTGCAAGTCTTCCAGATCCTCCAGGGCGGGTCTTTGCCGAGCACGCCGGGCGTGGCGCTGACGGCCGGTCCGAACGATTTCATCACCCGGCTTCTGGCCAATACCAACGGCGGCTACAACGATCCGGCGCTGGCGCGCGCCCCCAATCATCCCTACGACCTGGATCTGCTGGCCAACCAGAGCACGTCCACGGTCTCGATCGCCGGCAAGGTCGGCACGGTCGACGTGTACAACTTCGCGGTTGCGCGCGTCCGCTATCGCGCACTGTCCACGCCGGCGCCGAACGTGCGCGCGTTCTTCCGCCTGTTCCAGTGCTCGACGACGTCGACAGATTTTCAACCGACCACCACCTACCTGACCGGCGGGCAGGGTACCCGGAAGATTCCGCTGCTGGGCGTGGTGAACGGCGAGCTGGTCTCGATCCCGTGCTTCGCCGAGCCGCGAGCCGACCCCACGAAACCGAACGCGCTCAATGCCCAGAAGGACCCGACGAACGTCGGGCCGTTGGGGCAGTCGATTCCGCCCGACGGGACCGGGGCCGAGGTGCAGGTTTATTTCGGCTGCTGGCTCGACATCAACCAAACGACCGCGGTGCTGCCGGCGACCGGCGTGACCGGCGCCAACGCGTACACACCCACCCGGTCGGTGCAGGACGTCATCCGAGGGCAACACCAGTGCTTGGTCGCGGAGATCAACCTCGATCCGCCCGAGCCGCAGATCGCGACGGGCGTCTCGCCGGCAACCTCCGACAAGCTGGCGCAGCGCAACCTCACCATCGTCGGCGTCGCCTCGCCGCACCAGGTCCCGGTCACCTTCGACGTCAAGCCGACCGCCGCGACGCTGCCGCCGGGCCAGACCCCGGACGAGATCATGATCGACTGGGGCGGCGTGCCGGCCGGCAGCCAGGCAAGCCTGTACCTGCCGGGCACCAGCGCCGACGCCATCCTGGCGACCGCCAACAAGCTCTACGCGCGGCACGGCCTGGCGCGCTCGGACGCGCACACGCTGACGTGCACGGCCAGCGGCATCACCTACTTGCCCATTCCGCCGGGCGTCGGCTCCAACTATGCCGGCCTGCTGACGATCGACCTGCCGGAGACGGTCAAGCGAGGCCAAGCGTTCAAGGTGGTCACCCGGCAGCTGCGCAACGTGTTCGCCAAGCGGCCGGCGGCGCCGCCGCCGCGGCCGGGCCTGAAGGCGAGCGCGTCCGAGGATCTGCTGGTGGTCGTGGCGAAGAAGCCCGATCTCATCGAATGGCGGCGCGTCGTGGGGACTTTCCAGGTCACCATCCCCGTCGAGACCAAGCCGGCGCTCCTGCCGGTGGAGGAGCGCTTGCTCTCAGTGTTGCGCTGGATTGCGCGCAGCATCCCCGTCCAGGATCGCTGGCATCCGGTCTTCCAGCGATACCTGCGGCAGGTCGCCGGCCGCGTATCGGCGCTGGGCGGCGATCCGGCGCAGATCGACCCCTCCTCCAGTGGCGAGGGTCGCCGCGCGCCCCCTCGGCCGACGGGCAGCGATGAGCTCGTCTGCGCCACCGGCAAGGTGGCCGCGTTGCTCTTCGACCGCTTCGGCGACTTCGACGGCTTTGTCCTGGACACCGCGCACGGCGATCGCAAGTACCTCAGCCGCGAAAAGAACCTCGCGGAGCTCGCCGAGCGCGCCTGGCGCGAGCGGCTGCGCGTCACCGTCTGCGCCCAGCGCCACGCGCCTCACCGGCCCGAATCCATCATCGTGCACCACCCGCCCATCTCGTTCGGGTGATCGGCCGACCAACGGCACGGTCGACGTGTTCGCTCAGCGGTAAGGTCCGCCCGGATCGAGCGCGGCCGCGAGCAACGCCAGTCGGCGCAGAGCGTCGAGCGCGGGACCGGCGTCCAGCAGCGGGGCTGGCAAGGCGAGCGACAGCACCTGCGCCTTCGCCTCGAAGCGATCCACGTCGCCAAGCGTCTCGGCGACGAGCTCGCGCGTGGGCGCCATCCAAACGGCGCTCTCGCGCCCGAGGCGAACCCACGTCGCCGCCGGCTCGGCGTCGTCGTCCCATTCGGTCTCGACCTCGGCGTCGTAGCCGCCGAAGCGGCCTCGCGTCGACATGTCCGCGGGCTCGACGGCGCCGCCGACGGCGGCCGCGAGCCGGTCCCACGCGCCGGCCGCGGCGGCGAACGCGCCTGGCGGCGGAATCGCCGCGCGCGCCGCGGCGACGGCCTCGGCGACCTCGGCGACTCCTCCGGCGAAGAGCACGAGCGCGTCGAGCGACCCGTCCTCCTCCGGAACCCCGAGCATCGCGGCGCCGTCCGCGAGCGCGACGCGGTCGAACGCGCCGAGCGCCGTCCGCAGGCGCGGGCCGAGGAACGCGCGTGCCTGGTCCGCGTCGCGCGCGACGACCTTGAAGCGATCGTCGAAGGGCTCGTCGCCCGTGTCGACGGCGCGACCCTTCGGAGTCAGGCCGCGCTGGCGCGTCCCGACGAGCAGGCCGAGGCGCAGGTCCTCGTGGCGGACGGTCGCGTCGAGCCGGGCGGGCGCGCCGCCGCCGTCTTCGCGCCGGATCACGAGGTCGGCGCCGGCGCGGCGCGCCGCCAGCCAGTCGCGCGCGTCCCGCTCCGTGTACTCGAAGCCGAGGCGCCCGGCCGCGTCGCGCCATATCGCCGCGCGGCGCGTGCCGCCGACCAGCGGCGCGGCCTCCGCGGTGCTTCCCACTTCGGCGCCAGACGCGGCGCCCGCCGCGCCGCCCACAACCGCGTCGATTGCGCCCGCCGGCACCACGACCACGGGCACCGACGCCGTGGTCGCGGGCCGCGCGCCCGCCGCCGTCAGCTCGAGCTCCCAGCCGAAGCGCCACTCGCTGCAGACGTTCGTCGGCTCGAGATCCAGGGGGACCGTCAGGGCGAACGAGACCTGGCGGTCGGCGTTGGGGTCGACGGACCAGCTTCCGAGCGGCACCTTCGCGACCATCTTGGCGGTCGCGTCGGTCGTCTCGCTGCCGACGAGCGAAGCCTCGACCCGGTTCGCGTCTCCCGGGTGGCTGAGCGCCCAGGCGCCGACGATCTGCCCGCCGCACGCGACCACGTCGCGCGCGACGCTGCCGTCGAGGTACGGACTCCCGGCGGGTGGTCGCTCGCCCGACGCCGACGAGAACCGCGCCTCACGTCCCGGCTCGGGCGCCCGCGGCGACGCGCGCACGACGAGGTCCGCCCGAGCGCTGCGGTCAGGCCAGTGGGCGATCTCGGCGCGCACCGTCACGAGGTAGGAGCGCCGCGCGACGACGCCGTCGTGGCTCGCCGGCACCTCCGCCGGCAGCGTCCATCGCACCGGGATGGTGGTCGTCCCCTCTTGGAGAGGCTGGTTTTCGAGAAACGCCTCTTCGCCGTAGTCGAGCGTGATGTCGTACCAGCGCGCCACACGGCTCCCCCCGGTCCGCGAATCGACGTCCTGCCGGACGATGGCGCCGTCGCGCCGTTGCAGCCGCGCCGTGACGCGCTCGAGCTCCACGGCACGCTCGGCGGTGAGCTCCACGAGCACCTCGAACGGCTCCCCCGGCACCACGGCCGGCGGCACCAGAACGGCGATCCGCGGCCGCTTCTTGAAGATCGACATCCTTGTCTCCCTGCCGCCGCCTCACGTCACAGGTCCGAGCTCCCAGGGCGACGGCGTCCTGCGTTCGCCGAGACGCTTCGACGAAGCTCCTCACCTTGGGTGAGGGACGCGCACTAGGGTACACCACCTGAACGGGCGTCGACGGAGCCTCCCAGTCCCGCACGACACGTTTCACGGGGCGCGCGGCGGAACGCTGGCGTGGGCTTCGTCGCATTCGGCACAGCCTGTTCCAGGCAAGCACAAGAAGACGAGCGGGTCGGCGGTGAGGTGCTCCACCGCGACGGCCACCAGGTCGCGCGCGCCGCAGAGGCGCGCCGGCGCGTTCCCGACGTTCGCTTCGCGCTGAAGGTCGCGAGCACGCAGCCAGTCGTCCACGACTCGGAAGCCGCGGCAACAGTGGTCGGTCTCCGCGATCAGGACCGTCTTCGCGCGCCCGCCGACCTCCACGATGCACGGGTGTGAGACCGAGTAGGGCACCGCGGCAAGCGCCTCCGCGAGGTGCAGCATGGTGTTCTCACCATGCGTGACACCGAGCAGGAGCACCTGCCCGCCGAGCTCGTGAACGCGGCCGACCGGGCTGTCGGGGCCGTGGGGCGGCGCGAGCGGCTGCGGGGCGCAGATGCGCGCGGCGAGTGGACCCGCGGCAGCGAACGAGCCGCCGGGGTGCGTGCTCCGCACGACGCCCGGCTGCCGCCAGAACAGCTCGGCGGTGACCCCCATCTCGTGCGTCGGGGTGGAAAGGGGATCGAACACCTTGAGGCCGTCCGTCATCGCCGGCATCACCAGCGTGCCCGCCGGTCCGAGCGCTCGGCGCAGCGCGCGCAGAAGCCCCAGCGGTCCGCCCTCGACGGGACGGACCGTACGAAAGGACGTGTGCACGAGGAGCACGCCGCCCTCGCGGATCCCCAAGCCTCGAAGCTCGTGCTCGATCTGGTCTTCGCTGGCGGCGCGCAGCGCCGCGTTGGAGGGCGCATCGGGCGTTGCGGGGGCGCTCATGCGGGGCTCCTTCCTCGACGGTCTCAGCTTCGCCACGCCTCTCGGGCTGCGGTCGGTCGGGGTCACGTCTCGGCGTTGGGCTCCGCTTGGCAGACGAGTGTAACGCGCCGGCGCCGGTCTCGACGGCGTCGATATCGATGCTAAGGAGCGCGCCGTGACGAGACTCGCTTCCTGCGCGCTGTGGCCGGTCCTGTTTTGCGCCGGGTGTGGAGTCCCCGTGCACGCCGGCAGCGGTGCGCCGACGGCGAGCGGCGCGATGGGCCCCGCGACGAGCGCGCCGGCGCCGGTAGCGCCCGCTTCTACCGCCCACGCCGACACGCGGGCGACCGCCGCGCCGCCCGTGACCGCCGCGCCCATCGCACCGGTCCTGATCACGGACGAGGAATGCCTGGCGTCCGGCGGGGAGATCGTGACCGAGCACACGTACGCGGACCTCCGGCATGCGAGCGAGACGCCGATCGAGCCTTTCAAGATCTGCCACCATCCCTCGCCGAAGAACGGAGCTCCGTGCCGCGACAGCGACGAGTGCGCGGGCGGCAGCTGCTACTGCACGGGCGAGCTGAGCGGCCCCGATCCCGCCGACCGCGCAGGCGGCGCGCTCCTCGCGCGTGACGGTACGCCAGGACTCGGCGTCTGCGCGGACCGTCCCGTCCCCTCGGGCTCGTGGTACTGCCTCGTGGTCCACGGCGCGGTCCACCTCCACGGCGTGATCGTCGACTGAGCGCCCCGCATCCAAGCCGCCGCCGCGGACCTTGAACGCGACGGATCGTCTTGGTAGCGTCCGTGAAGTCGGCGCGCGGTCGCGCGGAGAGGGGTCCGGTCGAGTTGAGCCGCGGGACGCGTCGATTCGAGCCCGCGCGCCGCGACGGCGCCGCTCCACGGTCCCCCGCGGCGGCGAGGAGCATCACCGCCGCGCCCCCGCTCGCCGTGGAAGAGCCGGGCAGCGTGCGGGAGCGAGCGGCGGACGCCGCGGCGAGCGCGCCCCCGAGCCAGTCGCTTCGCCAGGCGTGGACGGCGCGCCAAGGCGCCTCCGGCGGTGCGGTGGACCGCGACGTGCCCGCCGCGCCCCCGCTCGACGACGACGCCGCCGATCGAGTCGCACGCACGCGCCAGGGCGGGCGACCGCTGCCCGACGCGGTGCGCCGCCCGGCCGAGACGCGTTTCGGCTTCGACTTCGGCTCGGTGCGCGTTCACGACGACTCCGCCGGAGCCGACGCGGCCGCGGCGCTCGACGCCCGCGCGTACACCATCGGGCGCGACGTCGGCTTCGCACCCGGCCAATTCGCCCCCGAGACGCCGGAGGGCCAGGCGCTCCTGGCGCACGAGCTCACGCACGTGGCACAGCAGGCCGCTGCGGCGACTGCGCCCAGCACGGTCTTTCGCGCGGCCCACGATTTCCAGATCCGTGGCAAGTCGACCGAGACCGAGCCCACGTTCATCTTCTTCCGCGAGAACTCGCACACGCTCGACGCCGCCGAGCAGGCGAAAGTCGACGCCTTGAAGCTGCCGGCAAGCGACATGCTCACGCTGCACGGCTACTCGAGCGAGGAGGGGGCAGCGGCGGACAACGTGACGACGGCCAACGCGCGACTCGACGCCGTGGTCGCCCGGCTCACGGCGGCTCCCGGTCCGCACGACCCCGCCAAGATCACGCGACTCGAACAGTCGACCCGGGGGCAGGGCGTCATCGACTACCGACACATGCGCTCCGTCGAGATCGTCCCGCCCGGCGGATCGTCCAGGGTTCCGCCCGCGCCGGTGACCGCCCCTTGCGCCGGCGCCGACGAGACCGCCTTCGTGACGGGCAAGGCCGCGGCCGACGCGCTCATCGACGCGTCGACCACGGAGCTCGGCGGCGCCATCGGCGCGACCATGACGTCCCTGCTCACGCGGTTCTTCGGCGGGGTCGCGGCGGCGCCCGCAGTGCGGACCAACTTGATCGCCATCAAGGCCCAGCTCGCGCGTCTCCTGCCCGCCGGAAATCACCAGTGCGCCAACAGCAGCGTTCCCGCGTGCGCGTCCAGCGACGCGGAGAACCGGGGGACAGGCGCCGGGGCCATGATGACGCTGTGCCCCGGCTTCCTCGGCGAGCCGAGCGTCAAGAAGCGCGGCGGGACGCTCATCCACGAGGCCGCGCACGGCACGCCGGGTGTCGCCACGCACGACCATGCCTACGCGCACGAGCGCCGGATCGAGTTCTTGAGCCCCGCCGAGGCCCTCGCGAACTCGGACAGCTACACACTGCTCGTGCGGCTCTTCGACACGCCCGGCAGCATGACCGCCGGGCCGGCGGTCGCCGACACGCTGACCGGGATGACGGGCCCCGAGGAGACGGCCGCCAAGCGCACGGTGGCCTGGCTGGAGAGGTGGCTCATCTGGGCGTACCAGGACATGTCGGACCTCTACGATGCGATCCGCGGCACCATCGCCGCCGGCGCCTGGACGCGTCTCTTCGAGAAGGCCACGATGGCCCTGGTCGCGCCGCGGTTCGGGCTCACCGCCCCTCCGGCGTTGCCGACGTTCACCGACCAGGTCAGGGTCGCGGCCATCCACGACCGCTACCACCTCATGCGCGAGACGATGCACTCGTCGCCCATCACCATCCACAAGGTCGCTGCTGGCACCGAGACGTGGGCGGCCGGACCGGGGGCGTCGGTGAACGTAGGGCCGGCTTTCTTTGGCGACACGCCGCGCCACCAGCTCGACCGCCTGCTTCGGGCAATCGTCCACGCGACCCCCGACATCGGCGGCCCGCTCGAGACTCAGTATGTTCTGCTGACCGACGAGATCCGCACCCACAGGGGTGGCGGCGCGCCTTGAGGTTCGGCGGAGCGGACGTGGCGCGGCCGTGATTCCAGACGGACGCGCCGGAGACGGGCCTAGGAGGACGACGGTGGCGATCGCGGAGCTGCAGCGCGAGCACGGACCCAAGCCGCTTGCGCTGGCGATCGAGACGGCGTTCGCGGCGCCCCTGGGCGGGCGGCTGCACGTGGTCGCGCGCGACTCGAGCTGGCGCTTGTGCCACGTCGCGATCGACGCGCGCGGCGACGCGGGGCCCGTCGTCGACGTGCCGCTGGCGTCGGCGACCGGGCTGGTGGCCTGCGGCGAAGCGCTCGTCGTGAGCGGCTGGACCGCGGCGGACCAACCGGCGGTGGTGTGGCTCACGCCTGACGGCGCGGCCGTGTCCGCGGCCGACGTGCCGGCCGAGAGGCCGCTGTACCTGTGGCCACGGCCCGTTCGCCTGGGCGGGACGGCCTGGCTGCTCTGGACGGCGGGAACGACGGGCGGCCCGCGGATCGTGTACCTGGCCGAGGCGACCGGCGGCAGGCCGCGCCCGATTGCTTTCGGCGACGCGACCGAGGAGATCGACGCCGTGGGCGATGGCGACGGCCTGTGGATCGCGCGGGTAAGAGGGGACGGAGGGCTCGCGCTGGCGCGCGTCTCCAGCGGCGGTGAGGTCGTCGGCGAGCGCCTGGTCGAATCGAGTCGCGCCACCGCGCCGTCGCTCGCAAGCCTGGGCGCCGAGGGCGTCGCGCTCGCCTGGATCTACGAGCCCGGCGAGGCGCGCTTGCAGCTCTTCGACACGCAGCTCGTGGCGGCGGCACCGCCGGACCTGCTCGCGCCGCCGGCGGCTTCCGGCCCGATCGAGGGCGTGCGTCTGTTCGCCGCGGCCGATGGCGCGCTGGCGGTGACGCTTCGGTCGCGCGCGATCGTGGGGGACGGCGGGACGACGCGCCTAGCCGACGGGACACGCGCGCACCGCGACCCGCAGCGGGTGACAAACCTCCGCGTGGCCGCCTACGATCGTCCTGCACGACGCCTCGGCCCTGCGCATCCCCTCGAGCCCGACCAACAGGTCCACGCCGCCGCGTGGGTGGGCCGCGCCCTGGTGGTCGTCCATCGCGGCCCCACGACCGGGACCCAGGTCACGGTGTTCGGGCGCGCGCATCCTCCTCACGGCTGAACGGCGATCGCGGCCAGGTCGATCACGACGACCTGCCGCTCGAGCAGCGCGCCGGCCGCGCCGGCGCGAGCGCCGCGAGCGCCGCCACCGCCACCGCCACTGTCGCGAGCACCTGCCGGCGCGTCACCGGCCGGGGTGGACGCGGCGGCCTCGTCCTGCGCGGCACGCAACGGCCCGCGCGCGGCCAGGTGCACGCCGCCGGGGCGCGGATCGCCGCGCCGCTCCTGCGCGCGCAGTACGTCCTGCAGCTCGGCGAGCGCCGCCGCGGGCGTCCGGCGCACTGCACCACGAAGTAGTACTCGGGGGCGCGGTATTCCTCGAAGTCGTCGGGGGCGGATTCGTCGTCGTCGGTCCAGCGGTAGGTCCAGGCGCCTTCGGCGCGCCCGCCGCGGACCGCGCCCGTGATCTCCTCGATGAAGTCGTCGGGCGTCTCGACGTCCGCTTCGAAGATGCGGAAGACGGCCGCCGTGCCGTCGTCGATGTCCTGGGCCAGGGCGTTCATCTGCACGTCGTCGCCGTCGCGCGCCTGGGGCGTGCTCCAGGCCGCCGCGTAGAGGCGCGGCTCGTGCGCCGCGTCGCTCGCTGCCGCCGCCTCGCCGGCGCGCCGCGCGTTTTCGGCCGGGGCCGGACCGCCACCGCCCGCGCCGCCCGCCGCCGCGCCACCCTCGTCGTCGTCGCCGCCCGGCTCGCCCACCGTGAAGCACCCCAGACACGTCGGCGTTCCCGTGCACGGGTACAGATCGAGCGTGTGCTCGCGGCCCATCGCCGTGGAATCCTAGATCGAGCGGCGCACGCGGGTCCAGTCCGCGCTGGCGATCGGCCTGCCCCTCCCCGCCGACGAAGCGAACACCCTCGCCGAGAGCCACGCCGCGCACGAGTGCGGCCCCATCATCAGTTGCGGCTGACGGCGCGCAGCTCCGCCTCCAGGGCCGCGCGCACACGTGTGTACTCCTCTTCGGCGCGGGCCAGGACCGCAGGCGCGTCGGCGCTGGGCGGCTCGCCGCTCGCGTGCTCCAAGTCGGAGAAGGCGTGCGCCAGGCGAGGAGCGCCGACCGAGAGCGAGCTTCCCTTCAAGCTGTGCGCGACTTCGCGTGCCGTGGCCGCGTCGCCGCCGGCGACGGCGTCGCGCAGGGCTGCCAGCCGGCGCGGCGCGTCGTCGAGGAAGATTCGCATCACGCGCGGCCGGCGCGGGATGCCCGGTGCCAGCGGCCCGTCGGGCGCCTCGCCGCCGGCCTGCTCCGCCGCGGCACCCGCGGCGGCTCCGCTGGCCGCTCCAGGGGCCGGCCCAAGCACCCGGGCCAGCGCGGCTCCCAGCGCCGCCCGGGTCACGGGCTTCGCGAGGTGGTCGTCCATCCCGGCCTCCAACGCACGCTCGCGGTCACCGGCCATCGCGTGCGCGGTCACGGCGATGATGGGCGTGCGTGCGGCGACGCTTTCGCCGGCGTGCTCGCGCCGCCGGATCTCGCGCGTGGCCACGTAGCCGTTCATCACGGGCATCTGGCAGTCCATGAGCACCGCGGCGTAGCGGCGGCCGACCGCCTCCTCCACGGCGCGCCCGCCGTCGGCGACGACGTGCGTCGCGTAGCCCAGCTCCTCCAGGAGCCCGACGATGACTTCGCGGTTCACGTCGTTGTCCTCCGCGACGAGGATGGGGGCGGCGGGCGCCCCACCCGCGTCGCGCGGGAGAATCGGCGCGGCCCGCGGCAGGCCACCCTCGGGGAGACCGTGGCGCGAGACGATCGGAGTCGGGGCTCCGCCCTGCGCCGCGGCGGCCAGCGCCGCGCGTAGGCACTCGCCGAGCTGCGACTCGCGAACGGGTTTGGTCAGGTAGGCAGAGAGGCCGAGGGCGCGGGCGGCCGTGGCCTGGCTCTGGTCCCCGACCGACGTGAGCATCACCAGCGGCGTCGCCGCCACCGCCGGATCGGCGCGCACACGACGCGCCATTTCCAAGCCGTCCATGCCGGGCATCTGAACGTCGAGGATGACGAGCTGGTAGGGATGGCCTCCCGCGGCCGCCGCCTGCAGCGCCGCCAGAGCAACTTCGGCGGCAGCGTGACTCTCGTGGCGCATGCCCAGGCTCGCCGTCTGCTCTTCCAGCACCAGGCGGTTCGTGGCGTTGTCGTCCACGATGAGCACGCGCGCGCCGTCCAGCGCTACCGGCGGTGGCGACGGCGACGGCGCGGCGACCGCGGAGCCCACCGGGACCCCGGCCGGCACCCGCTTGCGCAGGCGCGCCGTGAACCAGAACGTGCTGCCCGCCGCCGCCGTGCTGTCTACGCCGACCGTTCCACCCATCAGCTCGGCCAGCTCCTTGCTGATCGCCAGCCCCAGGCCGGTGCCGCCGAAGCGCCGCGTGTCCGAAGCGTCCACCTGCGTGAACGGCTGGAACAGGCGCGCCTGATGCTCGGGCGAGATGCCGATGCCGGTGTCGCTGACTTCGAAGCGCACCAGCGCCGTTTCGGCCGTCTCCTCCGCCAGCCGAGCGCGCAGGATAACCTCGCCTCGCTCGGTGAACTTCACCGCGTTGCCGACCAGGTTCGTCAGGACCTGCCGCACCCGGAACGGGTCGCCGCGCAGCGCGGCCGGCACGTCGCGCTGCACCAGGCACACCACCTCCAGCCCTTTGGCCTGGGCGCGCGCCGCCAGCAGCTCGGCGACGTCCTCCATCGTGTCGCGGAGGTCGAAGTCCAGCTCGCGCAGCTCCAGCTTGCCGGCCTCGACCTTGGCGAAGTCGAGGACGTCGCTCACGATCGCCAGCAACGCGTCGCCCGACTGGCGCACGGTCTCGGCGTAGCGGCGCTGCTTGCCGCGCAGGTCCGTTTGCAGCAGCAGATCGACCATGCCGATTACGCCGTTGAGCGGCGTGCGGATCTCGTGGCTCATGTTGGCGAGGAACTGTCCCTTGATGCGACTGGCCTCCTCGGCCTGGTCCTTGGCGGCGGTCAGCGCTCGGTTGGCGCCCTCCAGCTCCAACGTGCGCTCGGCCAGGCGGTCGCGGTGGCGCGCCAGCTGCTCGTCGCGCGCGCGGATCTGCGCCAGCATCTCCTCGAAACCGCGGCCCAGCAGGCCGATCTCGTCGCCGCGCCGCCACCCCCGCCCGCTGGGCGCGTAGTCGCCGCCGGCGGCGCGGCGCACCGCCGCGGCCAGGCGGCGCAGCGGCAGCGCCACCAGCAGCCAGACGACCAGGATCCCCAGCCCGGCGCCCAGCCCCGCGACCCCCAGCGCCCAGGTCACCAGGGAGCGCCGGAGCGCCGCGACCGCGTCCTCCACCTCGCGCCGGTCCATCCCCACGTGCACCACGCCCCTCGATCCGTCGCCGATAGGCGCGGCGATGTCGGTTGCGGAGATCGGGCCTGCCGCCGACTCGAAGGAGAACGTGTGCAACACCTTCACGCTCTGCCCCGGCGGCAGCTCGCCCGGCCGGATCCAGTTCTCGTCGACGAACTCCGGTGGGAAGTGGGGCTCGAAGGTGTGAGCCATGATGCTCCCCTCCCAGTCCTGGATGTAGATGTAGGCGACCGCGTAGACGCGGCTGCTGTCGCGCAAGAAGCGCTTGACCTCCTCGTGGTCGACGGACTCGCGCAGGTCGGCGCCGCGCGCGAGCGAGAGCGCCAACGACAGCGCCACGGCCTGGCCGCGCGACAGAAACTGCGCCTCCATGTTGTCGCGGAACGCGGCGGTCGCGCGCTCCACGAGCGTGCCGGCGACGAGCAAAGCCACCAGCACCATCGTCCCCACCAGCTTGGGGACGAGCGAGACCCGCGCGCGGGCCGCCGCGGGCGCGGGCGCGCCGACGCTCACGGCGGGCTCGCTGTCACGGGGCCGAGCGGCGAGAGCGGCGGCGCGGACGCCGCCTCGGCGCCGCGGAAGCGTGCGTGGCACGCCGCGCAGTCTTGCTTGGCGTGCTCGAACCAGTGGCGGGCGGCCTCGTCGTCCAGCTCGGTGGCGGCGAGCTGCAAGGCCAGGACGTCGGTCTGGAGCGCCTCCAGGAAATGGTAGAAATCGCCGCTACGGCGCAGGTCCATGCCGCGGAAAGCGGCGAAGTGCACGGGGGTCTCGTGCACACATCCGAGCAGCACGGCGGTCGTGCCGACCACGTCCTCCATCCGGGTGGCGGTGTCGCGCGCGTCGTGATGCAGCGTGTAGCTGATGCGGGTGAGGGCGGGGTTGAAGCGCCGCGACATCAGCTCGGCCAGCGAGCGTACCGTTCCGTCTCCGGCGCAAGCCTCCAGCATCGCCGGGGGGAATTCCGGAGGCGACGACATGGTGGACGGAAGCGTGCGCGGCGGCGCGCTGGGCTGCGCGCACGCCGACAGCAAGGCCGCGGCGAGCACCAGCGCCGGCGCCGCCGCTCGCGGGCGGCGCGACGCTGGATCACTTGTAGCGGCCATAGGGGGTCCCGTCCTTTCGCATGTGGGCGTCGTCGGGACGCTTGTCCTTCAGAGCCAGGTCCAGGCGCGTCACCGCGCCGGCCTTGACCTCGACCGTGCGGCGATCGGGTACGTGCGTGGGCGACCAGGCCACTACCGTGTAGCTGCCCGGCGGCACGCCCGCGATCGTCCAGGCCCCGTCGCCGCCGGCCTCGGCGTAGAACGGATTCTCCAGGACGAGCACCTTGGCGACCATGTCGGGGTGGATGTTGCAGTAGACGTCCACTTCGCCGGGCTTGCGCAGCGTGACCGACTTCGTGACGCCGCCGCGGTAGAGCCCCAGATCGAACTCGTCGCCCGGCGTGACCGAAAAGACGTTGTGGTAGAACTTGTCCAAGTTCGGGAAGTCGATCGCGCTGCCGGCCACGACCACCGCCACGCCCGGGACGAACGCCCGGCCTTTCTGCACGATCTCGGCGTGCTTCGCGCCGGTCGCCGCCGCCGCGGCCGCCGTCACCACCGGCACGTGCTCCAGGTAGACGATGACCGGCCTGCCGCTGTCCTTGGCGAGCACGCTGCCGGCCGCCGTGCCCGTGCTCGCTGCTGCGCCGGCTGTCCCCGCGGCGGCCGTCGCCAGCCGCGCGGCGACCGACAACGTGGCGACGACAGCCGCCAGCAGCGCCGCGGTGCCACCGGCCACGATCCAACCGAGCCGCCTGTTCCGCCGTTGCTGTGTCATTCGCTGCTATTCTCCTCTTCCCCTAGCCCTAGAACCGTAGAATCAGCGAGCTGGTGATCACGTCGTCCACGATATCGGGCGTGCCCAGCTCGAACAAGTGCAGGTATTCGAGCTTCGCGACCACGTTGAAGGTGACGTCGAAGCGCAGCGCGCCCGTGAGGCGCAGGGTGTTGGTCACGTACAGGTTCGGCTCGGCGAACATCAGCGCCACGCGCTGGTCGACGCGCGCCAGCACGCCGAGCCACGGCAGCACCTGGTAGACCACCTCGGCGTACCAGCCGTTGGCGCGCAGCCGCGGGCTGCCGCCGTTCTCGCCCGCGGACTCGAGCCCGGCGCCGTTGACGTCGGCGTGCAGGTATTCGGCGCGTAGCTCGAAGTCGCGGAAGACGACGTTGAGGTCGGCGCCCACCTGCCACGTGAGCGTGTCGTTGGTGGGCTGCAGGTCCTGCGCGCCGAAGACGCCCGACGCGCCGACCTCCACGAACACCGGCCAGCGAGGGGGCGTCCTCACCGAGACGCGCCCCGACACCGTCTTCACGTCGTTGGTGTCCACCTCGTTGAAGAAGTGGGCGAACTTCTCGGTGAACGTCGACCCGTTGCTCACGGCGAAGGCGTAGGTGACGACGCCGCCCAGGCCGCCGCGAATTTTCAGGCCCGTGAGGGGCCCCACGGTGTAGCGCGCGATGATCGACGGCGTGACACCGAACCGATCGGGGGCTTTGCGCCGCCGGTACTCGATGCCGAACGTCGACTCGAACTTGCCGGCGAAGAAGTGCAGGTCGCGCCCAGGCAGGGGGATCCACTCCAGGTAGGCGAGGTCCACGTCGATCTGGTCGCCCGCCGAGCCCAGCGTGCCCTGGCGCGGCTCGAAGTTGACGCTCGACTCGAACAGCAGTCGCTCGCCCACACCGGCGACCAGCCCGAGGTTGAGCGTGTTGACGAGGAAGCTGGATTTCCCGTGCGACTGGATGGGGTCGAAGCGCGGGACGTTCGTACGGTCGAGGCCGAGGTCCGCGGAGTCGCCCTGGGCGTTGATGGGGTTCGACCAGGGATCACCATAGAAGACCCAGGTGAAGCTGTCGTACTCGGGGTAGAGCGCGTGGCCGGCGTCGCGCACGTAGGCGACGCCGTCGCCGAACGCGTCGAACAGCCCGAGATCGACGTACCCGGTGAGACGGAGGCGCACGTCGTCCGGGAGCAGGAGGTGGGCGGCGCCGTGCATCTCCGGCGGCGTAGTGGCGGGCGGCGGGGCGGCGGGGGTGGAGGTAGCGACGCCGGCGCCGGCGGCTGCGGCCGCAGCCGCTTCGGCCGCGCGCAGGCGCGCGATCTCGGCCTCCAGGGCGGCGACGCGCGCTTCGAGCGAGCTTGTGGCGGGCGCCGACTCGGGCGCGGCGGCCAGCGCGACGCGGCCCCCCAGGACCAGGAGCAAGGCCGCCAGCAGCGGTCCCCCCCGGGGGAGCCGCGCTCCGATCACGGGCAGCCCGCGGGAAGGACCGGCGCCGTCACCAGCGCGGGCGGCAGCGGCGCCCCGTCGAGTGCCTCCAGGAACGCGACCAGATCGTCGATCTCCTGGTCGTCGAGAGCGAGCGGCGCCATGGCGCTGTCGAGCGTCCCGGCGAAGCTCCCGGGCGGGCCTCCGCCATCGCGGTAGTGAACGACGACGTCGCGCAGCGTGGCGAGCATGCCGTTGTGCATGTAGGGCGCGGTGCGCGACACGCCCCGCAGCGTCGGCGTCTTGAAGGCCCCCTCGTCCTCGGGGCGCTCGACGAGCCCGTCGAGGTGCCCGGACGCGGTCGGGTCGTCGCTGTAGGCGCCCGCCGCGTTGAACGGATCCGCCAGCACCGCGGCGATGCCGTCGGCGCGGCCACGATCCACCGCGGGCAGGTTGGGGCCCGCTTGCGGCACGCCCACGTTGTGGAACAGCCCGTCGCTGAAGTTGCCGCCGTTGTGGCACTCGTTGCAGGAGGCCTTGCCGATGAAGAGCTTGGCCCCGCGCACGGCGCCTTCGGACATCGCCGTCTCGTCGCCCGCCATGAAACGGTCGAAGGGGGAGTCGGCACTGACCAGCAGCCGCTCGTAGGCCGCGACGGCCTTGCCCAGGTTCGCGTACACGCGGTTGACGGCGTCCTGGTCGGCGGCGGCCATGGCTTCCCAGGGTGGGTCGCCCGGCTTGCCGTCCGGCGGGAAGCGCACCGCGTCGGCCAGGTCGGGCATCGGGCCGAACGTGGCCTCGTACGCCGGGCGATAGCAGTCGTAGAGGAGATGCGCGTACTGCAAGCGCGACCCGTCGTGCTCGGCCGCGCTCTCCAGCGGGCCGAGCGCCTGGCTCCACAGCGAGTCCCGGCGGCCGTCCCAGAACTCCCACGGCCCGTCGTGCCTCGCGTTATAGATCGTGGGGGCGTTGCGACCGGTGTAGCCGGCGGCGATGCTGACGTTGCCCGGCGTCGAACGGTGATCGGTGCCCCCTTCGGCGGGCTCGTGGCAGGTGGCGCACGCGACGAGCCCCGCCTCGCCGGCCAGACCGAGGGCGCTGTCCATCAGCAGCGGCCCGGAGAAGCGCGTGTCGAAAAACAGCTGCTGCCCGAGCGCCGCGGCCGCCGGGTCGTCCGCGACCGCGTTGGTGGGATCCGGCGGTACAGGACCCAGCCGGAATCCCTCCAGGATCCCCCGCTCGGAGCGGGTCAGCGGGTCGGACCCGCACCCTACGGCGAGCATCCCGGTCCCGAGCGCGATCAACAAGGCCCTGCCGAAGCTCTTCATGGGCCCCTGCCCCCTGTCCCGTCGGGCTTGACCGAGGTGCGCCAGCGATCGGCTAGGCGCTCGAACTCCGCGATGAAGCGCTGGTCGTCCATCGTCTTGCGGATGGCGCCCGCCGCGCCGCACCGGCGCGCCAGCGACTCCAGGTCGGTGTCATCACTGCCGGAGTGTAGGATGATCGCCACGTTGGCGAGGTAGCGGTTCTGGGCGAGGATCGCGGCCAGCCTGTCGCCGGTCAGCCCGGGCATTCGAACGTCGAGCAGGACGAAGTCGGGGCGCTCACGTAGCATGCTGGAACCGGTGCCAATCGCCTGCATCCGCGTGACGACTTCGTAGCCCGCTTCCTCCAGACGCTCGCTGGCGAGCGTCAGCGCCACGCTGTCGTCGTCTACCACCAGGACTTTTCCTCGCCGTGGACGTAACTCGCTCATCCGAGCGCACCTCCCGAGCTGGGTGGACGGCCAGCGGGCTCCGGGTCTTCGCAGACGCTGGGGACTGATCGACGGGGAAGCGCGTTACCGGTCATGGACAGGCGCATGAGTGTACCGGCTGGCGTCTCGTTCCGCAATCGCAACGTTTACAGGGGTTTACGCTTATGTTACACTAACCTTTCATGTCATACGGACTGCAGGCTCGACGACCCACGTCACCAACGTACCCGTATCCCTCCCAATTCCGAGGGTCGCGCGGCGCGGCCGTGGCGTTGAACGGGGCGGGGAGGTGACCTACAGTCTGCCGGACCGTCGCGCGGTTGGCGGCGAGCCGTTCAATCAATCCTGCTGGGAGGGGCCGTGAAAGAGACCACCAAGTCGTTGCGCATCTACTTCATCGCTGCGGGGGTGTTGTCGCTGTACTTCAGCGTGACGGGGCTGCGGGCGTCGCCAGACTTCGTCACGCTCGTCCTCAACGGCTCGTCGCTGGTGCTGGCGCTGGGGTTCGTGGGCGTCGGCGTGATGCTGCCGAAGCTGTTAGCGGGGTCGGTCATGCCGATCAACGTGCTCCTGGTCCTGGCGGCACTGCGCTCGGCCGCGCAGACCGCCCTCTCCGTCATGCAGAAGGACAGTCTCATCCTCGTCCTCGTCGTCCAGGCCGTGATCTTGCTCCTATGCTGGTACCTCTACGCCAACACGAAGCGGCTCGCCGCGGAGGCCGCCGCCGCGCCGACGAAGTAGGTGGTCCGCGCCAGGCCGCGCGCACGAAGCGCTTCAGGGGATGATGATCGGGGCGCCGGACCGGAGCTCCGCGGCGGGCGCGGCGGGCGACGGAGGACGCCGGCGCGCACGCTGCCTGGGCAGCGGGGTCAGGCGCGGCTGGCGGCGAAGGCGTCGCGCACGGCGGTGGAGAGTTGGTCGACGCGAAAGGGCTTGGGAACGAACGCGGCGCTGAACTGGCGCGCGGCCTGGGCGCCGCGGCGGAGGAGCGCGCTGACGAACACGAAGCGCACGCGCGGGGCGCGCGCCAGAAGCTGGCGCGCCACCTCGACTCCGTCGGCGTCGTGTAGGACGAGCTCGAGCGCCACGACGTCGGGGGGACGCCGGGCAGCGGCGGCCAGCGCGGCCCTCCCGTCGCGCGCCGCGCACGCCTCGTAGCCTTCGCACTGCAGGACGTCCACGATGAGACCCCGCACGTCGGCCTCGTCGTCCACGACCAGCACGAGCCCACTGCCGCTGCCGTACGCCCTTCCCATGGGAGACCCCCTGGTTTCGCCGTTATCGCGAGAAGCACCCGGCGTGCCGCGCTGCCCGGCGGGGGCCGGGCTAGCCGAATCGCTAGGTTAGCGCCCGTCAGGGCCTTGGCATCGCGCGGCCGACCCCACGGCGGCTGGGATCGGCGGATCCGCTTTGCAGCGCCGCAAACAGACCTTTGCGTCAGTTCGACGGGGCACTGCACGGGCCGGTACGATGCGGCGATGAGGCCCTGGGAGAAGCTGCCGCGCGCGTGGGCCGCGCTGGGCGCGGTGGCATGGGCGGCGCTTTGGGCGTTCCCGTCGGCAAAGGCGGCGGAGATCCAGCTCATCGAGCGGCTCCTGCTGCTGGCGCCGTTCGTCACGGTGCCGCTCGCGCTGCTGGCGACGGCGCGTGCCGCGGCGGGCGACGCGCGTCCGCGGCCCGTGCTGTGGCGGGCGGCCTGCGTGGTGGGGCCCCCCGCCGCGGCCCTGCTGGCGGCGTCGCTGCGGCTCTTGCCGGGGCGCACCGCCGGCGCCCTGGCGGCGCCCTGGATCGCCACGACGGGGATCCTCGCCCTGCTCGGGCTGCAGCGCCGGCTGCGCGGCGGCGTGGCGCGCGCGCTCGTGCCTTTTGAAGAAGCGTGCATCGACGCGGGCCATGCCTATCTGGCGATCGGGGGTGCGTGGCTGGCGATCGAACGGTTCGGGCTCGCGGTGCTCGGGTTCGGACCGACGATCGCGCTGCTCACCGCCGTGCACTTCCATTACGCGGGATTCGCGGCGCCCATCATCGCCGGCCTCGCGGGCCGTACGCTGCTGGCGGGCGCCGGCGCCGCGGCGGGCACGGCCGCCGGTCCCGCCTCCACGTCCGCGTCCGCCGCCGCCTCCAGCCCCGCCTCCGCGTCGGCCCCCGCCCCAAGCCCGCGGCTGCGCCGCGCCTACTTCGCCGCCGCGGGCGCCGTGGCGCTGGGCCCGCCGCTCATCGCCGCCGGCATCACCGTATCGCCGCTCCTCGAGGTCGCCGCCGCGTTCGCGCTCGCCGCCGGGCTGCTGCTCTTCTGCGCGCTGCTCGTCTTGCGCGTGGCCCCGGCGTTGGGACGCGCCGGCCACCCGGTGGCCCGCGCGCTGCTGACGCTCGCCGGCGCCGCGCTGGTCGTGACGATGGCGGCGGCCTGCGCGTACGCGCTCGGCGAGTTCCAGGGACGCGTGTACCTCGGCATCCCGCGCATGGCGGAGATCCACGGCGCCGCCAACGCGCTGGGCTTCTCGCTCGGCGGCCTGGCGGCGTTTGCGATCGTGCGCCCGGGCCCTCGGGCGCGTTAGAATCGCGCGCCTGGTCCGGACGTCGATCCGAAGGCCACCCTCAGGAGGCTCCGATGAACCCGCCCGCGGTTCGGTCCCGTCTAGCCCGCCGCACGCGCGCCGCCGCCGCCGCCGGCGCGCCGCCGCTGCCGCTCGCGCTGTGCGCCGCCGTCGCCCTCGCCGCTGCCGCGGCGGTGCCCCCGGCGTGGGCCCTCGACCGCGGCGCAGACGGCTTCTACCACACCGGCTCGGGCATCCGCGTGAAGACCGTGGCGTTCATCAACGTCAACGTCTACGAGATCCACCATTACATGAAGGAGCTGCCGCCAGCGAAGACGAAGGCCGCCGTCATCGACATGGACGTCGACAAGAAGATCGGTTTCAAGATGTTGCGCGACGTCGACACCGACAAGATCAAGAACGCTTTCCGCGAGGGCTACGAGCGCAACGGCTACACGAACACCGCCAAGATCGACAAGCTGCTGTCGGCGTTCAGCGGCGACGAGATGACCGAGGGTCACTGGACCAGCATCGTCTACAGCGCCGCCACCAAGAAGACCACCGTGACGGTGCAGGGCGGCGGAACGGCAACCGTCGACGGCATCGACTTCATGAAGGGCACTTGGAGCATCTGGCTCGGGAAGTTCGACCAGCCAAAGCTCGGCGACGCGCTCATCGGCCTCATTCCTTAGGCGGCCGCGCCGAAGGCGTCGCCGGCGGGTTATGCTCCGGCGCCATGGACGACCGCTTCTTCGACAACCTGCTGGACGACACCCACCGCGCGCTGCGCGACACCTGCCGGCGCTTCGCCGAGAAGGAGATCGCGCCGCACGCCCTCGAATGGGAAGAGGCGTGCGAGTTCCCGCGCGGGCTGTACGGGCGCGCCGCCGAGGCAGGCGTGCTGGGCGTGGGATTCGCGCCCGAGGTCGGCGGCCCCGGCGGCGGCGCGACGCACCAGGTGATGGCGATCGAGGGGCTAATGCGCGGCGGCACGACGGGCGTGGTGGTGGGGCTCAGCTCGCTGGGCATCGCGCTGCCGCCGCTGGTGCAGAGCGGCGACGCGGGGCTGGCCGACCGTTTCGTGCGGCCGGTGCTGCGCGGCGAGAAGATCGCCGCGCTGGCCATCACCGAGCCAGGGACGGGCAGCGACGTGGCCGCGGTGCGCACGCGCGCGGTGCGGCGCGGCGACCATTACGTGGTGGACGGCGCGAAGCTCTTCATCAGCTCCGGCGTGCGCGCCGACTTCGTCACGACGCTGGTGCGCACGAGCGACGATCCGCACGGCGGGCTCACGTTCCTGGTGTTGGAGCGCGGGATGCCGGGCTTCGAGGTGTCGCGCGCGCTGAAGAAGACGGGCTGGTGGGCGAGCGACACCGCCGAGCTGTCGTTCAGCGAGGTGCGCGTGCCGGTCGCCAACCGCGTCGGCGACGAGGGCGCGGCCTTTGTCGCGCTCATGCGCAACTTCCAGATGGAGCGACTGGCGCTGGCGGCGTACGGCTGCGCCACGGCGCAGATGGCGCTGGAGGAGGCCGAGAAGTGGTCCCGCGCCCGCCAGGCCTTCGGGCGCCCGCTGGCCGGCTTCCAGGTGACGCGCCACAAGCTCGCCGACATGGCGACGCGCCTGCTCGCCGCCCGCACCCTCACCTACCAGGTCGCCGCGCGCATGGACCGCGGCGACTACTTGGTGAAGGAAGTGTCGATGGCGAAGAACATCGCCGCCGAGACGGCGGTGAGCGTGACGTACGACGCCGTGCAGCTCCACGGCGGCATGGGCTACATGCGCGAGACGCTGGTCGAGCGCCTCAGCCGCGACGCGCGGCTGCTTCCCATCGGCGGCGGCACCCAGGAGATCATGAAGGAGGTCATCGCCAAGGCGATGGGATTCTAGCCGTCTAGGCGATCGCGCGCCCGCAGCTCTCCCGGCCTGCGCCACTCGCAAACTTCCGAGCCGGGGGCCGCAGGGTTCTCGGCGGCAAAGGGCGGCGGTTGCACGCGGCACGGCGATGGGGCTGTGCCCGCCGAGGCGATGGGGTTTCTAGGCGGCTCGCCGGGGCGCGGGGCACCCTTCGCCCGGGGCCGGCCCGCTTCCTTTCGCCTTTGTGACGGGCTAGAATGGGGGCCGGTTGGTTCGTCGAACGGGTCGGTACGCAACGCTCCTGTACGGTCGCGCTTCGTGCAGCCTCTGTCGGCCCTCCTACCGCTTGGGGGCCGGAGGCCGGCCCACTGGAACGGAACGAAACGAAGTCGAGCGCACAGGAGATCGGGAATGGGAAAGAAGCTCTACGTCGGCAACCTCTCCTACGGGGTTACCAGCCAGCAGCTCCAAGAGCTGTTCGGGCAGTACGGCTCGGTGCAGTCGGCGGACGTCATCGCCGACCGTGATTCGGGTCGCAGCAAGGGCTTTGGGTTCGTGGAAATGAGCTCGGACGCCGAGGCCAAGGCGGCCATCGACGCCCTGAACGGCACCGAGCACGAGGGGCGTACGCTCACGGTCAACGAGGCGAAGCCCCGCGAGGACCGCGGCGGCGGCGGGGGCGGGGGCCGCGGCGGGCGCGGCGGCGGCGGCGGGTTCGGCGGCGGTGGCCGCGGCGGCCGCGACCGCTACTAATCCACAAGTGTCGGCCGGCGACGGTCCGGTGGTGGTCCCCCGCGTCACGGGAACGCCGGACTGCGCCTATCTCGACGCGGCGCTGCGGCGCGCCGGGCGTACGGTCGACGTGTGCGCCCTCGCCGAGGAGCCCTTCACGGACGGGCGCAGCGGCACGCGCGTCGTCCGCCTGCGTGCGCGCGCTGGCGACGGCACCGAGCACAAGTTCGTCCTCAAGATGGTCGCCGCCGGCAGTCTCTTCCGGGAGGCGCTGGCGGCGTTGGGCGAGAGCCCCTTCACCGAAGTCGAGCTCTTTCGCAGCGGCGCGCTGTCGCGCCTTCCGCCGCCGCTGGCCTGTCCCACCATCGAGGTCGCCCGCCACGAAGAGCGTGACGAATGGTGGATCCTGATGGACGACGTGTCGGCCGGCGTCGTCCCGCGCGGTGCCTTCGACGAGGAAAAAGCCCGCGCGCTGCTAGGCGGGCTAGCCCGCCTGCACGCGCGCTATTGGGGCCGCACGGAGGAGCTGGCGGCGATCCCGCTCGGCCACCTGGACACCTTCACGGCGATGGTCGCCGAGCCGCTCGTGGCGCGGGGGCGCGGGCGCACGCCCGCCGACGGCTGGCTGCGGCGGCTGGCGGACGAGTTCGTCCTCGGGCGCTTCCTGCCCGTCTTGCTGGACGTGCTGGGCCCGGACGACGCCGACTTCTACTTGCGCCTGGCGGAGGACCGCGCCCCCTGGCTGCGCGAGATCGCCCGCCATCCCTTCACGTTCCTGCACGGCGACATCCGGCGCGCCAACGTCGCGTTCCTGGACGGGCGCGTGATGATGTTCGACTGGGAGGCGGCGATGCGCGGCCCGGCGGCGCTGGATCTGCAATGGTGGTGGATGCTGCAGTTCTGGGCGTATCCACCGGCGGACGGCCTGGGCCCAGACGACCGAGAGCCGCTGCGCGCGTACTACCTGGCGAAGCTGGAGGAGGCGCTGGCGCCCGCGCCGCTCGACCGCGCCGATTTCCAGCGCGCGTGGGAGGTCTGCTGGATACGCGCGCTGGTGACGGTGGGCGTTTGTGTCGTCGACCCGCTGCTGGAGCCGGGCCACGGCGCCGAGGACATTGCGCGCGCGAAGCACGCGGCGCGCGAGGCGGTCGCGCGGGCGCGGCGCGCGCATGACGCTCATGTCCGATGACGCCGCGGCGCCCCGGCGGCGCGACCGCTGGTCCAACCTGGCCGGCGCGGCGGCGGTGGGCGAGGCGGCGGCGCGGCTAGCGCAGGTAGGGAACGCGCCCTCCGAGGTGGAATCGCGGCGCCGCTACCTGGACCTGCTCGGGCCGCGGCCCGGGGAGCGCGTGCTGGAGGTTGGCGCCGGCACCGGCATCGTCACGCTCGCGCTGGCGCGGCGCGTGGCGCCGGGCGGCGAAGCCGTCGCGCTCGACCCTTCGGCCGAGCTCCTGGCGCTGGCGGCGCGCGCGGCGGCGGAGGCGGGGCTCGGGGGCGTGGTGCGGACCGAAATCGGCGACGCGCGTGCGCTGCCGTTCTCCGACGGCGCCTTCGACGGCGCGTTGTGCCATTGGGTGCTGCTGCACGTCGACCCCGCCGAAAAGGTGATCGCCGAGATGGCGCGCGTGGTGCGGCCCGGCGGGCACGTGCTGTGCGTGGAGCGCGACGACGAGACGGTGATGGTCTACCCGGGCGCGCGCGACCTCACGCGACGGATCCTTTGCGCCAGCACGGACCGCCACGTCGACGGCTGGATCGGCCGCCGCCTCGCGCCGCTGCTGCGGGGGGCGGGACTGCGCGACGTGGCGGTGCTTCCACTGGTCGACTTCGAGGGCGACCTGGTGCCGGCGGACGCGCCGCCGGCGGGCTGGCTGGCTTTCGTGGAGTCGCGGGCCACGGTGGCGGTGCAGGAGGGCGCCGCCACCGTCGAGGAGGCGCAGGGCTGGTGGCAACAGGTGCGCGCCGCCGCCGCCGCGGGTCGCTGGTTCTTCAGCGTCACCCAGCTCGCGGTGATGGGCACCGTGCCCGGCTAGCGAACGAAATTCCGAGATCGGTCGCGGTCGGGGACCGGTCGTGGCACCAACTCGATCGAGCACGACGCTCCGGCGCCAGTCGTGGTCAGGGAGCGGTCGTGTCACCAGGTTCGCTCGAGGACGACGACGTCGGCGGTGGGGCCGGTCG